>JAFDGR010000077.1 GCA_019309145.1 Deltaproteobacteria bacterium | reverse complement strand
CGGGGCCTGGGATCCTTCCCCGGAGCCGTCCCTGGCGCTTCCGAGGTCGTTCACCACGACCTTGGCGCCCCTCCTGGCCAGTTCCAGGGCATAGACCCGGCCCAGGCCCGCACCGGCCCCGGTCACGATGGCAACCTGGTCATCGAAACGAATCCCTCCCAGGCTTTCACGCCTCTTGAGTTCTTCCGGGCTGAGCCACTCCACAATGCCGCCGTCGATCACCACGTCATTGTTGTCACCATTGATCGTCCTGAAATAGGCCTTGCCTTCCTCTATTTTCCATATCTGGGTGACAATGGGAGTACCGGGATACAGGGTCTTTGAAAAGCGGACCCTGAACCTGGTCATGCGTTCAGGTTCTCCAGGGAAAAGGTGCTTTATGACCGCCCTGCAGGCGTACCCGTGGGTGCAGAGACCATGCATGATGGGCTTTTCAAAGCCGCTGGCCTTTGCGAATTCAGGGTCGGCGTGGAGCTGGAAAATGTCCCCCGACAGCCGGTAGAGCAGTGGCTGGTCAGGGGAGGGAACGGCGCGTTCCTCATAATCGGGGGGGCTCTCCGGAAACGCCACGGTTTCGCTCGGGCCGGGATCACCTCCAAATCCTCCGTCCTTTCTACAGAACAGGGTAAAGATATTGGTAAAGAGTTTTTGGCCGTTTGAATGGTAGGTTTCTGCCTCAGCCACCACCAGGGCGCCTTTGTCCGCTCCCTTGTCGAACATGTGCGTGATCTGTCCCTCGGTGATCAGGGTCCCTTCCGTGGGGATCGTGTTGTGAAAAATGATGTCCTGCTCCCCATGGAGGATTCCGGAAAGATCGGCATTGGAACTCATGCCGACTTCGGCCAGAAACTCGAACACGCTGGCGATGGAAAAGCTTGGAATCACCTTGAGGTCTTGTTCAAAACAATATTCCAGCTCGTCAAAGCCCGCGCCTATCCCCAGGGCATACAGAACCACGTCCTTCCAGGTATAGTCCTTTTTTACCGGGCCGATTTTCTTGCCCACGGCATCCAGGTTTAAGGCCATTCTTCTCCCTCCTTCTCTCTGTTGATGTTCATAAATATTGTCCGGCATTGGTTGTCTGTTTTCATGAAGTCAGGTCCCTGAATGCGGGTATCAGAATAAATTTCAGGATTTCCTTGGTGGTACGGATATAGGGATCCCGTTCAAGGCCCAGCATGGGCCTGAAAAAGTTCTCCCCCGACACAAAATTGTGTATCGCGTTCATGATGGCGAGGACCTGCATCTTTACGCGGCTCGATATGCGTTTTTTATCCCTGCAAAGATTCATGGATCGTGCAATATCAGAAATGAACTCGGGC
Organism: Deltaproteobacteria bacterium; assembly: GCA_019309145.1. Classification (GTDB taxonomy): domain Bacteria; phylum Desulfobacterota; class DSM-4660; order Desulfatiglandales; family Desulfatiglandaceae; genus B46-G9. The sequence continues at coordinate 13,766 of JAFDGR010000077.1, read as the reverse complement.
ACGCGGAAGTCAAAACCGGCCGTGGTTCTTGTTTTATTAAAATAGCGAAGAAGGATAAGGTTGGAGATTTCCGGATGCTCGAACAGATAATCGGTCATCATGTCGATGGCGATTTCCATGCGCTCGGTCAGGGGCTTTCCGTGTATGACTTGTTCCACTTCTTCGAGTTTGCACCGGAGATCCTCCGTGATATCAAGGATAACGGCTGCGTACAGGTCTCCCTTCTCACCCCAGTGATAATAGAGGGTTGAAATATCTATGCCCACCCGCTTGGCGATCATCCTGGTGGTTGTTCCATGAAATCCGTACTCGCCGAAGATGAGGCGTGCCTCCTTGAGGATTTTTCCCTTCATGGAGTCCGGGTCTTTGCGCGCCTTTTCAAGAGGGGTTACCATTGCCTATGTCCATTTTCTGCTGCCAGCAATTGATTCCATTTATTGTTGCCATCATTTGATGGAGAATGTATACTGTCCCAGATCGGCGGTCAAGAAAAATCTGCACGGGGAGGAAAAATCATGGGAGAGAGCATCAGGTTGAAGAAAGATGAGGTGCATTCCAATTATGGAGGTGAAGACACGTATGATCTTCTTATCATAGGTGCGGGTATCAGCGGTCTTGCCACGGGATTGATGTGGGTCAAAAACACCGAAGGGAAGAAAACACTTCTTCTTGAAAAAAACAGTTATCCAGGGGGCTACAGTACCGCCTATGTGCGAGAGGGATATGTTTTTGAAACAACTCAGCTCTTTCCTGACATCGTGGATATCCTGGAATACCTTGGCCTGGAAATGAATCTGAAAAGGTATGAAGGTGATTTCATGCGCCGCATCGTGGTGCACGGAGACGAAGTGGATGAATATCATATCCCGACGGGTCCAGAACATTTCGCTGAATATCTGGCAAAGCTTTTTCCTGGAGAGGCCGACAAGATAAGAAAGCTGATCGATTATGCTGTATCCATGTTTTCCCAGGTGAGAAAACTGAAGGTGATTCCCACCTTCCGTGATAAACTCATCACCCCGTTGAAAGCACCCAAGGTAGTGGCCAACCTGAATCGCACGTACGCCTCTTTTCTGGACAAGTTCGGGATCACAAATCCCGAACTGAGAGAGGTTATGGAGACATTTACGTCGTTTTCAGGGGTTCCTTCCGCCCGGGCATCTTCCATCCTGGCAATCGGGGCAATGCTCACGTCCATGACCAGGTGTTTTCGCCCGTATGGATTTTATGATGAATTCCCCGCAAAGATGGCCCTCCTTTTTCAGGAGTTGCAGGGGGAGATACGGTTCAACGCCGAGGTGGAGAAGATCATCGTAGAAGATGGGAAGGCCGTGGGAGTCAGGGTAAAAGGGGATGATGGAATGATCCAGGCCCAAGCGCCTTCCCATGAAAACGCCTGTTGCCCATCTCTACCAGCCGAAATTCGCGCATGGGCTCTATGGAGGCATGATGAACGGGATTCAGGTTGTGGATCTTCTGCTCAACCGGACATTCAATAATGGTGATTCACTCTTCAATCCAAGGCGCTGATACGAGTCCCCTGGCGAACACGGGTCGGGCCGCTCCGGTCCCGGGGAAATGGAAGGCCCTGAATGGTTTTCTCTGGGTCAGGCGTTTTCACGCGGGTCTCAGCCCCAGCATTTCCCGGGCCTCGGCAGGGGTCGCAATATCGCGTCCCACCTCGCGCACGATCCGGGCAAGGGCCTCAATGAGGACACCGTTGTTTGCGGCCCGTTCGCCGTTCGGCAGGTAGAACGTGTCTTCAAGGCCCGATCTGACGTTTCCGCCCAGTTCAACGCACCTGCGATGGAGATCCCAGACCTCCTTCCTCCCAATGGCAATCACCTGGTAATGGGCGCCCTCGGGCATTTCCCGGATCAGCAGGGGCAGCCACTCAGGCTTTGCCGGCATGCCGCTTGCCACTCCCATGACCAGGGAGATATGGGCGTTTCCCCGGAACATGCCGTTTTGCTTAAAGAGCCCCACACTCCGGACAATGCCCGAATCAAAGCACTCGAATTCCGGCACGATTTCGTTTGCCGTCATCACATCCAGGAATCCCTTTATCTTTTCGACCGGGTTGTCGAAGAGAGCGGGCGGCCAGGCCCAGGATCCGTCGGACCTGATTTTCAGGTAGTTGAGGGACCCTGCGTTGCACGCGGCCATCTCGGGCTTGAATGTTTTAAGGCATGCCACCGGCCCTGATATGTCCGGTCCCACGACCCCTGTACTCATATTGATGATGATTTCGGGGACCCGGTTCTTGATGGCCCCCAGAATCTGCCCGACCGTTTCCGTATCCCACGTGGGAAGATGGCCCATTCCTTTTGCCTGGTTCCTGAAATGACAGTGGACAATGGAGGCCCCTGCATTGAAGGCCTGGGCCGCGTGGTCTGCCATTTCCTCGGGCGTGACCGGCACGTGGTGAACCGCGGGGTCCGTGAGCACCCCGGTCAATGCGCAGGTGATGACTGTTTTTGCACTCATTTCTATTCTCCTCCCGTTATGCCCCTTTGAATGTTCCCCGGCGCTTTTGCAGGTACGCGGAGATGGCCTCGAACAGGTCTTCCGAAGGCAGGACCATGCTGGATCTGGCCGCGTTGTACCTGAGGGATTCATCCAGGGTCGCGGTGTCGTCAAACAGCATGACATCCTTTGCGCCCTGGACGGCCAGGGGTGGATTGGCCGCAATCTCCTCTGCCATGTCCCGGGCCTCCCTATAAAGGATCTCCTTGTCCGGGTATACGTAATTAACCAGGTTTATGGAACGGGCCCGTTCGGCGTCAAACCGGTGGGCCCTGAAGGCTATTTCCCGGGCATGGCCGCGGCCCACAATCTTCGGGAGACGCTGCAGTCCTCCCACATCCGTGATGACCGCGAGCCGTGCCTCGGGAAGGGCAAACTGGGCATCGGCCGAACAGACTCTGAAATCACAGCAGACAGCCAGTTCAAGGCCGGCCCCCAGGCAGTGGCCGTGAATGACCGCGATGGTGGGTTGCAAAAGGCGCTCCAGCCGGGTGTGGATCGCCTGGGTTTGGAGAATAATATTGAACACCTCTGCTTTCTGGGAGGCGCTCGGTGTCCCGCCCAGAACGGCAACGATCTCGTTTTCGGGGCCCAGGTCCAGGCCGGCGCAAAAGGATTTTCCCGCTCCCTGGAGGATCACCACCCGCGCCTCCTTGTCCTCCTCGGCCGCGCCGATGGCCACATCCAGCGCCTTCCACAGGGCCACGTTCATGGCATTTCGTTTCTCCGGCCTGTTCAGGGTAATAAATCCCACATGCCCCTCCCTTTTGTAGGTCACAAGGGCGGTATCCTGTGCTTCTTTTTTTTCACTCATATTCATGTTCTCCTTTCATTGCTCAGCAAGTAAGCGGGAGTTTGGAGCAAAATTCCTTCACTCTAGTCACTTTCGTCACTCTAGCGCACTCTAGTCACTCAAACGAGTATCTCCAGGTCACTGATCGAATAGGAGACGCATGAGTGCACATACCCGAACTGCCTGTCTGATTTCCGCACCCGCACACCCGCGGGCTGGAACACCCTGCCCGAGACTACCCTGACCCTGCACATGCTGCACTCTCCGGAACGACAGATGGAAGGAATGAGGATCCCTGCTTTTTCGAGAACCGCCAGGAGCGGTTCACCGGCAGAGGCACTCAGGGTGTGTCCGTTGTTTACCCTGACCGTGAACACGTCCTTTTCACTGATGTTTTCGGGCCAGCCCGGATAGGTGCTGATGTGCGTGGGCGTGCCGGAGACCTCTTTCCTGATTTTTCTTGACGGAATACCCAGGGATTCCAGCTCGGGGATGCAGAAATCATACAATCCCTTCGGGCCGCAAAGGTAAAAAGTCTTCCCCGCAAGGTCTCCGAGGGTTTCCCTGATGAGCTTGCCGGTGATGAATCCGGTTGCGCCGTTATATGTTTCCGGTGGTTGCTCCACGACCGGGATGTAATGGATATTCTCAAAACGCAGGGAAATGTCCGTGAGGGCGCGGTGAAAGATAACGTCATCAAGATCCTGGTTGCCGTAGAAGAGGAAAACCTCCCGGTTCAGCCCGCATTCAATGATTTCCCGGATTATGCTCATAAACGGGGTAATGCCGCTCCCGCCCGCAATGCATACCATGGTTTGATCGTGGAACAGGGGATTGTAATAGAAATTGCCCGCAGGCCCTGAGCTCTCTATTATTGCGCCCCTTTCCACTTGGTCAAGGAGATAATTGGAAACCAGTCCCCCCTCCACCCTTTTCACGGTAATGTCATAATAGCCGGTCTGGTTGGGCGGCGAAGAGATACTGTATGGTCTGGCTGTGCGTATGCTCCCGATTGCAAAGGAGAGGGCCACATACTGCCCTGCCAGGAAAGGCGGCAGAGAGCCTTCTTTGGAAACCAGCCGCAGGGTCTTGGCGGTAGGAGTCTCCTCAATGATGTCTGAAACACGGAGCATCATGCGGGTCGGGTGCAGGAGATCAATGTGTCCCTGTACTGATTCGGCGTCCGCCGTAAAATTTTTCCAGTATTTTCTGCTCACCTCAATTTCTTCAAGCAGTTGACTATACCCGTCGAATTCCCGGAAAATATCCTTTTTCATGGCTCCCCCCTATTTTGCGGTAACTTCTCTTATGATGGATTTTGCCGCCTGTATCCCTGCCTGCAAGGTAGGCTGGAACCCACAGTCCCCGACCCACCCGCTGGCGAAGAAGAGGCCCTTGATGGGAGAAGAGCGGCCCGGCTGGAAAAACATGGAGTCCTTGGTGTATTGTTCAAAGCCATAAATCGCCCCGGAAGGATGTCCCAGATACCGCATATGGGTGAGTGGTGTGGCCACCTCAATCTCTTCAATGTGTTTCCTCACATCGGGGTAAATGGCCTCCACCCGGCGTAACATCTGTTCGGCACAGGCGAATTTTGTCTGGTGATATTGGTGCGGCGGCACCCGCAGCCAGGGGGCACCGTATTTCAGGGTGACGATGTTGGCCTGGCAGGTGCCGGGAGGAGAAAATCCGGGATCTGCCACATCGTAACAGCTCAGTACCATCGGCTCATCACCGATGGACACCTGCTGCATTCGCTGGAGGACTTTGTCGTCCGCGTCTGCATTGGCAAGCAGAAAATTCGTGGTCTCGGTGATCCCCAAACGATCCGGCTCACGGTCAAACCCGATGAACATGGTAAAGGCCGAAGGGCTGAGACTTCGTCCGCCCATCTCCCGCAGGACAGCGGTGGGAACCTCTTCCGGATCCATAAGCTGGTAATAGGTGGATATGGGGGAGATATTGGAGACCACGAACCCGGCTTCGAACTCCTCACCGTCCGTGGTGGTTACCCCTTGAACCACATGGTTTTTTTGAATAATTTTCCTGGCGCCGCAATTGAAGCGGGCCGTACCGCCATGGGAAAGAAAGCGGTTGACAAGGGCGGTTGACAGGGCCTGGGAGCCCCCCTTCAGGTGAAAGGGTTTGAATTCGATGTACACGAAAAACAGCATGGCAAGATACGCAAACGAGAGGCGCGTGGGGGGCAGCCCGAGATAACCCCAGTAGACGGAGAGGACTGCCTTCAGGAGGGGATCTGAAAAGAGATCATCAAGGACTTGGGCTGCGGGTTTGAATGCATATTCATACAAGGTAGGATACTTTTCGCGGGAAGGGGCCGGGTCCTTGAAAAAGAAGGTGGCGAGCATATCATTCGCGTAGCGGTAGGCGAGATCGAAAAACCGCTCTATTGCCTCCTTTTCCCGGGGGAACTTTTCTTTTAGTTCAGCAATAACCTGCAGTCTGTCCGGCTTGAGTGATACGTTGAAACCGTCCTCCATGAGTACATTGTAAAGGTCGGGTATTTCAACGAATTCCAGGTCTTCCAATATACCGAGGCTGGCCAGGCTCATACGGAGCGGCCCCGGCTTCTCCGTGGTGCCCATGCCGCTCAACTGGTGCAGGGCCACCTCGAACTCGAAACGGCCCCGGCAGAAACTCGTGGCACACCCGCCGGGAATGTTATGCCGTTCGAGAAGGAGGACCTTCAGGCCTTTCCGGGCAAGGGCAACAGATGCGGTCAGCCCCCCGTTTCCGGCCCCGATGACAATAACATCATATCTTTCCATACTTTTTCCTCCCGTCTTGCTGCATTGGTGTTCGGAGCCCGCGGATACGGACCTATCCATTTTTCCTGCTGATCCTTTCCTGCTCCATTTTCCGCAGTTCTTTCCGCAGTACCTTCCCGATAGCGCTCTTTGGCAGTTCGTCCATGAATTCCACCAGCTTCGGGACCTTGTAAGCGGCCAGTTTTTCCCTGCAGTAGGACATGACCTCTTCCCCGGTAAGCCTTTCTCCCGGTTGAAGCACGATGAAGGCTTTCACCGTCTCTCCGCGGTACGGGTCAGGTATCCCGACAGCACATGCCTCCTGGATCTTCGGGTGCTCGAAAAGGATTTCATCTATCTCGCGGGGATAGATGTTGTATCCTCCGGCTATGATCATGTCTTTTTTCCGGTCCACAATGAAAAAGTATCCCTCTTCATCCATGTACCCGATATCCCCGGTATAGAGCCATCCGTCCCGCAAGGCTTCTGCCGTCTCGTCCGGCTTTTTGTAATAGCCGGAGGTGACCTGGGGCCCCTTGATGATGATTTCTCCGGGTTCACCTGGACCCATGTCCCTGGTGCCGGTCTCCACGTCCACGATCCGGCAGTCTGTATCCGGAATGGGCACGCCGACACTGCCGGGTTTGGTCTTTCCGCCCCACGGGTTCGCGTGAGAAAGGGTGGATGTCTCTGTCAGGCCGTAACACTCAACGATGTCGGCGCCTACCTCCGCTTTCCATTGGCGGATGGTGTCCACCGCGAGAGGCGCGGCCCCTGAGACACATCCCTTGACACAGGAAAAGTCGGTCCCGGGAAAGTCCGGATGACCCAGGACCCCCACGAAAATAGTGGGGACGCACGGGAACCAGGTGGGTCTGTATTTCCGGGTCATTTCAAGGACGGTCCCTGGTTCCGGGCGCGGAATGAGGATCAGGGTGAGCCCACGGTATATGCACGTGTTCATACCGGTGGTAAATCCTGCGGTGTGAAAGATGGGAAACGTGCCAAGCATGCTGTCCCTGCCTTCCTCTACATCCGGAATCCATGCCCGTAATTGCTGCACACAGATACTGCAGTTTGCATGGGTCAACAGCACGCCCTTTGAACGGCCCGTTGTGCCACCTGTGTAAAGGAGGGCCGCCAGGTCATCAAAGGCAACCGCTACATCAGGCGGCTTTGGGGGATATTTTTTAATGAGGTCCAGGAAGTCATGGACACCCTCATGGGGGGCTGTCTTTCGGTGCATCTTCTTTTTCACCAGGGGGAAAAGCTGTTTTTTGGGAAAGGGGAGGTAATCGCGGATGTGGCAGGCGACCACCTGTTCTATCCCGGTTTTTCCCTTCAGTTTGAGCACCCTGGGGACCAGGAGATCCATGCATATGGCCACCTTTGAGTCCGAGTCGTTCAACTGATACTCAAGCTCCCTTTCCGTATAGAGGGGATTGTTCATGACCACCACCGCGCCGAGCTTGAAGGCCGCGTAGGATGCGATAACAACCTGCGGCATGTTCGGGAGCAGGAGGGCCACCTTGTCCCCTTTCTTCACGCCCAGGCCGGCCAGGGCCCCGGCAAAGCGGTTGACCAGGAGGTCGAGCTCCCGGTACGTGATCTTTTTCCCCATCATGATGAGGGCGACGGTATCGGGGAATGTTTGGGCTGTTTTTTCCAGTGCCCCGTGGAGCGTTATCTTCTGGTAATCAACGCTCGCTGGGACTCCCCTTGCGTACGATTTGTGCCAGACCCTTTCTTCCATGGCGATCCTCCTTGCTCAGGTTCCCGCAAATCCTTTCTGTTGCATTGTTGCCCTTTTATGAAGACTGCAGCTTTTTCATCATTTCGCGCATGATGATCAGTTTCTGGATCTGGTTCGTACCCGCCCCGAACTCGATGCCTTTTACGTCCCGGTACATCCGTTCTATGGGAAACTCCCGGATGAAGCCATACCCGCCGAAGACCTGGATCGCCTTGCCTACGGCTTCCACACCCGCCTTGGCTCCGAAGAGCTTCGCGTACGATGCCTCAAGCCGCACGTTTTGCCCTGTATCGGCCTTGACCGCGGCCCAGTAGGACAGGACCCTCCCTGCCTGGATATCAGTCGCCACATCGGCGAGCAGTTCCTGCATCATCTGGAAATGGATGATGGGTTTTCCGAACTGAACGCGCTCGGTTGCATATCTGAGTGCCAGGTCAAATGCCCCCTGGGCCACTCCGATGGGCGCAATGGAATAGAGGATCCTTTCCCGGTCCAGGCCGCTCATCAGGACCCGTATCCCCTTGTTCTCCTCACCCAGGAGATTCCGGGTAGGAACCTCGCAGCCATCAAAGATCAGTTCACCGGTCAGGGACCCTCTCACCCCCATTTTTTTCAGGCTTTTTCCCCGTGAAAACCCCGGGAAATCCTTTTCAACGATAAATGCCGAAATTCCTTTCTGTCCGGCGGCAGGATCCGTTTTTGCGTAAACCACGGCAACATCGGCAACCGGGCCGTTGGTGATAAACATCTTGGTCCCGTTCAGGACGTAGATGTCTCCTTTCTTTTCGGCCGTGGTCCTCATGGAGAAGGCGTCTGACCCGGCCCCGGGTTCCGTGATGCAGATGGCCCCGATTTTTCTCCCGTCTATCAGGTCAGGAAGGTAGGTACGCCGCTGATCTTCATTCCCGTTTCTGAAGATATTCTCAGTGCACAAAATGGCGTGTGAACCATAGGTGTTTGCCGTGGCGGCACATCCCCGGGCCAGTTCCTCCATGACCAGGACGCAGGAAAGGAAATCGGATCCGCTTCCCCCGTATTCCTCGGGGATAGTGATCCCGAAAAGGCCCATATCCGCCATGGCCTTGAAGGTCTCGTGGGGAAAGCGCTCCTGCTCATCCAGTTCCGGTGCAAGGGGGATGACATTCCTGTCCACGAACCTGGCAACGGTCTCCTTGAGCATTTTCTGTTCTTCCGTCAGTTCAAAATCCACCGGAATCTCCTCCTCTGGGATGAAATCACGTGTCATTATCCTCATCATTATGGTCCGCGGGCAGGAATTTCTCGATGTAGTCAGTGGAAAATTCCCCGGCCCGGAAGAGCGGGTCATCCATTACTTTCAGGTACAGGGGAATGAGGGTCTTCACCGGTTCAATGGTGAATTCCTCAAGGGCCCGTCGCATGATAGTGATGGCCCCGTTTCTGGTCAAATCGTAACAAATGAGCTTTGCCATGAGCGAGTCATAGAATACGGGCAGTTCATAGCCCTGGTACAGGTGGGTATCCAGCCTGACCCCGAACCCTCCGGGAGGAACGTACCTTTCGATTGTCCCGGGGCAGGGAGCAAAATCTCTCTCCGGGTCCTCGGCGTTGATCCGGCACTCGATGGCCCAGCCCCTCCTGTTGATGTCTTTCAAGGAGTACCCGAGTTTTTCACCCGAGGAGAGCCTGATCTGTTCCTTGACGAGGTCAATGCCTGTGGTCAGCTCGGTAACGGGATGTTCCACCTGGATACGGGCGTTGATCTCCATGAAATAGAACCGGTTGTCCCTGTCCAGCAGGAACTCGATGGTCCCGGCATTAAAATATTCCATCGCCCGGGCCGCCTTCATCGCCGCGTTCCCCATGGCGTCACGCAGTTCCGGGGTGAGGCGGGGAGAGGGGGCCTCCTCAATGAGTTTCTGGTATCTCCTCTGGATGGTGCATTCCCGCTCTCCCAGGTGGATTATCTGGCCGTATCTGTCGGCAAGCACCTGGAATTCAATGTGGCGCGGTTCAGGGATGCATTTTTCAATGTACAACCCGTCACGCCCGAACGCGGCCCGGGCTTCCATCTTTGCGATGGGAAATTCTTCGGCCAGGGTATCCTCGTCCGGGCAGACCCTGATGCCTCGCCCCCCGCCTCCGCCTGATGACTTTATCATGACCGGATATCCCATATCCCGGGACAATGCCGCTGCCTCTTCTGCAGTACCAACCGCCTTCTCGCTGCTGGGAATAATGGGAACCCCCGCGTCCCTGACGATTTTCTTGGCGGCGATTTTGTCCCCGGCCAGCCGAAGGTTCTCGGGGCTGGGGCCGATGAATGCGAGCCCTCGTTCCCTGCAGGCCAGGGCGAACTCTTCACTCTCCGCCAGGTAGCCGTAACCGGGATGAATCGCGTCGGCCCCGGTCCGGTGGGCCGCCTCCAGAATGGCTTCCATCTTCAGGTAGCTTTTCGCGCTTATGGGAGGGCCTATGCATACCTTTTCATGGGCAAGGCTGAGGTGGCGGGACGCCTTGTCCGCTTCCGAATAGACGGCAACCGTTTCTATACCCATCTCCCGGCAGGCACGGATTATCCGGTGGGCGATTTCACCCCTGTTGGCGATAAGTATTTTTGAAAACATGGCTTCATGATAGACCGACTAAAGTGCCTAGAGTGAGCATTTAGCTGGTTTCTTGGTTTAAGCTTTTCCCAAATGCTCGTTCACTTTTTCAATGATGAACATGAGGTCCTGGTCCTTGAGCGGGGTCTCGTTTTCCGCGGCGATTTTTAGGATCTTTCCCGCGGCAGGCGATTTTACCGGCTGGAAGACTTTCATGGTCTCCAGGAGCGCCAGTACCTGCTTTTTTTTGACCAGGTCTCCTACCTCCACATACGGTGAATCTTCAGGAGACGGCCTCCTGTAGAACACACCCGACATGGGCGCCCGCACTTCCAGGTATTCTCCGCTTTTTCCAGTGCTTTCCAATGGTGGTGCCTCCTTTTCCATGCGCCCGAAATCAGGTGGGTGCGGTATTGAGGAACCCGGCTCTCTCAGGGAGGTGTTCATGCTTGTCTCTCGTGAGGTCCAGGGCCTCTATGATCTTTTTTCTGGTATCCTTTGGTTCAATGATTTCATCCACGACTTGCGCTGTCCAGCTTCTGGCGGCCTCAAACACATCGATCTTCTCCCTGGCACGGTTGAGATATCCTTCGTGGGCATCGTCCTCAAGCCCCTTGCCATAGGCGTTATGGTAGTTTATTGAGGATGCCTCCACCGCGAACCTGGCGATGGGCCAGGCATAGGTGAGATCCACCCCTAACCCCTTTATCCCTCCGAGAATGAGACTCCCGGCATCTCCATAGGCCTCACGCAGAAAAACACTGATCTTGGGGATGGTGGCCGTGGCATAGGTGTCCAGTATTTTGCCCACATGCCGCAGGAGTCCCTTTGCCTCCTGGTCTTCCCCCGGCACCACCGGCGGGGTGTCCACCAGGGTCACCAGGGGGATGGCATAGGCGTCGAGTACCTGGAGGAAACGATAGTACTTGTCGCAGGCATTGATTTCCATGGTGCTGCCGGGCTTGGATGGATTGTTTGCCACCAGGCCGGTCACCTCGCCGTTGAAGCGGCAGAAACAGGTGATAAGCTGGGTGGCGTATTCTTCCTTGATCTCGTAGAAATCGCCGTCATCCACGAGCAGCCTGATGACCTCATGCATATCGTATGTGCGGTCATAGTGTGCAGGGACCACCTGGATCAACTGGTTCACCTCGCGGTCCGGGGCATCAGAGGGTGCTTTGCACGGAGGCTTTTCCCGGTAGTTGGAGGGGAGGTATCCCAGCAGGTCGCGTGTTTTCCTTATGGTCTCTTCATCGTTTTGCCCCACCACGTCACACGTCCCGCTGTAAATCATGTGGTAATCGGCCCCGCCCACGTCATCGCCTATTTTTTCCGAGGTCGCGGCCTGGGTCATCCTCGGCCCCCCGAGCCACAGGTGGGCGCTGGTCCTGCTCATGAGGAGAAAATCGCACAGGGTGGGACAATAGGCCTGGCCCGCAATGCAGGGCCCGAGCAGGACGTTTATCTGAGGAATCATGCCTGAATACCGGGACTCCAGCGCGAACCACCAGTCAATACCCGCCATGGGCACGTCCAGGTACCCGAGCCTCCCTCCCGAGGAATCCAGCAGCCAGACCATGGGAATCCTCCATGATGCGGCCATTTCCAGGAGTCGTATGAATTTGAGCCCGTGCTGCGTTCCGATGGAACCCCCGAGCACCGTAAAATCACTGGCATAGACGGCGACTGTTCTTCCATTGACCTTGCCGGTACCCGACACGGCCCCGTCACAAGGGGCATCAAATTCCCTGCCGTCTAGCCTGGTACCGGTGGTGTTCACGCACGAGCCCAGTTCACTGAAGGTCCCCTTGTCCAGGAGGCAGTCAATTCGCTCCCTGGCCGTAAGTTTGTTACGGGCATGCTGTCGATCTATATGGCTCTGGCCTCCGCCCAGGGCGTTTTTCTCCTGGATCTTTCTGAGTCTTGCCACTGCCTTTTCCATTGCATCAGTCATCGGGGAGCCTCTTGTTGCTATGCCGGCTTTATGGATCGCCTTTTGTGAGGGAGTTTTTCCTGTTTGTTTTTCAGGGCTTCAAGGGCCTGAATGATCCTCGGCCGGGTGTCCCTGGGATCGATCACTTCGTGGGCCGTGTAATAGGTGGTCCAGTGCCGGGCCAGGTTCATGACGGAGAACTGCTCCCGGAGGGTGGTCAGCAGTTTGTTATAGACGATGTCATGGGTTCCTTCTTCCCGGGCCTTCGCGAGTTCCTTGTGGAAGACGGCATGCACAACCGTCTCCGGGCCGGTAGGGGCGAATTCCGCGGTGGGCCACGCGTAGACAAAATCCGGGAACATTTTTGAACACCCGAGCACGATGTTGGCGCCGCCATAGGATCGCCGCAGCACCATGGTGACCTTGGGACAGGTCAGGTGAGAATAGGTATGGAGCAGCTTGGCCCCATGCCTGATCACGCCGCGCCTTTCCCACCGGTCACCGGGAGGAAAGGCCGTCGTGTCCACAAGCGTGACAAGGGGAATGGAAAAGGCATCCAGGAACCGCATAAAACGATCATACTTGTCCGAGGAATCCGGCTCCAGGATGCCGCTCAGTTCGTCCGGGTTATTCGCGACCACGCCTGCCACGTGGCCGCCGAACCTGCAAAAGCCCGTCACGAGATGGGGGGCGAAATCTTCTTTGAGTTCAAGAAATTCGCCATTGTCCACGATCTTGTTTATGACCTCGTGGATATCATACGTAAATTTTGGATTGTCGGGCATAACATCGAGGAGGGCTTCTTCCCTCCTTTGAGGATCATCGCCGGTCTCCATCATGGGCGGGGTATCCCAGCAATGGGACGGGAGATACGAGAGCAGAGTCTTTATCCTGTCCATGGCGTCCTCATCACTCTGGGCGATGATATCGCACTGTCCGCTCTTTTCCATGTGGAATTCAGCGGTCCCGGCGCCATCCGATTTCTTCTCGCCTCCCAGCCAGAGAAAACCGGTCTGCTCGTTTATGATGAGAAAATCCGACAGAACAGGCACATTGGAAAGGAGTCCCGTGCAGGGGCCCAGGAGGAGCGCGATGCGGGGAATGACCCCTGAATAAAGACAGTAATTTCTCAGGAGCCTGCTCAGCCCGTTGAAACCGGAATCTCCTCCCTTGAGGCTCAGCCGTTCTCCGGCGGAATCAATAATCCCTATGAGCGGTATCCGGTTTCTGCCTGCCATCTCGGTAAGATCCGCCAGTTTCCACGCAGCCTGGTCACCGATGGAACCGGACATGACCGAAAAATCCATGGAATAGAGGGCCACCTGGCGGCCATTGACCATGGCAAGGCCCATGACGACCCCGTCGGAAGGACTCGGCCTTTGCTTCCCGTCAAAGGCCGGACGGGTAT
>JAFDGR010000324.1 GCA_019309145.1 Deltaproteobacteria bacterium | reverse complement strand
CTTGCCGTCTCCATTGCCCTCTCTCCATTATCAAATACGGAATCGTCAAAAATCATCAAATCAAACGGCACAGTAAAAAGCGCCAAGATCAAGCGCAACGCAGAGATTGGACTTCTAACGAAGCCGTCAAATATGGGGCTTTATGTGCCGCAGCGTCAGCTGTTTCGTTCTCCCATGATCTTGCCAGGCCACAATCACCTGGATCGTCTTGGTCCCCACCTTTGAATCGTCCTCTGCTATATTCCAGTACACGGAATAGGTTTTTCCCCGGGCAGTTTGCCGGGTTATCCCGTAATCAGCGTCATTCCCCGTAGCTGGGTTGTTATCAAAGCCCGTATCGCCAAGACCCGCTGCCCCATCACTGTCCGTGTCGAAAAGATCGGTATCATCGTACGCAAGGGAGGCCAGTTTTTCCAGCCGGTCGGCCGCCAGGGTGGTTGCGTCGGTCACATCCGTTGCACTCGCGTTGGCCATGATGGCAGACCCCTGCATGGAAGCCACGGCCAGAAGACCGACCGTCAGGATGGAAATGGCCACAATAACTTCCAGTAGAGTGAACCCTTTTTGTTTTGCGTTCCCCGAGGTGCCAATTCTTCGCCTGTTTTTCATTGTCCCTGGTTTCCTCATCAAAAAGCCAGATTGCGGCACAGGACCTCGGCCGTCAGGAGCCTGCGTCGAAAGTGGTCATTTGCCGGACCGAATATCCGCGCCCCGAACTGATTCCGGTAAATGGTGGTGTTTGAAAAATGGGGATCTGCTTTCTCTCCCCTGACGACCAGCGTTATCTGGACTGACCTGATCCGCGAAGGATCGGACACCGGGGTGAGTAACACATTGCCTGCCGCGTCAAGGTAGACAAAATCAAGGGCGTCCACACCTTCGGCCACGGGTTGGTTGGTCGCCGTGAACGGAGTCTTTCTTCCCAGTTTTTGTACCCCCCCTGTGCGGTAAAGAGCATAGGCGATATCCTCATTGTACTCGCCCGGATCGCCATTGCCGTTCAGGTCCTCCGTGAACCGAATGAAATTGGAGCCGGCCGTCAAAATTCCGGCGTTGGCATGGCCGGTAGGATCGCATCCCGCCATGGAAATATCCCGTTGCATGAAGAACATGGCGGCCCGCACCTGCTGCTCCAGGGCGGTAACCTGTGCCTGTGCCACATAGGAACTCTGCTGGGAGCGGTAAACAGAATAGATGCCTCCCATGACGATACCGGCTATTGCCACGGCAATGAGCAGTTCCACCAGGGTAAAACCCTGGCTGAACCGCCCTCTTCTGTCTTCCTGCTTTTTTCCTCTGATGAGCATGCCTGTATCTCGCTCCGGTGCTTCGCGTGTTCAATCTATACGGACGTTTCCGGCAGAAGAAAGCACTACTTTCATCTCATTTCCCTTCGTGTTCCTGAGATAGGCGGTCCCCATGCCTAAGCCTCCTGAATTGCTCGTTGGGATTCCGCTCGGTTGAAAAGCAATGGCTGGAATGCCATCGTCATTGTCGGGAAATGTCACACCATCTCCCCCTCCCTTTGAGCGATCAAAAGAGACCCCCTGGTACTGGTCGCCCGCACCCCAGAGCCGCCGGACAATAATCTTTTCGCCGGGATCGTATTCCAGGTCATTGTCCGCATCAACAAAGACCACATAGGAATAAGTCTTCGATCCCATGGGTTGATAAAAGCAAACGGTGCTGTAGCTTCCGTTTTTGGTGGCCGCTATCTTTGCCTGTTGGAAATGAGAGAAGAGCTCCCTGGCAGCGGCCTTCAGTCGATAGTCCGGTAGCCAGGTGGAAAAGGCGGGAATGGCAAACGCGGTGACGATACTGAGGACCAAGAGCGCCACGAGGACTTCAAGGAAAGTGAAGCCGCTCAATCCCTTTCCTGTACCTGGCAAAACCTTCGCAGGCCGGGTATTCATCTCGTCCTCTCCGCCGTGTGAAACAGAGTAACAATTTCAGGTAAGACGTTCGGTTTTTTTGATGAACTGAAATTTTAGCATGCATTCTCTTTCACTACAACCATTTTTCACGCCTCTCTCGTTCCTCACCCAAAGAGCACTCAAGTTGTGCACCGTTCGTGCCGATAAAGCTTTCAAGGAACCGGGGCATTGAGTACTAGTGATTCAGAAATATACCAGCATATTGAAGTCCTGCTCCAGGGCCGACATGACGCCGCTCCGGGAACATCCCGTTCCCCTGCCTTCCCGGAAAGCAGTATTCCTGGCAGCGTTAAAAGATCTTGGTATATTTCTGAATCACTGCACTTGGTCACCCCTCGGCAAAGGAAAAAGGGGCGTAGTAACTTGAGGTGCTTGTCATGAAAAAGAATATTCTGAATAGAGGGATTCTGGCGGTACTGGTGCCATTGCTCTTGCTGGTGATGGTTCCCGGTCTGGGCCTGGCGGGAAACGAAAATGACTATTTTCAGAAAGGCACCAGGTTGCTGAAGCAGGGGAAATTGGACCAGGCGGCAAGAGCGCTGACCAAGGCCATCCATCTCGCGCCCGATCATGTGGAAGCCTACAACAACCGTGGGCTTGCCTATTTTGAACAGAAGAAATACCCAGAGGCGCAAAAGGATTTTTTTACGGCATTGGAGCTTTCACCTGATGATCAGGAGGCAAACAACAATCTCGGGATCTTCTTTTGCGGCCAGGAAGATTATGACCGGGCCCTTGTCTATTTTCAGCGGGCCGTTGAAAAGAGTGATGCTCCCACCACTTTTGACCTGGTCGTGTACCGAAACCTGGCCTTTGTCTACAGGAAAAAAGGGATGACTGAAGAAGCGGCCAAGGCCTCTGAGAAAGCCCGAAGTATTCAGGACAAGGTATCCGAAGACCTAGATCTCCGCCCGTACGGTGAGGGTACGCGGGAGTACACCCTTACCCTGGAATTCAGCACGATGCTGGTCCAGAAAAGGCACCGGTTCAAGTCGACTAGGCATCAATCAGAGGGGGGC
>JAFDGR010000076.1 GCA_019309145.1 Deltaproteobacteria bacterium | reverse complement strand
TACGTTCCAGAATCAGGCTGTTAAAGCCATCCTCATCTTTCACAAAACGTTCCTTTTTTCCGTCCATAACCCGATAAAGTGGAGGTTGCGCAACATAGAGATGTCCCTTTTCTATTAATTCCGGCATCTGCCTGAAGAAAAAGGTGAGGAGCAACGTCCTGATGTGGGATCCATCCACGTCAGCATCCGTCATAATGATGACTTTGTGGTACCGAAGCGAATCAATATTATACTCTTTATCGCCGATTCCTGTTCCCAGTGCGGCAATCATCGTCCGGATCTCTTCACTGGATATCATCTTGTCAAAACGGGCTTTTTCAACATTCAGGATCTTTCCCCGCAAGGGCAGAATCGCCTGGAAACGTCTGTCGCGTCCCTGCTTTGCAGATCCTCCTGCCGAGTCACCCTCTACGATAAATATCTCACTGTGTTCCGGATCCCGTTCCTGGCAATCCGCAAGCTTTCCCGGGAGAGAATGATCAGAAAGCACTCCTTTTCGTCGTGCCAGATCACGAGCTTTTCTTGCAGCTTCCCTGGCTCGAGCAGCGTCGATGACCTTGGACAAAATAGATTTTATGACGCGCGGGTTTTCCTCGAAAAAACTGCTTAGTCCGTCATTCACCAGCGTCTCCACCAAGCCCTTCACTTCACTGTTTCCCAGCTTCGTCTTGGTTTGGCCTTCAAACTGGGGATTCGGGAGTTTGACACTGATAACCGCCGTCAATCCTTCCCTTGCATCATCACCACTCAACTTTTCCTTGAAATTCTTTGATAGAGCAGAATTTTGCAGATATTGGTTAATACTCCTTGTTAAGGCTGATTTAAATCCAATTAAATGAAACCCACCTTCCGTCGTATTGATATTATTCGCAAAGGTAAAAATCTTCTCCTTGTAAGAAGTGTTATACTGGATGGCCACTTCCATGATAACCCGATTTTTTTCCCCCATCATATAGATGGGTTTTGGGTGAAGAACCTCTTTGTTCTTATTGAGATACTCTACAAACGACTTAATCCCCCCTTCATAGAGGAATTCCTTTTTCTTGCCGGTACGATCGTCAAGGATCCTGATGCGAACCCCTTTTGTCAGGAACGCAAGTTCTCGCATTCTCCGGGCAAGGGTATCAAAATCAAATTCGGTGCTTTGAAAAATCGTGCTGTCAGGCAAAAAACGGATCTGCGTACCGCGCTTCCCGGTACTTCCCCTGATTTCCAAAGGAGACGCGGTATTTCCCTTCTCGTAGCGCTGGTAATAAACTTTTCCGTCCCGGTATACTTCCACTTCCAGGAATTCCGAGAGGGCGTTGACCACGGACACACCGACGCCGTGTAACCCACCGGAAACGGTGTAGGTCTTATGGTCAAATTTCCCGCCGGCGTGAAGTTTTGTCATCACCACCTCAAGCGCCGGTATATTTTCTGTTTTGTGAATGTCAATAGGGATGCCACGACCGTTGTCAAAAACAATAACACTGTTATCAGTCAATATTTCCACGTCAATACGATCGCAGTACCCGGCAAGGGATTCATCAATGCTATTATCCACCACTTCGTAGACAAGGTGATGAAGCCCCTCAAACCCGGTATTCCCGATATACATGGCAGGCCTTTTTCTCACGGCCTCCAAACCCTCGAGCACCTTTATGTCCGAGGCAACATACGTTTTCGATTCTTTCGTCATTTCAAATCCTCATGGGCATAATAAGTCCCAGAAAACCCCTGTCCGCCTCGCCCCTCAGCAAACAGGGCTTGGAGCTGTCAATAAATCCTAACTCCACCTGTTCACTCTCCATGGCCTGTAAGGCCTCAATAAAATAACGGGCGTTGAAACCGATTTCCAGACGTTCCCCAGCGTATTCCACCTCCATGTTTTCCTGCGCGTTTCCAAGATCAGGATTCGTGGACATGAGTTCTATGATGTTATTTTCCAGTGAAATTTTGACCGCACGGTAATTTTCATTGCTCAGGATGACCATTTTCCTCATGGCCTCCAGAAGACTGATCCTGTCTAACATTATGGTAATCCCTTTTTCACGGGGAATCACTGCCTGATAATCAGGAAACTTGGTATCAATAAGCCGAATTACCAGTACTGCGTCCTCCTTTTTCGCCACGCAGTTATTTTTTTCGAATCCCAACTGCACACTCCCGCCTTCCGCACAAAACTTGCCAAGTTCAGCCATTCCCTTCTTGGGTATCATAACCCCGTGCCCGAGGTCCAGATCCTCAATACCTGGAACAGTTTTATCTATAAGGGAAAGCCGATGTCCGTCAGTGGCTACCATTCTCAGCACAAAATTCCCCTCGAGAGCAACTTTTTCCGTAAATACCCCGGAGAGTTTGAAACCAGCCTCTTCCAGGGTTACCGCATAAATAGTCTTGTTAATCATTTCATCCAGGGTATCTGCATCCATGGAAACCGACTGTACTCCCTCCGGTTCCACGAACGTCGGATAATCTTCTGCAGGCAAGCATGCCAGATTGAACCTTGCAACGCCATCCGTTATGAAGAGCCAGTTATTCTCTTTCTCCTTCAGGTGAACGACATCGCTCCGGCTTTCTTTAAGGATTTCAAAAAATTTTCTTCCCTGGATGGTTATGCTTCCTTCCTCGATTACTTCCGCAGGCAGGTCCTGACTGTATCCAAGTTCCAGGTCTGTGGCTGAAACATTGATCTTTTGGTCTTTTGCAGTCACAAGAACGGTAGATAATATGGGCATATTACTTCGTTTTTCGAGTATTGTCTGAACCCTGGAAATACTTTTAAAAAGAACCGGTCTATTGATTTTGATTTCCATGTGAAGTCTCCTTCCTTTTTGTCTTTTTCCTTTAATCTTTCTCTTTTAAGAGGAATGTCTATATGATGAATATTTAGTTCTGTAAATAATCATAATACATCAAAAGCGGTTGAATTGTTTAAAGCAGTGCTATTATACTGATGATAAACGAAAAAAATACTTACCGGAAGTCTTCAAAACACAGTTCTTTTCTTTCTCCTCCGTCATTTCTCTTCCGTACTTGCCGGTTATCAACCTCTTTCAATCAAGTTCTTGAAAAGGAACTCCCCATTAGGCAATCAAATTTTCGATCTCAAGGATGTCATTTTTTATCCGGTCATTTTCTTCCACTACCTTACTGATATGCCGAACAGCATAAATCACCGTGGAATGATCTTTATTCTGGAAAGCCATTCCGATTTCTTTGAATGAACACTCAGTATAACGCCTGCATAAGTACATGGCAATTTGTCTGGGATACGAACAACGCCTTTTTTTGCTCCCTGAAAGGAGATCAGCTAACGGCAGATCAAAAAAACGCGCGGTGATTTCCTGAATCTTTTGCATACTGGGTGCCGGTGAGAGAATATGTTTTCCGCTGATCACCAGTTTGACGAGAGAAATATCAACAGGTTTTTCGTGCACCGAAGAGTAGGTATGCAGACGAGTCACTAACCGCATCAATTCTTTCATGTTCCCCGTATTACTTGCCAGAAAAAAGGCTGCATCGTCAGGAATATTGATTCCTTCCTCGTGACATTTTTTCTCAATAATTTTCAATTTCATTTCCTGATCCGGGGTATCGATTTCAGATATGACCCCCCAGTGCAGGCGAGATGTTATTTCCTTGCTAAGATTCGAAATTTGGTTCGGCGGAAGCTTTGCCGTAAGAACGATTTGCCTGTCTGTCTCGTGAAACAGATTAAAAAAAGAACTTAATTCTTTTTGCGTCTTCAATCGTCCGGAAAGGAGATCCACATCATCAAAAAGGAGGAAGGAGACCCTGTTTATATCCTTTCGGAGTTGATCCATGGTTCGCTTTTTCCGGGCAGAGGAAACCAGGGATGTAAAGTGATCAGCCGTGATATATTGAGCTCTTTCCGGCGGTCGATTTACCTGGACATAGTTCCCGATGGCATGCAGAAGGTGGGTCTTGCCTGCGCCGGGCCCACCCCAGATAAACAAAGGATTATAATGTCGCACAGGCCCTTTTGCAGCTTCCAGGGCCGATTGGAAGGCAAAACGGTTGGTGTTCCCGGTGATGAAATTTTCAAAGGTCAATTTCTTATTCAACCAGGGCAGAGAGGTATTCTTCATTTCTGAGGTGCAACTGCCGTCGACGGTTCTCTTTTGCCGGGTATTCACCGGAAAGACGTACTGAATTTCCGGCGGAGATTGAAAAAAGTCGCTGAATCCTCTCTGTAATTCTGCAGCATATTTTTCCCTGAGCCAATTCGCGACAAATTTATTCGGGACCTCGACGGTGACCATAGAAGAATCTACTTCCCTGAGCGTTGTGTTGGAAAACCATGTCTCGATTTCCCCATTTGAAAAACGCTTTTCAAGGTGTTGAATCACATGATTCCAGATTTCTTTTTTTTTTCTCATAGGAACTGCAGAAATACCCTTGAAAGATTTTTTTAAATCATTAAACTTTAGACAAATTATATTGAAATTTCAACTGAAAACTGATGGAGAGGGAGTATAATGACGTATTCTATTGCACTTGCAGGAAAAGGTGGGACCGGGAAAACAACTATGGCCGGTCTCTTGGTACGATATCTTGTGGAAAAAGGAAAAAAACCGGTTCTGGCGGTGGATGCCGATGCCAATGCCAATCTGAACGAGGTGCTTGGTCTTGAGGTGGAAGAAACACTGGGAGACGCCCGGGAGGAGATGAAACACGGAGTTGCCAGTGGTATGACCAAGGATGTTTTCATGGAAATGAAACTCCAGCAGGCGGTGGTTGAGGCGAACGGATTTGATTTGATCGTCATGGGACGGCCTGAAGGAGCTGGTTGCTATTGCGCGGCAAATACCCTCCTCACCGAATACCTGGGAAGACTCATTGATAATTATCCCTTTATTGTCATGGATAATGAGGCGGGGATGGAGCATATCAGCAGGCTTACCACCAATAACATTGATGTCCTGGTCGCGGTCTCCGATGCAACCCGGAGAGGGATCCAGGCTGCTTCACGGATTATTCAGCTCACCGATGAACTCAAACTGAACATTGCCCGCAAGGTGCTGGTGATCAATCAGGCGAACGAGGCCCAGAGAGAACCCCTGATTGAAGCGGCCCGGGACTTTGACCTGGAAGTAATCGGCATGATACCGGAGGATGATGAACTCCGGGAGTATGACCTGAAAGGGAGACCTACCATTGAGCTTGGAAGCGAAAATCCGGTCATCCAGGCGGCGTACCGCGTGTTTGATCAAATAGTGTAAAACCTATGAGGTTTCAGGCACAGGGGGCAGGGCTTGCGGTGAATAAAATCCTATATATTGTATTTAATAGTTTTTTGAATACAATATATGGGATTTGTTTTTGAGTGGAAACGTATTCATATTACTGCAGAAATTACTTGACATAGGCTGTTTATTTTTCTATTTTACACCGCTTAGAGCAAAAGACCTTTTTTTTTGCCCCGTTTTGTTCTATTTTTCACAATAACGACACAACGCCTGCGGATTGGAGGCAGGGTATTGCAGTTGTGAAAAGTAGTTACGGAGAACAGAGCAGTCTTAATTCCAATCAAGGAGGTAGAGAAATTGGCATTCGAAATTCCCAAACAAGCCTATTCAGGAAAGATAGGGGAAACCACGCTTGGTATTGGCGATGCTGCTGTCACGCTGGGAGGAGAAACATCCTACCCGTTCCATGTCTTTGAAGGAGAGATGCCTCACCCTCCCA
This sequence comes from Deltaproteobacteria bacterium, assembly GCA_019309145.1. Classification (GTDB taxonomy): domain Bacteria; phylum Desulfobacterota; class DSM-4660; order Desulfatiglandales; family Desulfatiglandaceae; genus B46-G9. The sequence continues at coordinate 9,420 of JAFDGR010000076.1, read as the reverse complement.
AGATAGCCATGGAGATCTGGGACTATGACCCTTCGAAGGAATGGCCAGCGGCAGTGGTGGAACCTTTTAAAGATGTTCTTTCATCACCTGATGCATGGGCAAAGAAATGTGTGGAGGAGTATGGCGCTGACATCATCGTGTTGCAGCTCAAGAGCACTGATCCAAACGGGATGGACAGAGGCCCGGATGAAGCTGCGGAGGTAGCCAGGAAGGTGGTTGACGCCGTTGACGTGCCTCTCGTGGTGTGGGGGACGGCCAATAACCAGAAAGACGAAGAAGTCTTGAAAAAGATCTCTGAGGTGTGTGACGGCAAGAACCTCGGGCTCTCCCCGGTAGAGGAGGGAAATCACAAGGGGGTTGGAGCGAGTGCCCTTGGATACAAGCACGTAGTGGTTGCTTCAACACCGATCGACGTTAATCTGGCAAAACAGTTGAACATCCTGCTCGGGAATCTTGGCGTGAGCCAGGAAAAGATCCTCATCGATCCCACCACCGGGGGTCTTGGATACGGCATAGAATACAGCTATTCCGTCATGGAACGTATCAGGATGGCCGCGCTCACGCAGGAGGATGACAAACTACAGATTGCAATGATCAATAACCTTGGAAATGAGATCTGGAAATGTAAAGAGGCAGGTGAGAGCATTGAAGAGGGACCGCTCATGGGAGACCCGGAAAGACGCGCTATCCTCATGGAGGTTGTCGGCGCGGTTTGCTATCTCCTTGCCGGCAGCGATGTGGTCATTCTCAGACACCCCGAAAGCGTGAGACTTGTTCGGTCATATATTGAGCTTATGATCAACGGAGGAAGCGCCGTGGATGTGGCCGGGATTGCCAAAAATCTCCCGCTGGAACAGGCTGATCTGGTAGCTCTTTCACCTGAACCTGATTTGGCCTTTGGTGGTGAAGAGGCCCCCAAGGAAAAACCAAAGAAGGAGGCCAAGAAGGAAGCACCGAAGCCCAAGGTCGAAAAGAAAGAAAAGCCTGCGGAGCCGGCCAAGAAAGAGGAAAAGGTTCCACCGAAAGAAAAGAAAGTCGTGGAGATGAAACCCAAGGCTGAAGAACCACCCAAGGCGGAAGCGGAAGCCAAGGCAAAAGCGGAAGAAGAGGCAAAAGCCAAGGCGGAGGCAGAGGCAAAAGCCAAGGCGGAGGCAGAAGCAAAGGCTGAGGCGGAGGCGAAAGCCAGGGCAGAAGAGGAAGCCAAGGCAAAAGCAGAGGCGGAGGCGAAAGCCAAGGCAGAAGCGGAAGCCAAGGCAAAAGCAGAGGCCAAGGCAAAGGAAAAAGAGGAATTGCTGGCGCTCAGGCAGAAACGGGCTCAGGAAAGGGCCCAGCTCGAGGCCAAAAGAAAGGCAGAGGAGGGGGTGAGCAAGACCAAGACACCCGCTCCGGAACAGTTGTCGCTGGTGGATAAACTAATCCTTAACCTGGAACGGATTCACAAGCATTCCTGATAACCAAAGTAAACAGTGAAGAAGAGGAGGAACCTCGAGAATGGCAACAGAAGAAGTCAAAAAGGTTGTGGCGGCCAAGAAAAAGGAAAAGCCCGCGCCTGATCCGCGGGACCTGTCCATTGATCCGGCCACCCAGAAGATGATTGAGCGGTCCAGGGAGTTGGAGGTGGAGACCATCTTCGACCGGGCCCAAAAGATGAAGCCATGTAACATCGGTGTACAAGGGACCTGTTGCAAGAACTGCGCGCAGGGGCCCTGCAGATTGCCCCTTCCGAAAGGCGGTATCGAAGGAGAGGACACGAGGAAAGGACTGTGTGGTGCTACTGCCTCCACCATTGCGGCGAGGAATTTTGCCCGTATGGTTGCGGCAGGCGCTGCAGCCCATTCGGATCATGGCAGGGGTGTGGCAGAGACCTTTCTGGCGGCAGCCAGAAAAGAAGTGGAAGATTATAAGATCCAGGATCCCAAAAAACTGATTGAAATCGCGCCGGATTTTGACGTTGAAACCACGGTGGAAGGAGAGAACGGCGAGATCCTTGACCGGGATATTGATGAGATCGCCCTGGAAGTGGCTGAGAGGGCCATTGCCCAGTGGGGCCAGCAGGAAGGGGAGGTTTGCACTGCCAAACGGGCGCCCAAGCCCAGGTATGAACTGTGGAAAAAGCTGGACGTAGTTCCCCGGGGTATTGACCGGGAGATTGTTGAGATCATGCACCGCACCCATATCGGTGTAGACCAGGATTTCGAGAACTTGGAGCACCAGTTCACCAGGGCCGCCATTGGAGACGGATGGGGAGGCTCCATGATTGCCACGGATCTCCAGGACGTCCTGTTCGGGTGCCCCTTTCCGGTCAGAAGCTCATCGAACCTCGGCGTGCTCAAGGAAGATCACGTGAACCTGGTTATCCACGGGCATGAACCCCTCCTGAGCGAGATGATTGTGGAGGCGGCCCAACTTCCTGAGATGGTGGAACTCGCCAAACAAAAAGGTGCCGCCGGCATCCAGCTCTCAGGCATCTGTTGTACGGCAAACGAGATCCTCATGCGGCACGGGGTGCCCCTGGCCGGGAATTTCCTGCAGCAGGAACTGGCCATCGTCACCGGTGCCGTGGATGCCATGGTGGTGGATCTCCAGTGCATCATGGAGAACATCGCCAGCGTGGCCCAGTGTTTCCATACCAAGATCATCACCACCAATCCCAAGGCAAAGATCGCTTCGGGAGACACGGTACACATCGAGTTTGACGAACACACGGCATTTGAGGATGCCAAAAAGATCGTGAAACTCGCTATAGAAAACTTCCCCAAGCGGGAAAAAGAGGTCATCATTCCTGATAACGCCTCCGAGCTGATCGCAGGCTTCAGTTACGAGGCCATCAATTACCATCTTGGCGGTACCTTTCGTGGCTCCTATACCCCGCTCAATGACAATATCATCAACGGCCGTATCCGCGGTATCGGCGGTGTGGTGGGATGCAACAACGCGAGAACCAAGCATGACAACGACCACGTTACCATCATCAAGGAACTCATCAAACATGATGTCATTGTTTTGACTACCGGGTGCAGCGCCATAGCGGCCGCAAAGGTGGGCCTCATGACACCTGAAGCCGCCAAGGTTTACTGTGGTCCGGGGCTTGCGGAAGTCTGCGAAACCGTCGGGATTCCTCCGGTCCTCCACATGGGCTCCTGCGTGGATAACAGCCGGATTCTCATGGCCGCAACCGAGGTGGTCAAGGCAGGGGGCTTGGGGAATGACATCAGTGACCTCCCCGCCGCCGGTTCGGCGCCCGAGTGGATGAGTGAGAAGGCCATCAGTATCGGCCATTACTTCGTTGCTTCGGGAGTATATACCGTGTTTGGCGGGGCATCATTGCCGGTCACGGGATCGCCGGTGTTCCAGAACTACCTCTTTAAGGAACTGGAAAACATCTATGGAGGCATGTGGGATTTTGAAGCAGACCCGGTGGAACACGCCCGCAAGATGATCGCCCATATTGATAAAAAGCGGAAGGCCCTTGGCATTGATAAGGCCAGGGAGCGGGTCCTCTTTGATATGGCGGCACGCCGTGAGATGGAAGCCGCGTAACATTTTATAGAACAAGCCTCTTAAGAAGGGAGGAAAGAAGAGATGTCAAAACTAGTAGCATTTGCAGCCATCCAGGGTGGCTATAACATTGTTTCCAAGGCGGAAGGAATTTACAAGCGTGCCCTGGAAACCTACGGTGGAAGCCAGAAACTGGAATTTCCCAATACTGCCTATTACCTGCCCATTATTTATTCTTTGACGGGCATCAAGGTAACGGATCTTGATTCCGCAAAAAAGCCGTTGGAATTTGCGCGCCGCTTGTTGCCCCCTCATATCAAGAAAGACTACCACTTGCCCTATCTTGGGCCCCTCTTGGATGCGGGAATGGCGGCACTGTTTGCCGAAGAGATCGTGGAGGCCATCCGGTATGTAGAAGATCCGGACTTTTACCAGCCCGAGCTAGAAGATCCGGACGTGGATAACGGCAAGATCTGGCTGGGCGCCGCAGATGATGCCATCATGAGGAAGCGTGGCGTGGAATTTGTGGACGGCACGGCCCCGGGCTTTGCCGCCATCGTAGGGGCCGCACCGGATGCAGCAACCGCGAAACTGATTGCCGAGGAATACCAGCAGAAGAACCTGTACGTCTTCATGGCGGCAAATCAGAGCGGAACGACCTTTACCGAGCAGTTGCTGGAGGCCGATGTCCAGATCGGGTGGAATACCCGTCTGGTTCCGTTTGGCCCGGATATCTCCGCGGCGGTATTCGCCTTAGGGTTTGCAAACCGTGCGGGCATGTCTTTTGGCGGCATTCAGCCCGGCGATTATAAGAAACAGCTCAAGTACCAGAAGGACCGTATTTTTGCCTTTGTGAACGCCCTTGGTGATGTGAATGCCGAGTGGGCTGCCAATGCAGCGGGTGCCATCAATTGGGGCTTTCCTACCATTGCGGATACGGACATTCCGGAAGTCCTGCCCACCGGGGTGTGTACCTATGAGCACGTGGTGGCCAACGTGCCGCATGAGCAGATGACGTCCAAGTCCATTGAAGTACGTGGCCTGAAGGTCACGGTTTCCAAAGTGGACATCCCCATGGCGTATGGACCGGCCTTTGAAGGGGAGCGTGTGCGCAAAGATGATCTCTTCATCGAAATGGGGGGCGGGAAGACCCAGTGTACCGAGCTCTGTAAGATGACGGACATGAATGCCATCGAAGATGGCAAGGTCATTGTGGTTGGCCCGAACGTGAAAGACGCGAAAAAAGGCGATAAATTTCCTTTGGGTATCTATGTAGAGGTTGCCGGACGCGAGATGCAGGCGGATTTTGAGCCGATCCTGGAACGGCAGATCCACCACCTGATCAACTACATCCAGGGCGTTATGCACATCGGCCAGCGGGACATCTCCTGGATCAGGGTCGGTGACGGCGCAATGGAAAAGGGATTTACCCTTGAGCACCTGGGTGTTGTTCTCCATGCAAAGCTCCACCAGGACTTCGGGGGTATTCTGGATAAGGTGCAGGTGACCCTCTATACCAAAGAAAAGGACGTGGATGAGCTGACCAAGAGAGCCAGGGCGGAGTACAAGATCAGAGATGAACGGATAGAGAACATGACCGATGAGACCACGGACATCTTCTATTCATGTACCCTGTGTCAGTCCTTTGCGCCGAGTCACGTGTGCGTGGTGAGCCCGGAAAGAACCGGACTCTGCGGGGCGTACAACTGGATGGACTGCAAGGCCTCAAACCAGATCAACCCCACCGGACCGAACCAGCCCGTTGAAAAGGGAGAGGTCCTGGATCCGAAGCTTGGCCAGTTCAAGGGAGTCAATGATTTCGTGTTCAAGGCGTCAAGGCAGACCATTGATCACTATAATTTTTACAGCCTGGTTTATGACCCCATGACCACCTGCGGGTGCTGTGAGTGTATTGCTGCGGTTCTCCCGGCGTGTAATGGTGTTATGACCGTTCACCGGGACTATACTGGCATGACCCCGTGCGGTATGAAGTTTTCCACCCTTGCCGGCACGGTGGGCGGTGGCGCATCGACCCCCGGTTTTGTGGGCCATTCCAAATACAATATTACCCAGCGAAAGTTCATCCTGGGTGATGGGGGGCTCCTGCGTATGGTCTGGATGCCCAAGTCCCTGAAAGAGGAAATCAGGGAGCGTCTGCTCAAGCGGGGGGAAGAACTCGGGGTTCCCGATCTCGTTGACCGAATTGCCGATGAGACAGTGGGCCTGACCGAGGACGAGATCCTTCCCTTTCTCCAGGAGAAGAAGCACCCCGCCCTGACCATGGATCCGATCATGTAACAAAATATAGAGTCACTGTTTCCCTGGTCCTCGACTTTTTGGGACCCGGGAAACAGGAAGGTTTCAGAGCATAACTGAAGATAACGTACTAAACAGACAGGAGTGCATTATGGGATTAACTGGAATTCAGATTTTTAAGATGTTGCCAAAGACGAATTGTGGTGAATGTGGCGTCCCTACGTGCCTGGCATTTGCAATGAACCTGGCGTCCGGCAAAGCGGAACTGGATGCCTGCCCTTATGTATCGGATGAGGCCAAGGAAAAGCTCGCGGAAGCGTCAGCGCCTCCCATCAGGCCGGTTGCCATCGGGGCCGGGACACGAGCTTTCAAGATCGGCGGCGAGACAGTGATGTTCCGCCATGAAAAGACGTTTTTCAACCCAACAGGCATCGGGGCGATAGTCTCATCTGATATTCAAGAAACCGACCTGGAAAAGAAATTGAAGGAATGGAATGCCTTTCAGTTTGAGCGGGTTGGCTTGAATTTGCGGCCGGAACTGGTGGCCCTGAAAGATGCAAACGGGAATGCTGCTGCGTTTGCCGGGATTGCCAAAAAGATCGCGGAAGAAAGCGAATTCGGCCTGGTGCTGATGAGCGAAAGCCTGGACGCTTTGAAGGCGGCCGTAGAGGTTTCGGCCTTCAAGAAACCGCTTTTGTATGCGGCTACAGCGGAGAATGTTGAGGACATGGGGAACCTTGCCAAGGAAAGCGGTCTTCCCCTGGCAGTGAAAGCGGATAATGTGGAAGGGCTGATCGCCCTGAGCGACAAGCTGACCGGCATGGGTCTGAAAGACCTGGTCCTGGATTCCGGGTCCAGGGAGCCCAAGCAGGTCTTTGAAGACCAGGTGGCGATCAGAAGGGCGGCCCTGAAAGCGGGGAACCGTTCTTTGGGCTTTTCCACCATTACGTTTCCGTGCGAAATGGCCGGCAATCTGGACGTAGAGACCATGCTGGCTTCGATGCTCATTGCCAAGTATGCGGGAATCGTGATCCTTTCGGACTTCACCGGAGAGAGCCTCTTCTCCCTGCTCGTGGAACGGTTGAACATTTACACCGACCCACAGCGGCCCATGACGGTGACGGAGGGAATCTACGAGGTCGGCGCCCCGGATGAAAATTCACCCGTATTGGTCACCACCAATTTCTCGCTCACGTACTTTATTGTGAGCGGTGAAATTGAAGGGAGCAGGGTGCCCAGCTGGCTTCTCATCATGGATACGGAAGGCCTCTCGGTTATGACCGCCTGGGCAGCAGGGAAGTTTGTGGGAGACGCGGTTGGTATGTTCGTGAAGAAATCCGGCATAGCTGACAAGGTTTCCCACCGCAAGATCATCATCCCGGGATATGCCGCTGCTATCAGTGGCGACATGGAAGAAGAACTCCCCGATTGGGAGGTCCTTGTCGGGCCCAGGGATGCATCGTTGATTCCCAAGTATCTCAAGGAGATGTCCAGCTGAGCATTTGTTTTTATTTTCACCGAAACCTTTTTTAATCAGGGAGAGTGCCCATGTTACTGATTGGAGAAAACCTAAATGTCATAAAGACGGTGATCGGGAAGGCGTTCAAGGAAAAAAATCCTGAACCAATCATCGAAGAGGCCAAGAAGCAGAAGGAAAAGGGAATGGACTGGATCGACATCAACCTGGGTCCTGCCCGGAAGGGTGGACCGGAGCTGATGGAATTTGTGGTCAAGACCGTTCAGGAGGCCATTGGAGACACTCCTCCCCTCTGCCTTGATACCTCCAACATCGAGGCCATGGAGGCGGGGCTGGCCGTGCACAAGGGGAAGGCCATCATGAATTCCATCATGTGCCGGCCGGAACGGTATGAGAAGATGATTCCCCTGGCGGCCAAATATAAGGCCAACATGATTGCATTGATGTGGGGTCCGGAAGGGCTCCCCAGGGATGAGCATGAAAGGGCGGCATTGGCAGTGGAACTCATCTATGCGGCAAACGAGGCCGGTGTCCCCAATGAAGATATCTTCGTGGACGGTGTCGTGACTCCCCTCAACATCCAGCAGCCCCAGCTCATGAGCCTCTTGGAGTTCCAGGGAATGCTGCAGGACCTCGCCCCAGGGGTGAAATCTACGTGTGGGCTTTCCAATGCATCAAATGGGGTCCCGGACGACCTGAGGCCCATCATCAATCGGACGTACCTGGTTATGATGGAGCGCAACGGCCTTTATTCTTGTATTGCTGATGCCTATGATGATGAACTTATCGCCATTTCCCGCGGAAAGAGGCCTGATGTGGTGGAAGTGATTCACAAGGTCATGGACGAAGAAGACATTGATATGGGCTCGTTGTCCAAAGAGCTCCAGGATTATGTAAAGACAGCGAGAGTTATTCTCGGGCAGATACTCTTTTCGGATTCCTGGCTGGAGCTTTAAGCAGAAAATTCTAATGAGGGCTGAGAGGCCTTATACAGGAGACCTTTCCAGGGGGAGCGGGGAGGTCTCTCTTTTTTGGAGGTAGGTTGTGACTGAACAATGTGGGATGGACTCCCGCCCGACACCGGGAGACTTGGAACGGGCTGAGCAGGACCGGATGATTACGGATAGTCTTTCCAGGATCAAGCGAAAAATTCTGGTCATGAGTGGAAAAGGCGGCGTCGGGAAGAGCACCGTGGCCGCGTACCTCGCGCTGCTCTTGAGCAGGAAAGGATCGCCGGTGGGCCTTATGGATGTGGATCTTCACGGGCCCAGTATTCCCCACCTGCTGGATATCAGGGGCGGATTGGACATGCGGGAGGAAGAAAAGGTGGTGAAGCCGTTTGCCTTTTCGGAAAAATTGGGGGTGGTGTCCCTGGAAATGCTCCTTGGCGACAGAGACGCGGCCGTCATCTGGCGAGGTCCCTTGAAAATCAGTGCTATTCGGCAGTTTATTTCCGATATTGAGTGGGGAACCCTGGATTTCCTGATTGTGGACTCGCCTCCCGGGACCGGGGATGAACCACTCACCGTGGCGCAAACCATCCCCGATGCAGAGGCCCTGATCGTCACCACGCCCCAGGAGATCAGCCTTGCTGATGTACGAAAGTCCATCAATTTCTGCAGACAGGTGCACATGAAGATGGTGGGCCTGGTCGAGAACATGAGCGGCTTTGTTTGCCCTCATTGTGGTGATACCATTGACCTTTTTGGGAGCGGGGGTGGTGAAAAGACAGCGAGGGAAATGGGAATTCCGTTTCTTGGGGCCATTCCGGCCGATTCGAGGATGGTTGAACTGGGAGACCAGGGAAAATTGGATCGCCTGGCAGAACAATCGGCTTGGGAGATTAATCGGGCCTATGGTGAGATCGTGGAAAAAATATTGAATAGCTGAGATAAATTGGGTGTTGTGGCTTGAAAATTTCCCTCGGATGGTTAATATGAGTGAATGAAAATGGTATTTGATTGGACCTTCATCCGAAACCCCATGGCGTTTACGGTGGTGAAATTTTCATAGAGCAAGGAGGTTTTGAAACATGGAAGCAGGAAGAATAGCTATTCCCTCGATGGGTCCGGGAGGACTGGACGGACAGCGGTCGGGACACTTCGGTCATTGTGACGTGTTTACCCTGGTGGACGTGGAAGGGGGAGAAATAAAGGCGGTCACGACCATTCCGAACCAGTCCCATGTGC
>JAFDGR010000075.1 GCA_019309145.1 Deltaproteobacteria bacterium | reverse complement strand
CAGGGAATTCAAACACCTCCTTGTCGATTTTCCCGTAGAGATGAAGAGCCTGGATGTTTTCGGCCCCATTTCTCCGGTGGTTGAGGACGGGGAAACTTTTGAGGACAATGCGGTCATAAAAGCACGGCACACCGCCAGAATACTGGGCCTTCCTGCCATTGCGGATGACTCCGGTCTCGAAGTGGCAGCCCTTGGCGGGGCTCCCGGAGTTCGGTCAGCACGGTATGCCGGGGAGACAGCCAGTGACCACGAAAGAAACCTGAAACTCCTGGATGCGCTCGCGGAGGTGGAGGATCGAGGTGCAAGATTCGTGTGCGTGCTCGCCATCGCTGTCCCAAGGGGACCCGCACTTCTCTATGAAGGTATTTGTGAGGGCAGTATTACGCGGGAAATGCGAGGAAACAATGGATTCGGGTATGATCCGGTTTTTTATTATCCACCCTTTGGCAAGACATTTGCAGAACTTTCACCTGATGAAAAAAACAGGGTGAGTCATCGGGGAAAGGCCCTGTTAGAGCTCCGGAAGGAATTTGACAAGGTGCTGGTGTGGCTGAGGCAGCGGCTTGCAGAAGAACCGTTTTGATGTTTTTTTTGCTGGTCATGACGATAGAAATTGACAAAAGCGAATTGAGTACCTATCTTAAGCCTACAGCACTTTTCAGGAAAAAGTGCGTACACATTATCAGGAGAGGTATGAAGGAGGAACACAATGTTTGAAGTGACACCGAAGGCTAATGAAATGGTAAAAGAATTCCTGAAGGATCGGGAAGAGATCCCACCCATCAGGATCGTGTTGTCGCAGGGCGGCTGAGCCGGTCCCTCTCTGGGGATGGCTCTGGACGAGCTGCGAGATGAAGATGAAGTCTTTGATCAGGGCGACATCAAGTATGTCGTGGACAAAAATCTGTTGAATCAGGTCAAACCCATCAAGGTTGATTACGTGAGTTCCGCAATGGGTTCCGGGTTTTCCATTACATCGAATATGGCTATGGGGGGCGGCTGCGGGAGTGGCTGCAGCTGTTAATTTTTTTCCACCATTTTCCAGGCCCTATCTTTTCTGACCAGGTAACGCGGTTTCAAAAAGGATGGGGCCTTTTTTTATGCGCCTTTGCAGAAGACCGCGGGTTTACCCGTGGGGCTCCATGCGGTCTGGGTCCCGCCGGCATTCCGCCGAACGCGCGAGTAGGATAGACTGCGGATCAGAATGCCCCGAGCTGGCAAGGCCTGATCTTGATTCCCAGCGTATCGCAGGCCGAGGAGACTTCTCTTTTGCCACGCTGGAGCTTTTCAGCTATTTTCCATACCGTGGCGCAGGGAAGGGTCTCTCCGGTGACTTCATCGCGGATAGCCTGCTCAAGCTGCTCGGAGACTTTTTCGGTTGTTTGCGGAGGCTTTTTGTCTGGCCCATACCCGAAAAGCCCCAGCTGGCATTTGATCAGCCTGATCTCAAGCATATCAATGGTAAAACCCACTTCTCCCGGAGGTACTCCGAGGTCCTTGGCGATATCGAATGCCACGGCACAGGGTATTTTTCCATCCACAGCGCGATTTTTCACCGCATCAGCCACGCTCTGGTTTATCTCTTTTCCCGGGGCATGTTTTTTTGCGTAGTGTCCTCTGTCTTCTTTTGTCATGTGTGTCCCTCCACAGTCCCTTATTTATCTTGCCTGTTGGTTGATGGATAAACAATGTAACCTTATTCATTCAGGGACGGGAAGTCCAGCAGGAAATAGGAGTCGAAACATCGAAGCCTTTACAGAAATGGGCAACTGCTGTATGAATGAGAAAAATGGAAAGGAGGCACGCGATGATCGGCGAGAACGTGAAGAGAATCCTGCAGGAACTCCCGCCGGGTGTCCGGTTGGTGGGAGCAGCCAAGACCAGGACGCCGGAAGAGATCCTGGAGGCGGTAGATGCCGGACTGGAGATCATCGGTGAAAACTATGTCCAGGAAGCCGAGGCTGCATTTGCGGTCGTTGGACATCGTGTCAAGTGGCACCTGATCGGGCATCTGCAGCGAAACAAGGTGAAAAAGGCAGTTCCGATTTTTGACATGATCGAGACTGTTGATTCCATGAAGCTTGCCAGGGAAATTGACAAGATATGCCTGAAAGTGGACAGGAGCATGCCGGTCCTCATCGAGATCAACAGCGGCGAAGAAGAGCAAAAAGCGGGGGTTTTCCCCGCCCGGGCGGCTTCGTTAATCCGGGAAATCGCCACACTGGAGCGGGTGAAAGTGCAGGGACTCATGACCATGGGGCCGTTTACCGGGGACCCGGAAGATGCCCGACCCTATTTCCAGATTACCAGGAAGCTGTTTCAGGAAATAGCCTCCCTGAAAATTCCCGGTGTGGAGATGAGATATCTTTCCATGGGCATGTCCAATTCTTATAAGGTGGCCCTGGAAGAAGGGGCAAACCTGGTCAGGATCGGAACAAGGATCTTCGGCGAACGCCAGTACGGATGAAAGAGTATGGATATTCATTTTTGTTCAAAATCGGTGTTTCTGGCAAAGCAGGGGAACGGGATGTTCCCGATTTAAGATTGTTGTCTTGGAGAACGGACCGCGATGAGCTACGCGGCAAAGGAAATGAAACGGCTGGTGGGAAAGGCGATCCACCACCACCAGATGATCCGGGATGGTGATCATGTCCTTGTGGCCGTGTCAGGAGGGAGCGACAGCTTGAGCCTGCTGTGGCTCCTCCGGGATCGGATAAGGCGCATCCCGATCAACTACCGAATAACGGCAATCCATGTGGATCCTGGTTTTGGAGGAGATGCAACAGAGAAAGTCGAAAAGTTCCTCGAAAGAGAGGGGTTTGACTATCGGATAATCAGGACCGGGATCGGACCCCTGGCGCATAGCCCTGAAAACCGTGAAAACCCCTGCTTCCTTTGTGCGCGATTGCGGCGGAAAATATTGTTCGAGGCGGCCCGGGATATCGGGTGCAAGGTGCTGGCTTTCGGCCACCACAAGGATGACCTCATCGAGACATTTTTCCTGAATGTGTTTTACGGGGCCTCCCTCAGCACCATGCTGCCGGTCCAGCCCTTTTTTGACGGCGCGTTGACCGTCATAAGGCCCCTGTATCTGGTTGATGAGCAGATCATCCATCGGTTCGTCCGATCCATGAACTGGCCGGAGATTCATCTGGGGTGTCCCACGGCGGGCACCTCCAGGAGGGAAGATATCAAGCAGATGCTGGTCCAATTCTACCGTTCGAACAGGAAGATAAAAGGGAATATTTTTCACGCGTTACACAATGTAAAGCCGGAATATCTGCCGCCTTCTTTAAAATCTTGACCGGAAAGGTTTTTCTTGCGTATAATCCGGAGCCGTCATGATGAGGAGCAAGAGCGCTCTTCATGAAGAGAAAAAAGGACTGAAACGGAGGAACGTGAAATGGATCTGCCCAGAAAACTCGGTATACTTATTGTCATGATAGTCCCGGGGTTTGTGATCGGCGGTGCTCTGTGGTCTGTCATGCACTCGTGGATCGCGGTTTGGATATGGGAGATTCTCGTGGCAATCGGGTGTGGATACTTTCTCTTCGGAAGGAAAAGCTCGGGCGGCAAAGCATAAGAACCTTGTCTTTTCTGTGCGGTGCAGCTCCGGGCGTTGAAGCTGCACCGCACTCTTTTTGTGGCTTCCCAGGGACATAGACGAGAGGCTCACCAGCCTGAACAGCTAGGTTTTTTTATTGCCAAGGAGTTGAAGGGCCTTTTCCACCAGGTTTTTCGTGGTGATCCCGAATTTTTCATAAAGCTGCTGGAAGGGCGCGGAGGCCCCGAAGTGATCAATCCCCAGAACAACCCCTCGTGAGCCGGTATATTTGTCCCACCCCTGGGTGCACCCTGCCTCAACCGATAGGCGTGCGGTCACGCCTTCGGGCAAAACCGCGTCCCTGTACTCTGCTGGTTGTTCATCAAACAACTCCCACGACACCATGTTGACAACCCGCACGTTGATATCCTGCTTTTCAAGTTCCAGGGCCGCTTCCAGCGCAATGGGAACCTCTGAGCCGGATGCCATGAGAATGACGTCCGGACGACCGTCATCCGTGTCTTTCAATATGTATCCGCCTTTTGCCACAGACTCTGCGGGCCCGAGCATTGAACGGTCAAGGATTGGAAGTCCCTGCCTCGTGAGGGCCAGAGCAACCGGCCCATTTTTTCTCTGGAGCGCAATGCGCCAGCCTTGGGCCACCTCATTGGCATCCGCCGGGCGGAGCACGACCAGGTTGGGAATGGATCGCAGGCTTGCCAGCTGCTCGATGGGCTGGTGGGTGGGGCCGTCCTCCCCCAGACCGATGCTATCGTGGGTGAAGACGTAAATGACCTGCAGGCCCATCATAGCGGCCAGTCGTATGGCCGGTTTCATGTAATCTGAAAAAATCAGGAAGGTCCCTCCATAAGGGATGAGACCGCCGTGCAGTGCCATACCGTTCATGATGGAACCCATGCCATGCTCCCGGACCCCGAACCGGATGTTTCTTCCCTCATACGTTCCCGCGAGAAAATCTGATTCCCCGCTGATGAGGGTTTTGTTGGAAGGAGCCAGGTCGGCGGAACCTCCCACCAGATTCGGGATGTGGGGGGCGAGTGCGTTGAGCACCTTGCCCGACGCAGCGCGCGTGGCCGGCCCTTTCTGGTCCGGCGCAAAAGAGGGAAAATACTGCTCCAGGTCTTCAGGGAACTGGTGGTTCATCCACCGATGCCAGGTGTCCGCCAGATCAGGAAAAGCATGGGCGTAAGCCAGAAAGGTTTCATTCCACTCTTCTTCCATTGTTTTCCCCCGTGCCCGTGCCTGGAGGAAGTGGGCTGCGGCTTCTTCCGGGATAAAGAAGGACGCATCCGTGGGCCATCCAAGGTTCTCTTTGGTGCGGAGGACCTCTTCCGGACCGAGGGGCTCGCCATGGGCGCTCGGAGTATCCTGCTTCCTGGGGCTGCCGAATCCAATATGGGTGCGAACGGCAATGAGAGACGGTTTTCCGGTCTCTTCCTGCGCCCGCTCGATGGCTGTTGCCACAGCATCCAGGTCGTTGCCGTCCTCCACTTCCTGGACATGCCACTTATAGGCCTCAAATCGCCTCATGCGGTCCTCTGTAAAGGTGATTTCCGTGCTTCTTTCAATGGAAATATCATTGTCATCATAGAGATAAATAAGTTTTCCCAGGCCCAGATGCCCGGCCAGCGAAGCGGCCTCGTGGGAGACGCCCTCCATGAGGTCCCCATCACTGATGATCCCGTATGTGTGATGATCAACGATCGTATACCCCGGCCTGTTGAAACGAGCTGCCAGGAACCGTTCGGCAATGGCCATACCGATCCCGTTTGCAAAGCCCTGTCCAAGGGGGCCGGTCGTAGTCTCTACACCCGGTGTCCGTCCATATTCGGGGTGGCCGGGGGTCCTGCTGCCCCATTGACGGAAGTTCTTGAGTTCCTCCAGGGGGAGATCGTACCCCGTGAGATGGAGAAGGCTATAAAGCAGCATGGAGCCGTGCCCGGCGGACAAAACAAAGCGATCGCGGTCCGGCCACTTGGGGTTCTGCGGGTTGTGCCGCAGGAATCGTGTCCACAGGGTATACGCCATGGCAGCAGCGCCCATGGGCATTCCCGGGTGACCGGAATTGGCCTGCTGAACAGCGTCCACGCAAAGCATCCGAATGGTGTTGATACACAGGGTGTCTAGATCGTTTTTCATGATTTTGACCCGATCTCCTTTCATTTTATTCTTGTAATTATTATTGTTTTAGGTTAAATTGCTCGCAAATCGTTTCCTTAGACTGTAAGTAGACATGCTGGGCACCCTCTTTCGTTGGTGACCTTTGCAGCAGGATATGGCTCCCATGGAAAATGTTCTGGTGTTAAATATCACGTATGAGCCCCTGAAGATTGTCAACTGGAAAAAGGCGATTACGCTCCTTTTCCTTGGCAAAGTCGAGGTGCTCGAAGAATATGGACGGGAGATCCATTCGGTCAGTTTTACCGTCAAGCTTCCCTCGGTAGTCCGCCTCCTGAGGATGGTGAAACGGCCGAAGAAACCGGTCAAATTTTCCCGGCAGAATATCTATGCCAGGGACAAGTATCGCTGTCAGTATTGTGGCCGGAAGTTTCCTCCGGAAGAGCTCACCTATGACCATGTCCTTCCCCGGTCACGGGGTGGGAAAACCGAATGGAGCAATATCGTCACCTGCTGCGTTGAATGCAACCGCCGAAAAGGGGGGCTTACCCCCGCGGAGGCGGGCATGAGGCTTATCAGGAAGCCTTCCCGACCCAAATGGGTTCCTGCGCTCAGGATTACCATAGGCGTCCATGAAATACCACAATCCTGGAGGGATTATCTCTACTGGAATGTGGAATTGCTTGAATAAGGGCTCTTTCGGATATTCCCCTTGCTTCCTTGATCAGCCAAGGTTTGCCGCTATTTTTTCCGCCAGGCGGGCAATGGCTTCTTGGTTTCCCGGTTTCAGTTCCCAACTGCTCACGGGCAGGGGTTCACTTCCTTTGGTGCGCGGAATGAGGTGAAGGTGATAGTGCATGACAACTTGATTCACGCCCCTGCCGTTCAATTGCAGGCATGCAACCCCCTCCGGATTCAATACCTGTTTCATGGCCCGGATGATCTTTTTTGACGCCATGTGCACCGCCGTCAGGTCTTCCTCGTGGATTTCCCACAGGTTTTCAGCATGGGCCTTGGGGATGACGAGGGTGTGGCCTTCGGATATGGGGTTGATGTCCAGAAAGGCCAGCACCTTTTCATCTTCATAGACCCTGGAGCAGGGTATCTGACCCGCGATAATTTTGCAAAAGATGCAGTCTTCCATCACGACCTCCTGAATCACAAATTTTTTGGCTCAGCCGGTTAGTTCATCCACCAGGGACTGCAACTGTTTCTGTTTCTCTTCAGGCAGGTTCACGCCTTTCCTGATATTCATGGCCCGCATAACATCAAATGTGGAGTCTTCAAAAAGGACCGGTACCTGCAGCACGTAATCAGGATTCTGGCAACATCCCGGGGCAAAATAGTGGCCCGGACGCCTCCCTTCCCGATAGATTTCCCTGGCCTTCTGCAGTGCTTCCCGGGAGAGGATGATCCCTGCCTGGCCCGTGAAAGTGGAAATAAAGGTCCCCGGTTCAAACAGTGTTTTTTGCGGCATGGTTTTTCTCTGTTATTTTTCAGGTTGTTTAGGCTGTAAGCTTTTAGGCTGTTAGAGGTGAGTCAGCTTTCACCGTATCCACCTACAGGCTATCCACCTGCGTGATCTTATCCCGTGGACGATGGCTTGTCGAGCCAAAAATTTCGGGAAAGATCCGTCATCAGGTTTTTCAAGGGAGAGAGTTCCGGGTCCGGCATTTCTTTGAGGCGTTGCGTAAGGCTCTGTACGGCGGAGGGGATGTACTCCTCGAAATAGGCTTTTCCATGAACCTTGGTCAAGGTGGCAAAGGCGCCCAGAATCTGGAGGTTCCTCTGGAGGGCCAGAAAGGGATAGTCCCGCTCCAATTCATCCGCCAGCGCGGAATCATGCTTTCTCAGGAGGTCCGCGTACACCTGGAAAATAGTTTCCTGTGTTTCAGGGGAAAGGGCCACATAGGGGTCGATGAGGAGCGAAGCGAGGTCATAGCCTAAGGGACCGAGACGGCCCCCCTGCCAGTCGACAAAGCCGATTCGGCCGTTGTCAACCAGGATGTTTCTTGACTGGAAGTCACGATATAGAAAAAAAGAGTGCCGTGACAGTGAGAGCCTGGCGGCCACATGCTCAAAGGCAGGATCCAGTTCCATCCAGTCTTTCTTGAGCCCCAGGGAGAGCCCGAGGAAAGCGTCCCGGAAATAGTTTGATTCATAGATTCGCATGACAGAGTGGTCATAGTACGGTGTCTGGCAGCACCAACGGGTGTCAAACCCTTCAGCGCCTTTCAGCTGGAGGTAGAGGAGCAAAGCCACGATCTCTTGGTAGACCGGAATGGGATCCTGTCCAGCGGCAACAGCGTCCTGGAGCCTCATCCTGCCCAGGTCTTCCATGATGATCCAGCCCTTGTCCAGATCGAACGCGTAGATTTCAGGAACCGGCACTCCTTTGGATTTCAAATGCATTCCGATCCGAACGGAGGCAACATTCTCCTTGCGGGTGAGGGAATCGGAGGGCGGATTTGAAAGGACAATAAAACGCTCATCTGATCCCAGGCAAGGTATCCGCCAGAAAAGACGCTTGGAGCCATCCCCCCGGAGTTGCTCCATGCGGTCTCCGTCAAGAGTAAGGCCGCGAACTTCGAGGAAATCGTGGACGAAATGTTGTAGCGCCGTATCCATTGCCCTTGGTCCTGATCAAGAGAGACGAAAACCATTCCCGTTCTTATCACACTCTCCTTCCCACACAAACAGAAAAAATTCCTCCCCCTTATGGCCTGATTTGTGCAAACATTCAATCAACGGCGTGCAGGAAAGATCGTCTCTTGACGCCCGTTTCAGCACAGGAGCCAGCATGAAAGTCTATGTTGCCAGACAACCCATCTTCAAGAGAAACCGGAAAATCTACGGATATGAACTCCTGTTCAGGGGAGGCCTTACAAATGTTTTTCCGGATATTGACGGGGACACCGCCACTTCAAAACTCCTTTCAAACACCTTTTTCACCATGGGGATGGAACGGGTATCTGCTGGAAAAAAGGCGTTTATCAACTTTACCCAGGATCTCCTGGTGAAGAAATATCCTCTGATGTTTCCAAGGGAAAGCGTCACCGTGGAAGTCCTCGAAAATGTTGTTCCCGAGCCGGAAGTGGTGGACGCTTGCTCTGAGATCGCAGAAAAGGGATATGAAATCGCCCTGGATGACTTTATCTATGAAGAGGCCCTGGAACCCCTCATCAAGCTTTCCAGGATTATCAAAATAGATTTCATGATTACCCCCATGGACCAGATTGCTGAATATGTCGAGAAATTGTCCCCATACCATGTCAAGTTTTTGGCAGAAAAGGTGGAAACACACGAAGTTTTTCAACAGGCCTTTGAAATGGGCTTTTCCTATTTTCAGGGATATTTTTTCAGCAAGCCGCAAGTCTTGCAGAGCAGAGACGTGGCACCCTCGAAAATTAACCTGCTTCAGCTCATGGTAGAGACCAACAAGGAAGATATGGAGTTCGAGGATCTGGAGAAGATCATAACCCGCGATGTTTCCATCTCCTACAAACTCTTGCGTTACATGAACTCAGCGTACTTCAGGCGCTTGCGGGAGATCTCTTCCATTAAACAGGCAATCGTGCTTCTTGGACAGCAGGGAATACGGAGTTTTATTTCACTGATCATCATGGCAAAACTGGCCTCCGAAAAGCCTGTTGAATTGCTGCGAACGTCCATCATACGGGCCAGGATGTGTGAATTGCTGGGAAAAGGCTCGAGATCCCCGGTTGATACCTCCGAGCTTTTTACGTTGGGGCTCTTTTCCCTGATTGACGCGATCCTGGATCAGGAAATGGAAAAACTCATGGAAAAACTCCCGCTCTCTGAGCCCATAAAAAGGGCCCTGGTCAACCATGACGGGCATCTCTCACATTTTCTGGATCTGGTGAAGAGCTATGAAACCGGGGACTGGAAAGGGCTCTCAGAATCCGTTGCAAAAGTGGGCATCGGAGAGGACAAAGTCCCTGAATATTACCTGGATGCCATTGGATGGGCAGACAGCGTGGCTGGGCTTTGATACGCGGGAAAAGCAGGCTAGAATACCCTTCCAATGATATCCTCACGGACCTCCTGGAAAGAGGTCACGACGCTGTCAATCACGTTCACTCCTCTATGAACGGTCACATGGTCCCAGAGCACTGATCGCTCAACATGGGCCGCGTCGTGAACACGGCACGATTCGCCGATGACCGCCCAGTCTGACAACCGGGCATCATCATGGACCTTACATTTGCTTCCAAGAAGAAACGGCGTTCCTTTCAATGAATCCCTGTTTGCTGCGAGGTACGAGGGAACCGTTCCGATATCATGCCACCGGTGCCCTTCAGAGAGATACCCGAGGATGATTTGCCTTGAGGTGATGAGGTGTCGATATACCTCCACGATGTTGGAATAACACCCCACTGGAATATATGTGAGAAGAGCCGGATCTATAATGTGTATCCCGGTAAAAGCCAGTCTTCCGGGGAGATTTTTTTCCGCTATGTCCTGGATGTTTCCTTCCGGGTCAACAAGAAGCTGGTTAAAAGGCTCTCGGGAATGGAGCACGAGTGTGGCCAGCGCACCTGATTCCACATGCGCTTTATAGGCCGCATCCAGGTCAATGTCCGTAAGGATGTCGCCGTTCAGGACAATGAATGGTTCCTCGTCCCAGAAATCAGACACATTTTGAATCCCGCCCCCGGTCCCCAGGATCTCCGGCTCAACCCGCACCTGGATCGGAATCCCGAATGCACTTCCATCACCGATATGGTGCAGAATTTGTTCCGGGAGATGGTGCGTATTGACAACGATTTCCTCCACTCCCGAAGATTTGAGATATTCGATGTTTCGATCCAAGAGGGGACGATTGGCCACGGGCATAAGGGCCTTTGGACAGTGTTCCGTGAGGGGTTTGAGCCGGGTTCCCAGGCCCGCGGCAAGGATCATGGCCTTCATCGCATTCCCTTTTTTCATTGCAAATGGTTTCTTCTCGTTATACACCAATCCACAATATGCTAAAAAAGGAAGTGCCGCAAGTGAATCCCTCTCTTGACCTGGATAGTTTGAATACAAGGATCGGCCGGTTGTTTATGGTGGGCATCCCCGGGCCCGATCTTGATCCCGGCACGGAAGACCTGATACGGAACTGGGGACTGGGAGGGGTGATTCTCTTTTCAAGGAATATTGAAGACCCTGTTCAAGTGGCCAGGCTGTGCAAAGATTTGCAGAAAATGTCCCTGCGGCACAATGAAATTCCTTTGTTCCTGGCGGTGGATCAAGAAGGAGGAAGGGTGGCCCGGCTCAGGGCGCCCTTCAGGGAATTTCCGGGGCAAAGCGCTCTCGGGGATGCGGATGATCCCGTGAAAGAGGCCCGGGAATTTGCCCGGGTGACCGCCGCTGAGATGCAAATGGTGGGTTTGAACATGGATCTGACCCCGGTGCTGGACGTGCCCAGGGGTTCCCCGGAAAAACACCTCCGGGGACGCACGTTCAGCGAAGATCCAGGCCAGGTTGCGCTCCTGGGCCGGACCGTGATCCGGGAACTTCAGAAGAACGGCATCATGGCGGTGGGAAAACATTTCCCCGGGCTCGGGGGGGCTGACCGGGATCCACACAAGAAACTCCCCCTCATTCCCCTGCCCAGGGAAGCGATGGAAGCCGTGGATATTCCTCCATTCAAGGCGGCCGTGGACGCGGGAGTAACCGGGATCATGAGTTCCCACGCACTCTATCCATCCCTGGACCCTGAGAAGCCGGCGACCCTTTCCAGCAGGATCCTGCACGGGCTCTTGCGGGACGGTTTGGGATTTCAGGGGCCGATCATCACGGATGACCTGGAAATGGGGGCCATCTCCAGGGGGAGCGGGGTTGTGGATGGAGCCGTGGAAGCATTTCAGGCCGGAGCTGATATCCTCCTGATCTGCGCGGATCAGCAGCAAGTCGTGAAGAGCATGGAACGCTTGAGGACGATGCTGATTACCGGTGAAATAGAACTCAAAAGATTCCGGGAGTCACTTGATCGCATAGCAGAGGTAAAAGAGCGTTTTCTGAAAAGGAGAAGGATTGTCTCCATAAGCGAAGTCAAGGAATACTTTGGGGAGAAGGGGCCATGAGAAGCGCTCCCCAGGTCTTGAGAGAGAAGCGTTCAAGGATGGTGAGCCCTGCTTCTGAAAAAAAAGCTGCCATATCTTCAAGAAGATTTTCTCCGAACCCTGATACAGCGGCGATGCCGTGGCTTTTGAGATGCTTGGGGATGTTCAGCCCGGTCCTGAAGAGAACTGAAGGCACCAGGTTGGCGAGGATAAGGTCATAGTTTTCGCTCACGACTTCCCAGGCCCCTTTTCTGATCTGAATCTTCTCCGACAGGCCATTCAGCGATACATTTCGTTTGGCGGCCTTCGCAGACTCTGCATCAATTTCAATCCCGACGGCTTGCTTTGCTCCCAGCCGAACAGCGGCCATGGCGAGGAGGCCGGTGCCGCATCCAAAATCAAGCACGTTCCAGCAGGCGAATGTATTTCCATTCCATTTTCCATGGGCGATACTGTCGAGGATTTCAAGACAGAGCTTCGTACTGGGATGTTTGCCTGTCCCAAAGGCGTGGCGGGGGTCCAGAATGATGGTGTCAGGCGTGAGGTTCCCTGGAAGCGATGAAGTCCAGGGACGGATGGTGAGAGAGGGGACCGGCTTGAAGGGGACAGGATTGCCTTTGCTGCCGCAGGATGGTTCGCAGTACCCGAGATTGCGAACCCTTATTTCCAAGGGATCACGGGAATCGGATTGTTGCTCCACGGTGGCGATGAGTGAAGCAATTCGCACCAGTTTCCTGTTCAGGAGTTCTGGATCTGTTTCTCTTAAACTGATTGTCTGGAGCGGAGGAGAATAGGATTCCGATGCCGGTGAGGAGAGCTTGACCGGATGAAAGGAGGCCTCGGCCAGGAGGTGCAAGAGTGTCTCAATGGCCTGGGGCACGCCTTCTATGACTATTTCAAATTCCATCTTCGATTATGGTCCCTTTCAACCGTTTTTTCTTACACCATAGAAGCCGTTTTTGGTACATGTTTTTCCTTGAAAAAGGCGGAAGAATGAAATTATACTAAAAATTTATGAATGAGTCAGGTGCATGAGCCTTCAGTCTTCAACCATTATATTTGTCATCTATTCGAGGTGAAAAAATGAAACTAGCGATCAGTGGAAAGGGAGGAGTGGGAAAAACAACCTTTGCCTCCTTTCTGGTCAGGAGCCTTGCGGACAGCGGAAAAAAGGTCCTGGCTATTGATGCCGATCCTGATGCCAACCTGGCACAGGCCCTGGGTGTCAAGGATAGTGGAAATATTGTCCCCATCGCCAAGATGAAAGAACTCATCGAGGAACGGACAGAGGCCAAGGTGGGTGCCATGGGCTCGTTTTTTAAATTAAATCCCAAGGTGGATGACCTGCCTGAAAAGTTGTCTGCAGAGGTGAACGGCGTGAGAGTGATGGTCTTGGGAGGGGTGAAGACAGGGGGCGGAGGATGTATCTGTCCTGAGAGTGTCCTGCTCAAGAACCTGGTGCGGCATATCGTCCTGGCCAGGGATGAGGTGGTGGTGCTGGACATGGAGGCGGGCCTGGAACACATGGGCAGGGGGACCGCCATGGCCGTGAACCGGCTCATTGTGGTGGTGGAGCCAGGCAGGAGGAGTATTGAGACAGCCCATCAGATACGCAGACTCGCCGCCGACATAGGGGTCAAAAACCTGAGTTTCGTGGGAAACAAGATCAGGTCCGACCGGGACCGGGATTTTCTCTTGAAAGAGATGCCGGATTTTGACTTCCTGGGGTTTATCCCGTTTCGGAGTGAAATCATTGAGGCTGACCTGGATGGAAGGCCGCCCTTTGAAACCGATAAAGAGGGCCTGAAGGCGGTTGGGGAGATGATCGGAAAACTGGAAAAAGAGAAAGAAAAGGAGAAATAAACATGGGAAAAAGAATGCACAATTTCAACGCCGGTCCCGCAGCACTTCCTTTGCCCGTACTGGAAGAAATCCAGTCAGAGTTGCTGGATTACAAGGGTTCGGGAATGTCCATTCTTGAGGTGAGCCACCGGTCCAAGTGGTTTGATGAGGTGATCAATGAGGCGGTGGAGCGGACGAAGCGTCTCCTGGGCCTGGGCGATGATTTTGAGGTCCTGTTCATCCAGGGAGGAGCAAGCCTCCAGTTCTGCATGATCCCCATGAACCTGGGGATCCCGGGAAAACCAGTGGAATATATTAATACGGGGACCTGGTCCACCAAGGCCATAAAAGAGGCACAGGTCCAGGGGAAGAACGTGGCAGTGATTGCCTCTTCCGAGGACAAGAATTTTTCTTATATTCCCAGGGAGTTTACCGTCAACCCCGATGCCGCCTATCTCCATTTTACCTCCAATAACACGATCAAGGGCACGCAGTGGACGCAATTTCCTGATGCGGGGGAGGTCCCCCTCATCTGCGATATGTCCTCTGATATCATGAGCAGGCCATTTGATCCCCGGCCCTTCGGGCTGATTTACGCGGGCGCCCAGAAAAACATCGGGCCCGCGGGAACCGCCCTGGTGATCATCCGGAAAGACATGCTGGAACGGGTCCCTGAAGATATCCCCACCATGTTGAAGTACACGACTTTTTCGGGAAAGAATTCCATGTTCAACACCCCTGCCTGTTTTGTCATCTATACCATCAGCCTGGTCATGAAATGGCTGGAAGAGACCATTGGTGGGCTGGACAAGATGGAGGCGATCAACCGGGAAAAGGGTTCTCTCCTCTATGGGTGTATTGATGATTCCGATTTTTATCAGGGGACTGCCGCCACGGACAGTCGATCATTGATGAACGTCACCTTCAGGCTTCCGGACGAGGACCTGGAAAAGCAATTCGTAGCCGAGGCCCTTGAAGAAGGGCTTGGCGGTCTCAAGGGGCACCGGTCGGTCGGGGGATGCCGGGCATCCATCTACAATGCCACCGGGATCGACGGCGTCAGTGCCCTGGTGGATTTCATGCAGGAATTTGAGATAAAGAACGGCTGATGGTCCTTTTTCGGCACCCGCAACAAGCAACGATCAACAGACAGAAGAAAAACGTAGGAGAGGATGAGCAGTGAACAGGACCAGGATCGCGGAAGTCCTGAAATCTGAAGCACTCGGCAGCACCTTTACGGTGATGGGATGGGTCCGGACCAGGAGAGACTCCAAGGGTGGTTTCTCCTTCATTGAACT
Organism: Deltaproteobacteria bacterium; assembly: GCA_019309145.1. GTDB lineage: Bacteria > Desulfobacterota > DSM-4660 > Desulfatiglandales > Desulfatiglandaceae > B46-G9. The sequence continues at coordinate 228 of JAFDGR010000075.1, read as the reverse complement.
GAATGACGGGTCCTGCATCCGGGGGCTCCAGATTATCGCGGAATCATCGCTCCCCAATTACGAGGACGAGGTAAAGCGGCTCCAGACCGGGTGCTCCATCAGGGTGAAGGGGAGACTCTCTCCCTCGCCGGGCAAGGGACAGAGCGTTGAACTGACGGCCGAGGAGATCGAGGTATTCGGGTGGGCGGATCCTGCTCACTATCCTCTCCAGAAAAAGAGGCATTCATT
>JAFDGR010000074.1 GCA_019309145.1 Deltaproteobacteria bacterium | reverse complement strand
GCATCGAAAGGCGTCTTCTATGTCGGTAAGCATGGTGTAAATATCCCATATTTCTTTCTCATTGAGGTCTTTTTGATTTGTCCTCAGACAATAAACACCGCTTGCCTTTTTCTCCTTCTTCCGTACCCACGTGATCTTTATTGCTTTTCCGGAATCACCATCCTTTTCAATGGTTATCTTGTATCCATGGGAAACACGCTTGAATTTCTCTTTGAGACGTCCAACTTTATCGATGACTTTATCATAGCGTTTGGTCCCGTTTTTTAGATGCAGGGCTTTATCCGCTTTCAAAAGCTCTGCTTCAAAACGCTCCTGAAACTTGTTTTTTATTCTCCTTATCAACCGAATGGCAGTAGAGTTCCATTTCATCGGTTTCTTTGTTGGGGACCAGACCTGCTTGCACAAGAATCGCTTTTGTCTTCTCGTCCTGTTTGACCGGCACCATCTTTATATCAGGGGGGATTTCCACCTTTCTCTTTCGGGAAACGACAATATAGCGATAGTTGTGGCCTCTGAGCCATTTGACATTATCTTCAGAGGCGATCCCGGCATCCATGACGATGGTAGGTCTCAGCAGGGATTTCTGTGAATCGTCTTCATCGGATAAGCCCTTGATCATGGTTTCCAGGGTGCCGGGCTCACTGATGTTCCCTTCAAAAATTTTGCTCCTTTTCGGGAAACCCTGCCTATCCAGTACAAGCCCCAACGTTACCAGGAGGCAGTCGCTGCGCTTTTCTTTGGATCTGCCGTATTTGGCCTTGGGATTATATTTTCCCGTACCTTCAAAAAATGTATTCGTCAGGTCGTAGAGAATGATCCTTTCTTCCAGACCAAACATCTCGATCTCAACGTTTCGTAAGTGAATGATCCGACGCCTTATACAGCCGATCCAGCGTAACCAACGAAAAATCAAAATCGATCAGTTCACCCAATGCACTGATATGTTGCAACCAATAGTGAGTAGACCTTTCAGAGCCAGGGACGATCATTCGACCACAAAGCACTCCAATGACCGCGGCTATGTCAACCGGTTTCAGACCAAGCTCTCTCCAAGCTTCTTATCAATTTCAAGAAGTTTGATGGTTTCATAAACAACATGTTCAGCACCGGCAGTCCGGGGGAATTCGTTATTGATGCTGTTGAGGTCCACTCTTGCATAGTCGGGAGGATTCGGCTTTTCCGAATCGATGACGCTGGCTTGCTTTCGAATAATTCTCCTGGCGTATTGCTCTGCAAGCACCCTGATCTTTTTCGGGTACTCAAAGATAGTTTGTTGTTCGGTAACGATCTCCTCAATGCAATTGGCCAGCTCTTTCCAATGCTCTTTGGGGAGCTTGAAATCAGCGCCGAGGTTCAAGACGGTGGTCTGCCGAGGCCCCCGTTCTGTTCGAACAGAGTCAACCAGTTTGTAGGTCCGGTATTTTCTGCGGTTTTTATTATCCTTGTGTTCAACGGCGCGAATAAACATGCAGAGTGGCTTACAAGAAAAATCACCAATTGTCAAGCCATTTCATCAAGATTTTGGCACTACACTCGCCCCTTTTCCGCTAACTACTTGATATTATTAGGTGTGAAATCCGAAAATAGCCGATTTCACGGCTTTAGGCATAAAATTTTCACGAAGTTCGGTTAGGGCGTGATATGTAATCATCGATGCGATGTAATTTGTGTCTAGTCCGACTGTCCAAAAAAGATTGCATTAGGCGTTCTGCTTGCTTACTTCTTTGAACAACTGCTCTGCATCCGCCTATATCTTGCATGCGATGAAGTTTCATCTTGGGAAATCGTGCAAGTTTTCCAATTATTGAGGGTGTACGCTTTAAACGTTGCACAACAATAGCTTTTCGATCAATTTCATAAGCTTTTCGACGTAAAACAATGAGTATCGTATGCATTGGATATGCATGTGCAGCTCGCCAATTGGACAACACATCCATTGCAGCCATTCTCTAAGGAAAAGAGATAGAAGGGGTAATCAAAGCTTCCCCTGCTTTTTTAACACGCTTTTTAGAATATTGTGGTTCTACCCATCTCATATGTAGTTTCTTTGAAAGCTAATCGCGGTGCTGACCGGCACCGGGGGCCGTGCAAGCAAGCGTAGCTTGATTGTGCGGTTCACGGTGACCGGTCGAGTTCCTGTTCCGGCGCGAAGCGCCGCGGGAACAAGTAATTGTATGCTTCCGTTTAAATACCACAAACAGAAAAAGTTGACAACGAAAATGGAGTTTATTATGCTACTGCTAATCGTTTAACATGCTTCAAATGAAGATAGCCGTTTTCGGATAGATACGATGCTAAAAATTTCTGATTCTCTGGAAAAGCAGTTCAATAGTGCATTAACCAAGGAAAAGGTCGCCCGACCAGATCGGGGCCACTACCTCAAATGGCTGCGGTACTACCTGGATTTTTGCGATAAATACGGGTTCAATGCATCAGACCCCCGGAGCCTGTCCGGCTTTATGCGGAAACTGGAAGAGAAGAAGCAGACGAATATACAGCAAGAACAGGCCGGAAAAGCCGTTCAAATATATTACGAGTTAGCCGGATCAGGCCGCCAGAACAACAAAACGGGCCTGATCACATCGTCGCCAAAAACAGCGGGTGTTCAGGAGCCGCGGCATTCGTACCGGCCAACCCCTTCGCGGTCAGAAGCGCAGACGGCCACCGGCAGGCCTGATTCCGCAAGAAACAAGGCTGTTCAGGCAGGGGTGAAGGGGAGTTGGGAATCCGCGTACCGCCGATTATTCAATGAAATAAAAGTCAGGCATTATTCACCGAAGACCCTTAAATCATATACAACATGGGTTCGGAAAATGCAATATTTTTGCAAAAGCAAGGATCCGGCGTTACTTTCAACGGATGACGTGAAGGATTTCCTGACGTTCCTGGCCGTCAAACAGCAGGTATCGGCATCGTCCCAGAACCAGGCCTTTAATGCGCTGCTCTTTTTTTTCAGGCATGTTTTAGGTCGTGAATTCGGAAAAGTCGACGGCGTGGTTCGCGCGAAACGGAGGCCCTACATTCCGGTTGTCCTGTCCCGCGGAGAGATCGATGCGATTCTCGCAAATCTGAAATATCCTTATGATCTGGTGGTCAAGCTCTTGTACGGCTGCGGGCTTCGGTTATTCGAGTGTCTGAACTTACGTGTTCAAAGCCTCAATTTCGAACTGGGTATACTGACGGTCCACGATGGCAAAGGGAAAAAGGACCGCACAGTCCCGCTGCCTCTTGCCATTCTCCCGGAACTTAGAGAGCATCTGGAAAAGGTGAAGGCGCTGCATGACAGGGACCTTGATGATGGGTACGCCGGCGCCTTCATGTTTGACGCACTTGAAAGGAAGTACAAAAATGCCGCCAGGGAGTTTGTGTGGCAATGGTTTTTCCCGGCAAAGACACTTACGTTTGTGCCGGAAGCCATGGAATACCGGCGTTACCATCTTCACGAACGCCATGTGCAGAAGGCCATCAAAGGAGCGGTCAAGCGGGCCGGGATTCCCAAACGTGCTACCGCCCACACCTTTCGTCACAGCTTTGCCAGCCATTTGCTACAGGCAAACTATGATATCCGGACGATCCAGGAATTATTGGGGCATAGCGATGTCAGGACTACCATGATCTATACCCATACCATCAAGAGCAGGACCCTGAAGGAAGCAAAGAGCCCGCTCGATTTCGGGTACGGAGAAAGAGGTGAATGATGAATAGGGGAGGGGGGAGTTGAAAATGAAGGTAAAGAAGATCGATCATATCTGTATCGCGGTGAAGAACCTGGAGGAGGCGAAGAGGACCTGGGAGCCTTTCCTGGGAAAGTCCGGGCCTGATGATGCGTATATTGACGAGGCAGAAAAGATAAAGGTGGCGCGGTACTGGGTAGGTGAAGTGGGTTTTGAACTCATGGAATCCACGACCCCGGGCGGGGAGGTTGCGAAATTCATCGATCGGAACGGCGAGGGTGTGATGCTCATCAGTTTCAACGTGGAAAATACGCGTGCGGCTATCAATGCATTGAAGGCAAAGGAATACCCGTTTATCCCTGATGCAGAGGGCGCAGTAGCGCGTCCTTTCCGGGACTGCGAATTTGCCTTTATCCACCCCAAGAAAATGAACGGGGTGTTGACCGAGATCATTGATGACAAGTGGGATGAGCAAGAAAAAGAGGTGTAAGGCACAGGGCAAAAGGAAAAGCTAAAATATGCGGAGATTTTGAGAGAGGCGCAGCAGACAGGATGGAAGCGATTGTTGTTCCGGATAAGGAACTGGAGATCCGAAAAAAGCGGGTTCAGAAAGCGCTCCGGGAAAAGGAGATTGACGCGCTATTTCTTGTCCAGCGGGTGGATCTTTATTACTTGACAGGCATCAGGCGACGGGGGATATTCTATTTGCCCGCTGAGGGCGAACCCCTGTTGTTTTTGGATGCTTCCCCTGCATCTGAAGGGGACCGGCCCGGTATCTATGAGACCGTCAGGATAGCTTCCCTGGAAGAGGTTTCCCCGGCAATCCGGGATTTTTATGGAACCCTGCCCCGGACGATCGGCTTCGAGCTTGACGTGCTTCCCGTGGCGGATTTCCATGTGTACCGGGGGCTTTTCCCGGGGGTGGAATGCGTGGACGGGGCCTGGTGCATCCTGGAGCCGCGACGGATCAAGTCTGACTGGGAACTGGCCCGCATGGAAGAGGCCGCCCAATTGACTGCGCAGACCTTTGCGTATGGAAAGTCCGTCCTGCGACCCGGCCTGGAAGAAATGGCGTTCGCGGCCTTGCTGGAAGGATTTGCGAGGGTTCAAGGCCGGGAAAGAGAGCGGGTGCGGGTCAGGAACTATCAGACGGAAGGGTATGAGTGGCACGTCCTGAGTGGAAAAAGCGGGGGCATGGTGGGGCTTCTTGATTCCCCCGCGAGCGGGGAAGGCACGTCCGTGGCCTTTCCTTGTGGGGCGGGGTACAAACCCATCGAGGTCCATGAGCCGGTGATGGTGGATTTCTCATTCGTGTTCAACGAGTATCACATGGACGAGACGCGGATGTTTTCCCTCGGGCCGATGGAGGGAAAGGCAATGAAGGCGTGTGAAGCCTCGATTGCCATCCACGACACGGTGCTCTCCCGGGTGAAACCAGGGGTGACTGTTGATGAGCTTTTTCAGTGTTCCGTGGAAAAAGCCGGGGAACTCGGATTTGGAGACCAATACCTCGGACCGCCGGGAAACAAGGTTACCTTCATTGGCCACGGGATCGGCCTGGAACTGGTAGAAGGCCCCATTATCGCCAAGGGAAAAAAGGATCTCCTGCAACGCGGCATGACCTTTGCGCTGGAGCCCAAAATCGTGTTCCAGGATGAATTCATCGCAGGGGTGGAAAGCGTTTTTGTGGTCACGGAGGACGGGTATCGCTTTCTCAGTAAAGTCCCGGTGGAGATCTTCATTTGTTAACCATTCGGGTTCGAAGTTCAGGGTTCACGGTTCAAGGTCAAATGGTACAATTTCTGAAGTGATTTTATGGCCGGGGAGGGATGTATGGCTGCAAAGAAGTATCGATTGGGATGTGATATCGGAGGGACCTTTACGGATTTCGTGCTGCTCAACGATGACACGGGCGAGATACGAATACACAAGTGCCTGACAACGCCGAGTGATCCTTCGGACGCGGTAGTGCAGGGGATACGTGAACTGGAGGCGACGTCGCCTGATTTTGTCGGGGAACTTGAGGAGGTGATCCACGGAACCACGCTGGTGATCAATTCCATCATAGAACGGAAAGGCGCCAGGACAGGACTCATCACGACCAAAGGGTTTCGCGATGTCCTGGAACTCGGCCGGGAGATCCGGTACGCGCCCTATGATATTTTCGCGGAGTTTCCGAAACCACTCATAGACCGGCGATTTCGCCTTGAAGTAGACGAAAGGATCAGGAGTGACGGGAGCGTCATCAAGACACTGGACCCGGAGGAAGCCAGAGAGGTGGTTCGGAGACTCCTGGGTATGGGCGTTGAATCTATCGCGGTGTGTCTCTTGAATTCCTTTGAAAATCCTGCCCATGAATTTCTGCTCAAGGAAATGATCAAAGAGGAGGCCCCGGACATCACCGTCTCCATTTCCTATGATGTCCTGCCGCAGATCAGGGAATACGAGCGCACCAGCACCACCGCCACCAACGCCTACGTAAAACCCTTGACCGGGAAATACCTTTCCAGGCTTTCCGATCGCCTGCGAAGCATTGGATTTCCCGGAAGACTGTTTATCATGCTTTCGAGCGGCGGAATCACCTCCGTGGAAACGGCCGCGGAGTTCCCGGTACGGATCATTGAATCAGGTCCCACGGCGGCGGTGATTTCGGGGCAGTATTATGGAAAAATTTTTCATATTCCCGAGATGTTCTGCTTTGACATGGGGGGAACCACCGCGAAGTCCTGCCTGATCCAGGGAGGCGTTGCCGGAGTGGTCCCCACGTTTGAAGTGGGCAGGGTGCAGCGGTTCATGAAAGGAAGCGGCCTGACCATCCAGGTCCCCGTGGTGGACCTCATGGAAATCGGCGCGGGCGGCGGCAGTATCGCCAAGGTGAGCAAGATGGGGACGCTCCAGGTGGGCCCGGAAAGTTCCGGCGCTGACCCCGGTCCCATCTGTTACGCACGGGGGGGAACGGAACCGGGGGTCACGGACGCGGACTTGCTCCTGGGGTACCTGGACGAAAATTATTTTCTCGGGGGCGAGATGAAACTGGACAAGGAGGCGGCAAGGCGCGGTGTCCAGGAGAAGATTGCGGACCCTTTAGGTGTTCCATTCATCCAGGCGGTTTGGGGTATTCATGATCTCATTAATGAAACCATGGCGGCCGCGGCCAAGACCCACATTGCGGAAAAGGGGGGAAATCCCAAGGTGGCCACGGTCATTGCTTTTGGTGGCGCCGGTCCCGTGCATGCCTACGGCCTGGCCAGGAAGCTGGGGTCCCCGGAGCTCCTTGTGCCGCCGAACGCGGGTGTGGGCTCGGCCTTGGGCTTTTTTACGGCCCCGCGGGCCTTTGACCTCCTGCGCAGTCACAAGGTGTCACTCTTTGAGGCTGATTTTGAGGAGATCGAAAAAATCTTTCAGGAGATGGAGGCCGAAGGTGCCAGGACGCTCCAGGCCGAGGACAGCGGGGAACAGATTCTCTTCGAGCGCTCGCTGGATATGCGTTTTGTGGGGCAGGGCGCGGAGACCAATATTGCCGCCCCGATGGGGAATTTCAAAGACGTTGAGCCGGAAGAGATCCGCCGCAGATTTGATGCCACCTACGAAAAACTGTACGGCCGCACCTATGCTGATTCTCCCGTGGAATTCATCAATTTCAAGGTGCGGGCGACCCTCCCCCAGAAGCTCCTGGAACTTCCCAAGATGATGGCGGGAGGAACGTCTCTGGGTGACGCCTTGAAGGGGGAACGGCAGGCGTATTCAGGGGGAACAGGGGATTTTATTCCTTACAAGGTGTATGACCGCTACCGGCTTTTCCCCGGGGCGGAACTGGAAGGCCCTGCCATTGTGGAAGAGCGGGAATCCACCGTGATCATCGGCGAAGATGCCCATGCATCGGTGGACGAGTATGGTTTTCTGAGGATTCAGTTTGAAAACAGGTAGTTAAACTGAAGGTAGTTAGGCTGAAGAAATATATGGAGGAAAACGGATATGGCGCACCAATTTGATCCAATAACCCTGGAGATCCTCTGGCGGCGACTGATTTCCATTGTGGACGAAGCAGACAGCACCGTGGCACGGACGGCCTTTTCCAGCCTGCTCCGGGATGCCCATGACTATACCTGCATGTTCACGGACCGGAAGGGGCGGGAACTGGCCCAGGGGACCTTTGCCACCCCCGGGCAGTCCGGGGCCATGGCATTGGGCGTAAAAAACCTGGTTCACAAGCTGCCGCTTGACCATTACAAGCCAGGCGACGTGCTGATCACCAACGATCCCTGGGCCCTTGCCGGGCACCTGAATGATGTCTGCGTCATGAGCCCTATTTTTTACAAGGGGAGGATTACGGCCTTTACGGCCTGCGTGTTCCACCATTCTGATATCGGCGGTCGTGTCTCTTCCGACAACCACGACGTGTTTGAGGACGGGCTCTTCATCCCCCTGGTGAAACTTTACGAGGGGGGCGTCTTGAATGAGGCGGTCATGGAGATGATTCGCTGGAATGTCAGAACGCCCGACGAGGTGACCGGTGATATCCGTTCCCAGATCGCCGCCAACCATGTATGCGCCGAGAAAATCTGTCAGATGCTGGAAGAATATGACCTGGAGGGTCTTGATGACCTTGCGGACGAGATCATCGGCCGGACCGAGAAGAGCATGCGGGAGGCGATCGCCAAGGTCCCCGACGGGAAGTACCTGGCCGAGGGTATCGTGGAGCAGATGGAAGGGAAAAAAGACATCGAGATAAAGGTATCCGTGGAAGTGAAGGGAAGTGATATCCTCGTTGACCTGGCAGGATCTTCCCCCCAGGTGGACTGGGGTGGCAATGTGGTCTACAATTTCACCTATGCCTATGTCTTCATGGCCATGAAGAGCATGTTTGACCCGGATATCCCGAATAATGACGGCTGCGCGCGGCCCATTGCCATGGAGGCGCCTGAAGGGAGTGTGGTCAATTGTACATTCCCCGTGGCGGTGGCGGCCAGGATGCAGATCGGCCACTTCATCACCGAGATCATCTACCGGGCAATGGCACAGGCCCTGCCCGACCGGGTTATTGCGGCAAGCGGTGGGACGCCTGCCACCATGAATGTTTTTTACGGGAAGAGGGGCAACGGAAGTCCCTGGCATTCGGTCATCATCCGCGGGGGTGGCATGGGGGCAAGCGCAAGGAATGATGGATATTACGTCTATATTTTCCCGGCAAACGGCGCCAACACACCGGTGGAGATATTCGAGAGCGATACGCCCCTGATCGTTGAGAAGAGGGAACTCCTCCCGGATTCCGGCGGTCCCGGGAAGATGAAGGGAGGCCTGGGAAGACGGGTGGTCTTCCGGGTGCCGGACGATGACTATGCCCCGCTGCCGCCGGTCAACCTGGGAATCCAGTCAGGACGATTCCGGTATCCGCCGGAGGGACTTTTTGGTGGAGACCCGGGCGCCAAGGCCCGGTTCCTGGTGAATGGAAAGAACGGGAATCCCTACGGGCTGACGCAGCTCAAGCCCGGTGACACAGTGGTCATGGATGCCGCCGGGGGAGGCGGTTATGGCGCTCCCAGGGAACGAGACGCGGAAATGGTTCTGGAGGATGTAAAAAACGGCTACGTGAGCGTGGAGCGGGCAAAGGATGACTATGGCGTGGTGATTGATCCGCAGACCCTGGAATTAAAACGGCAAGAGACCGAAGCACTCCGTGCATCCCTGAAATAAATGGCTTGTCCAAATCAGGCATGAGGGAAAATTTTTCGGTGAAAAAAGAACCGACCTCCGAAGAGCTGAAGGAAAGGGTCAGAGAACTCGAAAAAGAGCTGGCCATGCGCCGGAAAGTTGAAGACGAGCTTCGCTTCAGTGAAGAGCGGTTTACTTCCTTCATGGACCTGATGCCGGCGGCGGTTTTCATAAAAGATAGTGAAGGCCGGTATGTGTATGTCAATTGCTTCTATGAGGATGTCCTCGGGGTGAAAGGGCTGATCGGAAAAACATCCGACCAGGTGTTTCCGGAAACAGTAGCCAGGTCAATGCTTCTGGATGACAAGAGAGTGCTTGCTGGAGAACTCACCATCAGGGAAGAAAAAATGGAGGATGCGAAGGGAGAGGAACGTATCTTTCAGACCCATAAGTTCCTGATGGACCGCCAGAACGGGTTGCGACTGATAGGCGGGTTCGCTTTGGATGTCACGGAACACAAGCGGGCGGAAGAGGCATTGCGGGCAAGCGAGGAAAAATACCGGATCCACTTCAACAATATATCCGATGTCCTGTTTTCACTGGATCGTGAATTAAAGGTCCTGAACGTCTCTCCGTCTGTGGAAAAATTATTGGGATACAGGCCTGATGAATTGATCGGCAAGGCGTACCACGAACTCAATATCTTAGCGCCTGAATATCTGGAAAGCGCCGCGTCAAACATTATGCGTGTGATGGCGGGAGTGACCATAGATTCGGCTGTGTATGAATTCATCACCAAAGATGGCGAAAGGAAGTTTGGTGAACTGAGCGGGTCGCCTCTCAGAAGAAACGGTAAAATTGTAGGGATGGTTTCCGTTGCCAGGGACATCACCGGACAGAAACGGGCAGAAGATACTTTACATGCGAGCGAGGAAAGGTACCGGACCATTGTAGAAAACTCCCACGATGGGATTGTCATCATCGACGATAATTTTCGTCTGGAATATGCCAACGATGAGATATGCAGGATGACGGGTTATGGGAAAGAGGAGCTTGTGGGTGCTGATTTCAGAAAGTTTCTCGATGAGGAAAGCGTGCGGTATACCGTGGAGCGATATCTGAAGAGACAGAGGGGTGAAGAGGTACCTCCGAGATATGAGATCAATTTTGTTCGAAAGAACGGTGAAGAAATACGCGTGGAAGCGAGTATTTCCATCGTTTCAACTGAGATGGGAGAAAGAAAGACAATCGCCCAGCTCCTGGACATAACCGAGCGTAAAAGAGCGGAAGAGGAGAAGAAAAAACTTGAATCCCAGCTCCTCCATGCCCAGAAAATGGAAGCGGTGGGGACCCTCGCAGGCGGCGTGGCTCATGACTTTAATAATCTCTTGCAGGCGATCCTCGGGTATACCCAGATGTTGCTGCTGAATAAGGGGCAGAATAATCTGGAGTACAGTAGGTTAAAGCAGATAGAAAAATCAACGCAAAGGGCAAGCGAGCTGACCCGGCAACTCCTCACTTTCAGCCGCAAGGTGGAGAGCGAATTGAGGCCCCTTGACCTGAACAATGAAGTTCGTCAGGTGCAAAAGATTCTCGAAAGGACCATTCCCAAGATGATTGATATCGAACTACACCTGCAGGAAGACGTGTGGACCATTAATGCAGATTCCATGCAAATGGAACAGATCGTGATGAATCTGGCGGTTAACGCGAGGGATGCCATGGCGGAGGGAGGAAAGCTGGTATTCGGGACCGAGAATGTGGTCCTTGACCGGGAATATTGCGCTGCCCATCTTGGGGCAAAACCGGGGAGGTATGTCCTCTTGAGTATTTCGGATACAGGTATGGGAATGGACAGAGAGACTGTGGAACATATTTTTGAACCTTTTTATACCACCAAGGAGATGGGAAAAGGGACAGGACTGGGGCTTGCCATGGTCTATGGAATCGTAAAAAGCCACGGCGGATATATCATGTGTTACAGTGAGCGGGGAGAGGGCACAACCTTCAAGATTTACCTTCCTGTCATAGAAGCGGAGAGCAAGTTGGAAAGGCAGGATACAGTGGAGCGGGTCCTCCCTGGAGGTGATGAAACCATCCTGCTGGTGGATGATGAAGAGTCCCTGCGCGGCATGGGAAAGGAAATCCTGGAGAAGTTCGCGTATATGGTTTTCACTGTTCCTGACGGTGAAACAGCCGTGAAAACATACCGGGAAAAAGGGATGCAGATTGATCTGGTCATCCTGGATCTGGTCATGCCGGGCATGGGAGGAAAGCAATGCCTGGAAGAGCTCCTCCGCCTGGATCATTCCTTAAAGGTGATCATTGCCAGCGGCTACGCGGTAAACGGTCGTACAAAAGAGGCCCTTGACGCAGGAGCGGAAGGCTTCATCAGGAAGCCTTACGAACTCACGCAGATGCTTGGTGTGGTCCGTACTGTGCTGGATCGGGAACGTACCTCTGCGGAAAGAGGAAAAAGATGAAAAAGGTGAAACTTGGCGCAGATACCCTGCTTTATCCCATGCCGGCTGTGCTGGTAGGGACAATCGTGGGTGAAAAAGCGAACGTTATGACGGCGGCCTGGTGCGGCATCGCGGCATCCAGGCCCCCGGCCCTCAGTGTGAGCATCCGGAAAGAGCGGCATACGTTCAAGGGAATCGAACAACACGGGGTTTTTTCCATTAATGTGGCTTCCACGGACCTGGCAACGAAGGTGGATTATTGTGGCCTTTACTCGGGCAGAAAAACAGACAAGTCTGACCTTTTCGAGCTGTTTTACGGCACTTTTGAAGCTGCCCCCCTGCTCCGGGAGTGCCCGGTCAACCTTGCGTGCAAGGTGATCCATACCCTGGACCTTGGGAGTCATGTACTGGTGGTTGGTGAGATTGTGGAAACCTATGTCAGTGAAGATTGCCTGAGCCATGGGAAGCCTGATCCGGTAAAGATCGATCCCCTCATTTATACGACGGTCACCCAGGAATATCGACGCCTTGGTGGTGTTGTCGCCAAAGCCTTCCATGCGGGCAAAACCCTGCAGGAATCGTGAGCCCGGCGCAAAGACAACCCGGTGCGTATCCGCAAATCCTATCCCTTGAACCTTGAAACATTGACTGGTCCTCTCTGCGCAATTGTGAATTCATGTTGACAAAATGAATTCAGTGTCATATTTTGAACTTCAATTTATTCCATCATTCTGTCCATCCTCATGAAAGACCTGGAGCAAAGCAACCCATGAAAAAACTGTCCAGGAAAGAGCGGGAATTCCTCAGGCATAGGGGAGAGATCCTTGATGTTGCCCTGGAACTATTCTCCAAAAGGGGTTTTCACAACGTCACCATGCACGAGATTGCCAGGGATTCGGAATTCTCGGTGGGAACGCTCTACAAGTTTTTCGCAAACAAGGAAGATCTCTATAAGGCCCTGTTTCTCGAAAAGGCTGAAGAATTCAGCCTGGTCATGCAGGAGGCCATAGAAAAAAGCGAGGACGAGATGAGCGCCATCCGCACGTTCATTGATCAGCACATCAAGCTTTTCATGAAGAACCTGCGGTTCGTTCAACTTTATCTTGCTGAAACCCGGGGTGCCAGATTCAATATCGGTATGGGCATGGAAAAGGAGATCAGGCAGAAACACCGCGTGTTCCTGACGAAACTGTCAGCGGTTTTCAAGAAAGGCATCGAAAAAGGTATTTTTGAGGATATTGATCCTTATCTTCTTGCCATAGGCCTCGAAGGGGTCATACACGCGTTTCTGTTCAATTACCTTGAAGATCCGCAAAGTCACCCTTTTGATACTGAGCTGATCATGAATCTATTTTTTGGAAAGGTCCTGAGAAATGCAGACTAGAGGGGGCATCTGAAATGGAGCGTGAGAAAAAGCGGAAAGGGAAGCTGGGCCTGGTTGTCGCCGCGATCGCCATTCTGGTGTTCGGTGCCATTACGGCTTACAACTACTGGACATTCAAGACCCGCAAGAAAAAAAAAAAAAAAAAAGAGATCGTGGTTCCTGTTGAAACGGAACCGGCGAGGTACATGGATCTGGCCTGGGACCTGGAACAGATGGGAGACCTGCGGCCGTTGGGAGAGGTGTATGTAAGCCCGAAGATACCCGGGAAAATTATTGAAAAGATCCTCGTGGAAAAGGGGGATTTTGTCCGGAAAGGCGACCTTATTGCGGTCCTGGAGAAGGATATTATTCTTGCACAGATCAGAGAGGCAAAGGCAGGCCTTGCCGCCGCGAAAGCGAGGCTGAAAGAGGTGGAAGCGAACCTTGACGTGATCAGGAAAGATCGTGTTCGACTGGGCAAACTGGTCAAAAGCCATGCCGTTTCCCAGCAGAAAATGGATCAGATCGAGGCGCGTTTTGAAGCCGCACAGGCATCCAGGAAGCTGGCCATGGCGCAGGTCGAAAAGGCAAAGTCATCCCTCAATCTCCTGGATATCCTGCTGAAGGACCACGACGTCCGTGCGCCCATTTCCGGATATATCTCCGCTCGCTATATGGATGCAGGCGCCATGTCTGATACCAAGAAGCCTATTGTGCGAGTCTCGGATGAGTCTGTCATTAAAATAGTGACCACGGTGACCGAGCAGGATTATCCGCACATCCGAAAGGGCATGGAAGCAGAGATTCGCGTGGACGCGTTCCCGGAGAAGGTATTCAAGGGCTCGGTATCAATCATCAACCCGACCCTGGACCCCGCAACCAGAACGGGCCTGATTGAAATCCATGTGCCCAATAAGAACCTCCTGCTTCGTTCGGGCATGTATTCCCATATCCGGCTTCATCTTGGGAACCGAAGGGCCCTTGTCATATCCAAGGACGGTCTGAACAGGCTCCCCGGGACCGGGAGCTATTACTGCTTTGTGGTCCGGAAGGATCGGGCCATTCTGAAGAATATTGTGGTTGGATTGACGCAGGGTGACCGCGCGGAGGTCAAGGAAGGGTTGAAAGCGGGCGAAGAGGTCGTCATTAAGGGGAAGAACAGGCTGCAAGACGGCACCATGGTCAAGCGTCAGGCGTCGGGAGTCAGAAAGGGAAGTGGAATGCGGAAGGAGGAAGGGGGAAGAGGAGGAACGAAATGAAACTCCCCGAGTTTTCCGTAAAACAACCCATAGCGACCCTGATGCTGTTCCTGGCCTTTGCCCTGCTCGGACTTTTTTCCCTTACCATGCTCAACGTGGATATGCTCCCTGATATCAGTCCACCCGTCATATCCATCCTGACCTCATGGCCGGGCGCGAGCGCGTCAGATGTGGAGACGGAAGTAACGGAGCCCATTGAGGACCAGGTGAACACGGTCAATAACCTGGATACCCTGACCTCCAAATCCCTGGATAACCTGTCGCTGGTGGCATGCAAATTTAACTGGGGCGCGGACCTGGACGTGGCGAGTAATGATATCCGGGACCGGCTGGAACTGGCCAAACGGGATCTTCCCAGGGACACGGAAAAGCCGATTCTTTTCAAGTTCAGCAGTGCCACCGCCCCCATCATGTTCATGACGGTGAGTGGTCCCAAGACCTGGCCCCGGTTGTATCACCTGGTGGACAAGGAGGTGGTTGACGGCCTCAAGAGGGTCCCGGGCGTTGGTGCGGTGATCGTCCACGGCGGCCTGCGGCGGCGGATCAATGTCTATTTTGATTTGCAGAAGGTCAGGGGATATGGCATTCCCCTTTCCCGGATCAACCAGGTCCTGGCGGCGGAGAACCTGAATATCCCTGCGGGCAGTATTAAATCGGGGACCAAGGACTATTTTGTTCGGGTGCCGGCCCGCTATGGCTCGGCCGGGGAGATAGGAGATACGGTCATCGGGTATTTTCGCAAGCGCCCGGTCTACCTGAAAAACGTGGCGCGGGTGGAGGATGGCTATGAGCCTGAGGCCCTGAACGGATGGGGCGACGGTCTGCCCGCCATCGTCCTGATTTTGCAGAAACAAACAGGAAAAAACACGGTTGAGGTGATCCGGCGTGTCAAGCAAAAACTGAAGGAATTTGAGGAAACGCTTCCGCCGGATGTCAAGATCAATATTGTCATGGATTCTTCGGAAGACATCCTGACCTCGGTCAGGAATCTGCGGACCACCCTCTTTTACGGGGTTGTCTTCGTGGTCCTGGTCACGGTGCTTTTCCTGCGGAGGCTGCGAACCGCTTTCATCATTTTTTTTACCATACCGTTCTCTTTGATTGTTGCTTTTATCTTCATCTACCTCTTCGGGTATACCATCAACCTGGTCTCCCTCATGTCGTTGGCCATTGCCTCAGGAATGGTGGTGGACAACGGGATCGTGGTCCTGGAAAATATCATGCGTCATATTGAAAAGGGAGGAAGGATCAAGACCGCGTCCATGTTCGGCGCCAGCGAGATGGGCCTGGCTATTACCGCCTCCACCATGACGACGGTCGTTGTTTTTGTCCCCCTCATGTTCCTTACGGGCCTCGCGGGGATGATCTTCAAGCAGTTGGGCTTTGTGCTCGTGGTCACCCTCATGGCCTCTCTCCTGGTGGCCCTGATGCTGACCCCCATGCTGGCATCGAGACTGATCACGGCGACGCCCGAAACCCTGAAAAAGCGCAAAGGGGTCATCGGGCGCCTTTACGCGTGGTCCGAAGGAATTCTCGAGACCGTGGAAGGTATTTATGCCCGCCTCCTGGAGTGGGCCCTGGAACACCGGAAGACCGTCATTCTCCTGGCCGTCGTGATCTTTCTGAGCAGTATTTCCCTGATCCCCTTCATTTCCACGTCTTTTTTCCCCAAAGTGGATACGGGAGACGTGAGCATCCGCTTTCGTCTGCCGGAAGGGTCACGCATCGAAGAGACCAATCGTGTCATGAACGCGATCCTGCAGGATATTTACGAGGTGGTCAGGCCTGAGGAGATGCGCCATTCATACGGCTTCG
>JAFDGR010000323.1 GCA_019309145.1 Deltaproteobacteria bacterium | reverse complement strand
GACGCGAGGGCTGCAATGGCAAGCTCCCGCTTCTCTTCCTTCTTGTAGCCCCATTGTTCCTTTGTTGAACCGATATGCTCCTCAAGGGTTCTTACCAGGGTGTTCCTGTCGTGGACCGTCCAGACCTCGGTCCCCTTGGCCAAAACCACCGTGCCCCGCTCCTCGGAAACCACCAAAACAAGGGCATCAGTCATCTCTGCCAGGCCGGCCGCGGCCCGGTGGCGAGTCCCGTAACTCGAAGGAAAATCGTCCCTGCGTGACAATGGCAGCACCGCACCGACTTTTTTTATGCGGTTTCCTTCTATAATCGCAGCGCCGTCGTGGACCGGGTTGTCATGCCAGAAGATGCTGTTGATCATCTCCCGGGACACCAGTCCGTCCCAGTTGATGCCACCCTGGATCAATTCATCCAGATCGTCCATCCCCGGGAAAACCATGATGGCACCGATCTTTTTGCCGGCAAGCTCAAACCCTGTTTCAACGACGGTCTCAATAGGAGTCTTGGCGGTCCGATAGGGAACCCCCCACAGGATGGCCTTCAGATTCTTTGCCTGGAGGACTGACCTGATTTCATTGCGGAAAACAACGATGATAATGAAAGCGGCGGCGGCGGTAATGCCCTGGATCGCCCAACTGGTCAGAACCAGCCCCAGGGCCACGGCGACCCTTTGAGAAAACCAGAGAAGCGCGATACCCATCAGGACACGAAATACATGGGTCCCTCTGAACAGGACATAGAGCCGAAAGAGGATGTAGCTATTCAGGATAATATCCACTCCATCCTGCCACCGAACGCTCGACAAAAACAAAACAAGGTTTTCCATAGTTATTCCGTTACGCTGAAACGAACTATCCTGAGGACCTGTCCGGTCGGATCAGTGATATTGATCCGCCAAGGTCCCTGATCCGACTTCCGAATGTGCATACTGCTGAACGTGGCCCACCGGGGCGGTTTAAGGGTCAGTCTCACCTTGGACTTGAGCCTGTCTCTTCGATACCATTCGTGATAGATGACCATCTCCCGCGGGACAGGATCAAAGGAGGTGAAGCAGTATACCTTTTCAAGGCTTGATGAAAAGACAATGGCACGATCTCTCGGCGTGCTCCCCTTCATCTTTTCACAGACGCTCGCCTCAACAAGGGTCAGCTTTTTCTCCTTCTCGTTTAGAGGCACATTTTTATCTTCCTGGGCCCATACACTTGCGATACCTCCTGCTATCACATAGATAATGACCGGCAAGATCAATGCCCAAAGGCGTCTCATCAGATAGTCCCCTCAAACCGTCTCAAATGACCGCTCATGCGAAAATGATCTGTTTCGCAGGTGTGCACCTAAAGATAACATGAATGGCGCCTTGATCCAAAGAATTTTCCCTGTCCAGTCCCCTTTTATCATCATTATTTGCTGCTTGACAGAAGGCGTTTCATATTGTTCAGTAGAGTTCCGCAGAAACGCACACGGAGTGAGGAGTACATTCCTATGATTACTGTTGGCATTGACGTGGGCTCCAATACCACAAAGGCTGCTCTCTTGAAAGATGGGGCCATTACGGGCACCTTGCTTATCCCCACGGGGTACAACGCGAAAAAGGCGGGTCTGAAGGTCTTTCACGATTTACTGGCTGAGCACCAGGTAGGACGCGACACCATTGATCGGGTTATCGCAACCGGCTACGGGCGAAACAGTATCGACTTCGCTGATAAAGCAATCACTGAGATCACCTGCCACGCGGCCGGCGCCCATTACCAGGACCCGGGAGTACGAACGGTCATCGATATCGGCGGTCAGGACAGCAAGGCCATTGCCCTGGATCAATCGGGGCGCGTCACTGATTTTGCCATGAATGATAAATGTGCCGCCGGGACAGGCAGGTTCCTGGAAGTGATGGCGCGCGCCCTTGAAGTGGATCTCGAGGTGTTCGGGGAAATGTCTCTCCAGGCTGATGCCCCCGCCGCCATCAGCAGCCTGTGCACCGTTTTTGCGGAATCTGAAGTGATTTCTCTCATCTCCCGGGGAGAGAAACGGAAGAATATCATAGCAGGAATCCACGACGCTATTGGTGCCAGGGTGGCTGCCATGGCAAACCGCATTGACCTGGTGGATCCCATCTGCATGACAGGCGGCGTGGCCAGGAATGCAGGAGTGGTAAAGGCCCTCAAAAAAAACACGGGTCGGGATATCAAGGTGCTGAAATTCGCCCAGATAAACGGCGCCATAGGCGCGGCACTGATCGCCGCTCAGCAAAGCTGAAAGTGCCCCGAAAGACCATGGGAGTCCCTTACACGCCGGCCAAGTCCTCCTCACCAAGGTCATATGCAGCGCTCAATCCAATTACATACACCATCCCAGGCCCGTGAACCCCCGAAACCAGCGTCAGCTCAATATCCGCGGTACGACTGTGGCCGGTAATAAGGGTGACCGCGCTCGGGAGGCCCTCCGGTTCTCGCGTCCAGGACCTGCAAAGCCGGGCCAACGAGTCAACGTCCTTGAGACGCTGATCAGGCTGGACAATGGCTACATGTACAGGAGGGAGGAGCGACGTTGATCGCCCCCACTCCTTCGAGGCCCGAACCACCAGGGTACCAGATTCCATGATGAGAGCGTCCACGGCGGTGATTCCCAGTTGAGCCTTTGCCGAAAGCTCTTTCCATTCCTCTTCCCGGGAAGGGATGTCGATCTTCACGCCCAATTCACCGAGAATCCGGTCAATCCCCAACCTTTCCAACAAGGGATGTTCCCATCGAACCGCCAGAGAGACCGTATGTTCCCGGACGATATTTCCTAGGATCCGCCGCATGTCCTGCGGACGTTCAGCTCCTTGGAATCGGTCTCCCAGGAGCTCCAACTCGTTTTTCACTGCATTCCAGGAACTCTTATCAGCCAGCCATTCAGGCGGGGAGGCAATATCGTCCGCTTGTCTCTGAACGCGCCTCCTGTGCATGCTCCCAAGAGAACGTTCTACGCGTGATAATATCTTTTCTC
>JAFDGR010000073.1 GCA_019309145.1 Deltaproteobacteria bacterium | reverse complement strand
TTGAAAGGAGACGGGAGAGAATGAAGACAGGGAAACGGCTTTTGTGGCCAGCACAGACAGTGGAAAAGGCCGTTTCCCCTGAACCATTGGGTGGCTAGTGAAACACCGGGTATTTTCCGGCATATGAAGTGCATTTCAAAGATGACATGATTTCGACGCGGGAATCCTTGAATGCCTGTACCACGACAATGCCCGGCAGCGTAATGAAGAATGCGTCCCCGGGGCCCAGGACGTAGTCTTTCAGGTCATGCTCCTGCGTAATCCAAATCTCCCCTTCGAGACAGATGACCATGTCCCATTGCTTGACTCCCGTGATGCTCTTCGAGGCCCCTTTCTCCAGAGTTATTTCATAGCCGGGATTCTTTTCATTGCAAATCCGCCCTGCCACTGAGGGAGTGAGATTATGCTGTGTGTTCATATTTGTTCTTGTGATCATTGTTGAACCTCCTGTCTTGGAAATAGTCCATTTTCCAAATGTTCCTTCCTCCTTTGTCATTGCATTCTACGAAAGAAAGAAATACAGTAACAGTCTCAGAAATATCGAATTGTAACCAGAACAGATTTGTTTTTTCGATAACTGTTATGATTGAAGCGACAGAAGGCTGTACTGCTTACATTCATTCCCGGGGTATTTACACAGAATGCGGAACAGACCGAGACGATATAAGTATGAAGAGGTCGCAGATGAGGTGATTCATCTGATCAAATCAGGGACCTTTCGGCCAGGAGACCGGATTCCTTCCGTGCGCGAGATGAGCCGACAGAAACAGATGAGTGTTTCCACTGTGCTCCAGGCCTACTACCTCCTGGAGGCGCAGGGCTTCATCGAGACGCGTCAACGCTCAGGAGTGTATGTCTGTACCAGGATTCCCGGTAACATGCCGGAACCCGAAATTTCCTCCCCCAGGCTCGACCCGGCCAAAGTGAGTGTCTGGCAATTAGTAAAGATGATGCTCCATGACGCACAGAATCCGAAGCTGGTCCCATTGGGCGCCGCATATCCTAATATGAATCTCCTCGCCACTCAGAAGCTCAACAGGATCCAGGCTTCCATAGGGAGGCGGAAAAAGGAAAAGAGCGGTATATACGATTTGCCGCCGGAAGGATGTAAGGCCCTTCGTATTCAGATCGCAAAGAACAGTGTTAGGGCTGGTTGCAATCTCGCACCCGGTGACATTGTTACTACCGCGGGCTGCACGGAAGCTATTAACCTTTGCCTGCGGTCCGTGTGCAAGCGGGGCGACACCATAGCAATCGAGTCGCCGATCAGCTTTGATGTCTTGCAATGCGTGGAGGCATCGGAATTGAAGGCACTTGAAATACCGACTCACCCACGAGAAGGTATCAGCCTGGAAGCTCTGGAATTCGCTATTGAGCATACGTCGGTACAGGCGTGCGTGGTCATTTCGAACTTCAACAATCCTTTGGGAAGCTGCATCCCGGATGCAAAGAAGAAGGATCTTGTGGCTCTCCTGGCTAGGCATGACCTCCCCCTTATCGAAAACGACATCTTCGGTGAAATCTACTTTACCGCTCGCCGTCCGGCGGTGGCCAAATCCTATGATCAAAAAGGGCTGGTCATGCTGTGCTCTTCATTTTCCAAAGACATAGCCCCGGGCTACCGGGTGGGATGGGTGGCCCCGGGCCGTTTCAGGGAGCAGGTGGAGTGGCTCAAGTATACTTCCACCATGGCCACGGCCACTCTTCCCCAGTTGGCAATAGCGGAATTCCTGGCAAGCGGGGGGTACCATCACCACATGCGGGGTATTCGTCGCGTCTACGAACGGAACGTGGCCTCCATGGTCCAGGCGGTCGAGCGGTATTTCCCGAAAGGAACCAGGACGACCCGACCCACCGGGGGTTTTGTTGTCTGGGTACAGTTGCCTGATCGGGCCGATTCCATGCAACTCTATAAAAGGGCCTTGGACGAGGGGATAGCCATTACGCCCGGTTATATTTTTTCCTCCACTGATCGTTACCGGAACTTCATCCGGCTCAATGCTGCCAACTGGTCTGAGACGATTGAGAAGGCCATGGAAAAGCTGGGAAAATGTGTCGTCGAGCTGACCTGAAAACAGAGAAAGAGAATCATGATGGACTCTCATATGACAGAAAGGTTATCTGCACTTTTTTTACCCAGCGTATTCTAATGGATAAATGGTGATGAAAGGAGGGTCTTGATCAATGACATTCCGGTTATGGGCGATAAATGGCAGCCTTGTCGGTGAGAGGATAAAATTCCGTTAAGTTGCTGCTACTTCCGGGTTTTGTTCATTGGATTGGTCGTTTTCAGGCGGAATGCATTGATCCTGCCCACCTCGGGTGATGAGATCATTTTGTCCCTTTTTGGTATCGGCACAAAACTTGCTGAACAAAGGAGAGAGAAAGCCACATCTCGTATGCACGGAGGCAAGAAAATGTTCCCTTTCAGCCTTTATCGTAGAGAGAAATTGCCACAGCGCCTTGTCAGGTTTCATGATGATCTCCTCAGAACTTCCATCAGGTATTTCGAATCTGAAAGGGACTGCCGCAAGGGGATAAGAAGAGCCCAAAAGTCGTTGAGAAAGGCGTTCAAGCTTGCCAGGAAGAAGAAAATCAATCCCGGGGTATCCATCAAGGGCGCACGGGAGGTGCTTGAGTCTCTTCGTGAAGAAATCCAAATGTCCCGGAAAGCCCTTCTCGTCACGTCAACCAGCCTGGGTATTGCCCTCAACCAGATTCAACAGGAAAGAATCGACCAGCCCCTCGCACTTATTGAAGACGCATGTGAATATTTCAGAAACAAAGAGATTGAAAAAGGCCTGGAGTTGCTCAAGCAGTCCCAGTCAGAATTCGGGAAAAAGGTACTTGTGAAGACCAGAACCGCGCTTTTCGGCGGGACTTCAAACGCGATCAAGGACATGAAAGAAGAGATCGGTTTATGGATGGAAAAAAAAGTTCAGGACAAGCAGTAGCGTCGAACGCATCAGAAGGAAGGCAATAGATCCTTCAGTTGCGGTGAGATATTATCTTGCCAAACCAACAGCTTCTTGAGATGATATTATTGTTAGGGGGAGATACCCCACAATGACCAGAGCTTATTGAAGAAATCACGACAAGAAAAAATTTCAGTTAAGGCCAGGGGGTCAACATGAAATTGGTTAAAGGTGTGTTCACGATAAGTATGCTGTTTCTTGTTTTTTCGTCAGTAGCTGTAGCAGGCGATTTCGAATGGATGAGGGATTTCAATATCAGGGCTGAAGTGGACCCATCAGGTTTCAGGGCACGGCTCGCGGCACGTTTCCAGGTAGGCGATTTGCAGATAAGAACGGTGCTCAGCAACGTAGAAAAACCCGCGGACGCCTACATGGTTTTCCGGCTCGGGGAGATGTCGGGACGCCCGGCACCCTATGTGGTGGAGCAATACAAGGCCAACAGGGGAAAAGGCTGGGGGGTGCTGGCCAAAAGCCTGGGGATAAAACCTGGCTCTAGGGAATTCCATGCCCTGAAACGAGGCCAGGACCTGTACGAAGGCAACCACGGAGGAAAGGGAAAAGGAAAAGGCAAGGGCAAAGGCCGAAAGTAAGAACTCTGCCTCCAAGGGCCATAAAGAAGAGTCTGCTTTTCTCCTTTTTCTGCCCCGAACGCATGCTTTGCGCAGCGTTCGGGGCTTTTTTTGTGCCTTGGCAATAGCTATCCGTATACACTTCCTGCCTCCGCAGATTCGGTAAGTCGCACCCCTCACAAGCAAAATCAATGGATTATTGGTACCGCATAAAATATCTAAGAACACCTTGACACTATATAAAAGTTTGGATTATATTAAAAAATAACGAAGAATATTCGGATATAAGGTGTTTTTTCCAAAATATGAAGATCCTTGATGCGTCTGGGAGGTGTGCCATCGACAAGCTGGATATTCAAATTCTAGACATCCTGCAGGACAATGCCCGCGCAAAGAATATTGAAATGGCCCGCGAGCTGGGGGTTGCCCAATCCACCGTGCTGGAACGCGTTCGACGGTTGGAAGAACAGGGATTGATCAGGGGGTATCGTGCCATCCTTGATCCGGAAAAGCTGGGGCTGACGATCCAGGCCTTTGTATCCGTGACCATGCAGAGGCATGAGGCGGAGACCATCAGGAGGTTCGAGGAGGGCGTCAGAAAACTGCATGGTGTCCGGGCGTGCTATCATCTCACCGGGCGGTTTGACTATCTGCTCCACGTGGCCGTGAATGATCTGGAAGAACTGGGCAAACTGGTCAAGACGGAAATAGCCGCCCTGGACGGGTATGGGAAGTCTGAGACGTTCGTGATTTTCTCCGAGATAAAGCCCGATCAAGGTGTGCCCATTGGTGATAGCCCTGGTCAAAAGAAGAAGCAGGACTAAGGTTTGTTCTTGAGCATTGCTCCCTTTGAAAAAGGGGAATCGATGAGGATTTTTTCAATCCACAATGAAGGAGGAATATGATGCAAAAGAAAAAACTCATGATTCATGATTTTATGAGCATGAAGCGGGACGGGGAGAAGATCACCTGGATCACTTCATACGATTACCCCACGGCCCAGTTTGCCGAGGCGGCCGGAATGGACATGATCCTGGTGGGGGACTCCCTGGGCATGTGCGTGTACGGCTACGAAAGTACGGTGCCCGTCACCATGGATCAGTGCATCGTCCATAGCGAGGCGGTGCGGCGCGCGGCTCCCAATACCTTTGTAGTCGGTGACATGCCCCTGGGGAGCTACCAGGTGTCCGACGCGGAGGCGGCCCGGAACGCGATCCGTTTCCTCAAGGAAGCCGGGGTGGATGCCATCAAGCTGGAAGGGGGGAAACGGGTCCTTTCGAGAATCAGGGCCATTCTTGATGCGGGAATCGTGGTCATCGGGCACATCGGCCTCACGCCCCAGAGCTCCGGGCAGATTGGGGGGCATAAGGCCCAGGGAAGGACGGTGGACTCAGCGAGGCTGGTCATCGAGGATGCCCTGGCCATCGAGGAAGCGGGAGCCCAGATGCTGCTCATTGAGGCGGTCCCTCCTGAAGTGGCCGGGTTCATCACCAAACGGCTCCGCATTCCGGTTCTCAGCATCGGTGCCGGCCCGGGATGCGACGGCCAGCTCCTGATCGTCTCCGACCTTATTGGGCAATTCACCGCATTTACCCCCAAATTCGTAAAGCAGTACGCCAATGTGGCAGAGGTGGTAACAAACGCGCTCAAGGCCTATGTCAGCGATGTACGGAACGGGACATTTCCCACTGATGAACACTGCTACCACATGATGAAGGGTGAAGAGGAAAAGCTCAAAGAAGTGATCAGGGAATATAAATAGGAGGAAAGCGCCATGTCGGACTTACGAAACCGGTTGAAAATAGCACCCGATCGGCTGGAAGAGATCAATCGATTCCTGCTTGATCCGCAGAACGAGTTGATCAATGAATTCCTCGAGATTGTGGAAAAATACGGGGGTCCTGATGAAATAAATCAAAAGGCCGCAAAAGCCCGTAAGCTTGAAAATCTCAAGGGGCGCCTGAAAGAGATGGATTCCCCGTACCTGGCAGATATCGAGTGGTTGGAAAAACAGCGGGAAAAGAGGGCGTTTGTTCCTCTCTCCGACTATCGAAGAAAAATCCTGGGAGAAAAGGCCGATGCCATGGAATTTCAGAAAAGGACCGCGGTTACTTTGGAAATTTCAGCACTCCAGTTTTTCCCATGGCTCATCGCCGAGGCAAAGCAGGCCATTGAAAGACAGCAGCTCATGCCGGGGAGGTATATCCGGGTTCGCAGCATGAAAGAGCAGGTGGATGACCAGGGAGATATCCTGGCTGTTGGTGCCGCCATGCAGATCGTGGGGGCCAGTTATGTGGAGACTCTTGATACCAAGGGGACGGACGGTTCAAACGTGCATCTGGGCGGACCGGAAACCATTACCGGGTACTTTGGGGGTGTGGGGCAGCCCAACGATCATCCCCTGAAGTGGGTGGATGAATATCTCTCCTACTATACAAATTATGGCATTCGGCAAGTCCTCAATATCAATTCCGGAACGGTTTTCCTTGGGTACATGCTCCACAAGCTCGGGATTGATAACGAGTTCAAGATCTCCGTGTATATGGGGAATGACAACCCCTTTGCCGTCCTGTGGACCCTGGCGGGCGCCAAACTCTTTTCCCGTGACGACGGGACCACCAGCCTTATCGGGTTGAATTTTTCAAACTCAGTGAATAACGACACCATCCTGGCGAGCCATCTTATCCGGGAATCATTGGGTTTTGAAGATGTGGTGCGTTTTGAGCACCATATCACCGAGACGTGGAAATCCATTGTCATCCAGCCTTATAACCGGCGTGATGAACTGGTGGAGATCGCGAAAACAGTGCCCAACATTTCGGCCAAACATGAGGGTGGAGACGAGGAGGTGGAAAAGACGCGGGAGCATCCAACGGATATCCTGGATTATTTCATGCCCAAGGAAGAGATCCTCAAGCAGGGGCTCATGGATGCCATGGAGCGGAACTACCTGGATAAGCATGAGGCCGTGAATGCCACGGCCGACGCGTTGACAAAGGCCGGCATCGATGTTGTGTGTGCGAGGAATCTCCACCGATAACGGCTAGAGGTCATGATGATCAACAAGATACCCACGTTGTACTCCAAGACAACCTCGTCCATGAAGCACTCCTTCATCCGGCAGATCCTGAAGGTGACCAAAGGGGTCCCGGGCATGATCTCCTTTGCCGGGGGCCTGCCCAGCCCGGAGACGTTTCCAAAGGACCTGCTCGCTGATCTTTTTGCCAGGGTCATTCGCGAAGAAGGCGATGAGGTGCTCCAGTACGGGGCAAGCGACGGTGACAGGGTCTTCAAGGAGATCATCAAGGATTTCGAAGAAGTCCCTTATCTTTCCGATGATGAGATTATGATCACGGTGGGATCAACCAACGGCATCTACTATTTTACCCGAACCCTGGTGGACCCGGGGGACGTGGTCGTGTGCGAGGCCCCCGGATTCCCCGGTTCCCTGGCGGCCATGGAGGCCTGCGGTGCCCGGATGATCGGCGTGGAGATGGACGAACTGGGCATGATACCGGAGCAGTTGAGAAAGACCCTCAGTGATCTGTTTGGGAGGAGACGGTCCGTCAAGTTCATCTACGTGATCCCGGAATTCCAGAACCCAACGGGAAAGACCATGGACCTGGACCGCCGCCGCCGCATCATCGAGATCGCCAAGGAGTTCGATCTCCCGATTTTGGAGGATCAACCCTACCGGGAGCTCCGGTACACCGGAGAGCGGATCATTACCCTGTGGGAGCTGGCCAGGACCGAGTTTGATGACCCCAAACTGGTGACCATTGCCAAATCCTTTTCAAAGATCCTGGGGCCGGGGTTACGGCTCGGTTTTGCGGCAGGTCCTCCTGAGA
The DNA here is from genome assembly GCA_019309145.1 of Deltaproteobacteria bacterium. Taxonomy (GTDB): domain Bacteria; phylum Desulfobacterota; class DSM-4660; order Desulfatiglandales; family Desulfatiglandaceae; genus B46-G9. The sequence continues at coordinate 7,824 of JAFDGR010000073.1, read as the reverse complement.
TGCTCGGGCCCATGGTCAAGTGGGCTCAGAAGACCACGGTGAGCCCTGATTGCGCGACCCAGCGCGTGACAGCCCGCTTCATTGCAAAGGGATTCATGCGGGAGCATATCAAAAAGATCATCAGCCTCTACCGCCCCCGGCGGGATGCCATGCTGGAAGCCCTGCACCAAAATATGCCCGGCGGCGTTTCGTGGACCGTTCCGGAAGGGGGCATGTTCATCTGGGTCAGTTTTGATGGTGGGGTTGATACTGATGCGCTTTTCGAGCGTGCCATTGCACAAAAGGTGGCCTTCATTCCCGGGAGCAAGTTCTACCCTGAAGGGACAGGGAAGACCAACGAGATGCGCCTCAACTTTTCCTATTCCAGTGTTGATCAGATCCACGAGGGCATCAAACGACTGGCAGGACTGATCATTTGATTTGTTCGGGGATGAGGACGATCTTGCCGAAGGTGCCCGGTTCCATGACAAGCCGGTGGGCCTCCGGGGCATGGGCCAGAGGCAGTTCTTTTCCGACCACTGGATGCAAGGTGCCGTTTTTCATGCCTTCGTGGAGAGCAGCGTGTATTTTCAATCGCTCCTCCTCGGACGCGTTCATCACCAGCATACCCAGGATAGCCGCATTTCGCACCAGTGCGTCCCTCGGGTTTATTTCAACCGGCCCCCGGCTGCCGATAATGACTACCCGCCCGTCGCGGGCCAGCAATGGCAGGTCTGCCCCGAGATTGACATTGGCGAGCATTTCCAGGATCACGTCCACCCCTTTTCCGCCGGTCAGCTCCAGTATTTTGTGCTGATAATCCTTGTCGTGGTGATTAAGCACATGCTGCACGCCCTGCTCTCGAATCAGGTCCCTTCCCCGTTTGGTTCCCCCTGTCCCGATCACGATCATGCCGGAGGCCACCGCGAACTGGACTGCGGCAAGACCCACTCCCCCGGTGGCGCCATGGACGAGGATCGTTTCTCCCGGGAGGGCCTTTGATCGATGAAACAGGGCATAACACGCGGCCGTATAGGGAACACTGATACCGGCACCCTGCGAGAAAGAAAGAGGATGAGGAAGGGGATATACCTGGTTCGCCTCGCACAGGGCCTGTTCCGCGTAAGTCCCGGTGAGTGACCCGCTTACATAGACACGATCCCCCACGCTAACACGATTCACCTGTTCCCCCACGGATTCCACGGTACCGGCCCCGTCCATCCCCGGTGTGTAGGGCAGGGGCGGTTTGATGTGGTAGGTGCCGGATCGAATGTAGGTGTCCACCGGGTTAATACCGGCCGCGCCCACCCGGACCACCACCTCACCCGGACCCGGCTTGAGATCAGGGACCTCTTCCAGTTTCATTGCGTCCGGATCGCCGAACGCGTGTACACGAATCGCCTTCATCGCATGTTCCCTCCCCTTTCATACCCTCTGGAATGCCTGGTTTTGCCGCTCAATTTTTGTAATTCTATCCTATTGCACTTCAACTGTCCATTGCTACAAAAAGCGTTTGCCTTGTTTCGTACCCATTTGATACGCTATTATACCAGTTTTCATGAGAGGAGAAAATCTGATGGATGATAATGCGAAGGCAATGGTACTGGCATCATTGGCGGGCGACGCCCTGTCTCTGGGGGTCCACTGGATTTATAATATCCAGGTTATCGACAAGAAAGAGATATCACATTTTACGGGAAAGGAAATAGACCAACAGACCCAGAAGAAACGTAGCATAACCGTAAAGGTGGAATCTCATGAGATACCTTATGGAGCCTCCGAATCGAGCTCTATAAAGCCGATAGGAAATCAGGCTTGCCAATGAACCGATCAGATTTCCCAATCCACCTACACTTACTCCCCAAAGTAATGCCTGCCAGTTGTTCGTAAGATCAGCGAAAAAAAGCGTGCTCGGGACATTGCTCATCACCTGGCTCCCCAGGGCCGGATAAAGGAAGGCCTCCAGAGGATTTTCGATGGCAAGGCTGACGATTTTTATGAGATTGTCAGTGAACCCAAAAAAGGCAAAAAATGTCATCAGGAGCAGCCAGTCAATAGAAAGGCTTTTCCTGTCCAACAGCACGGTGTATACGATGGCAGTCCATCCAACCGCGAGGGGAAAGATTTTCAGTACCGCGAGTACGAAGATGAGAAACAATCCCAAATAGACATAGGCATTCCAAGCAACATTCCTGTCCCTGTCCCCATTTCCGGTGATATTTATGAGCCTTTTTTTCCAGGCGATCACCAGGATAAAGCCAACGGACACAAGGCAAAACAGTGCAATTGCTCTTACAAACTCCAGTGGATGCAGGTGGTAATGAAAATAGATAAAGATATTTTGGGGATTTCCAAAGGGGGAGAGAGCTGACGCGGCGTTGGCCGCAAGGGTTTCAAGGATCACCAGCATTTCCGGGTCATCCACATCAAGAGCCAGGGTCATAGGCACCACCGTGAGAATAGCCACATCATTTGTCACAAATATGGAAAGAATGGCCGTGAGCAGAACCAGTTTCAGGGAAAGCCATCTCCCCCTCCTGAACCTGGCCGCTACCGCATGAAGAAAATTCGTCCTCTCTAGGCCCTTGACGATAACCAGAAAGACAAAAAGGATGTAGACAACTTCCAGGTCGGCTTTGTCATAAGCGGGAAAGCGCTTGAGATAAAGAGAGGTTACAAGAAACCCCATAAGGCTCAATACAAGGATCCACTCCTCCGCTATTTTTTCTACAACTCTATTCGCCATAGGCGTTCATTTCCTGGGTCGCCGGATAGTCAGGGACAACATGGATGGCGTCGTAGTAAACCCTCACATGAGCAACAATCTTTCCGTTACAGGCAAGCGGAATTGCCCAACTATGTTCAGGTTCACGATATTCAGCGCCATTGAGCACCCTCAGTCTTGAAATGATGCCTGGAAGTTTTTGTTTTTATTTCTCCAGTCCTTTTATCTTTTCTTCCAGGTTCTTCAGGCGATCGTTTATATCGTTCAATGCGTTGGGAATAGAGTCAGTTTTAGGCGGCGTCTTGTCGTTCGATTTTTTCCATAAAACAGCCGCACCAACGGCCATCAAACCAAGTATAATCCATCCTATCCCAAAGGCCCCCGGCCCTCCAAGTAACGGTGGTGGAGGCCCAGGGGCGCATCCTCCCATAAAGGGAAAAAGCAATCCCACTATGATACCAGCCTTTAAGAAATTTCTTCTCATAAAGATTCCCCCTTTCCGTTTATTATGTTGTATGGTTCCGATCTTTGGTAAGAAGATACCAACCAATGATGAAGAAGTATCAAAGGAATGATTAAGAAAAGATTAAATTTACATGGAATTCGATATGAGCAGGAAACTGCTCGGAAAAACAGCAGATGATTGAGAAGAAAATGGATTTAATGCAGCGGCAAATTGAATATGAAATCTGTCCCTTTACCCAATTGGCTTTTTACTTTTATCTGTCCATTGTGGGCCTCGACCATCGTCTTTACTATCGTCAGACCAAGGCCTGTCCCTTTTACGCCCTTAGAGGCGGAACTGCTGCCTCGGTAGAATGGCTCAAATAGGTAGGGAATATCCCCCGGCGGAATTCCTTCCCCGTCATCTGCCACCCATATTTCGACTTGATCAGGAATGAATCGCCACCCCAGGGTTATGGTGCTTTTCCTTCCTGAGTGTTGTATAGCATTTTTAATCAGGTTGAGCAGGATTTGCTTCAGCATATCAGGATCAGCAAGCACAGTGATAGGAGGACCCTGTTTGATCACCACCGTTTGCCCTTGTGCGAGAATCCTGGCCTGCTGCATAAGACCGCTGAAAAATTCATCGAGCTTCAGGGGCCTTTTCTGGATTTTGCTTGCAATCTCCAGCCTGGCCAGATCAAGAAGTTGTTCACATAAACGTGAGAGTCTCATAACCTCCTGGTACATCCCCTGAGAAAGCCGGGCAAACGAGGCAGGATCATCCTGGGAGCCTCTCATCAGTACCTCCAATGACCCACGGAGGGCGGTAAGCGGAGTTCGTATCTCGTGAGCCGCATTGGCGATAAATCGGCGTTGGGCGTCAAGTGTGGATTCAATACGATCCACCATTTCGTCAAAGGCGTGCGCAAGTTTTCCTATTTCATCCTGATGACGAGGAAGATTTACCCTTTGAGTCAGATCCCCTGCGGAGATCTCCTGGCAGGTATGAATCATGCGGTTCAATCCCGCGAGTGCCGACGAAATCAACAAGAATCCAAGGCCGACCCCAATAAAGAGGGTGATCAAGGTTCCCACTGCTAATGATAGCCCGTGGCGAAAGAGAGTCTGTTCCACGGATGTCAAAGGTGAGCTAACCTGAGCTACACCCAGGATTTTTTCACTCGTGGGACTTTGACGCAGGGGGATTAAAATCACCAAACTGCGATGTTTTTGCTGTGAGATTATGTAGCTCACCTCATTTTTGCCCGCCAGTGCCTGCAAATAATAGAAAGATTCAGGTTGGGGAGGAGACGGCTCTTCAGGCAGCAGTTTTCCGGTTGCTATTGGAACTCCTTTGCTGTCCAAGATCACCGCTACTGTGTTGCGTGAAGTGAGATCCCGTGCCAATAATTCTGCGATTTGTTTCAAATCGTCCGAGGTTGGAAAACGAGATCCTTTTTCATAGAGCCATTGTTCAATAACAGGTTTTGCTCCGGCCCGTACGTGAGAAGCGGTGTAATGAATGAGCAAGCTTCGGGTATCAACAAAAAAGGTTATTCCCAAGATACATACTATAACTGCCAGCAACCCCGAATACATCAAGGTCAGACGCGCACGGAGGGATAACTTGTTCCCTATTTTTTTCACTTAAGCCTCCGGGTAAAAGGCATAGCCTACCCCGTAGTGGGTACGGATGAGTCGGGATGGCCTGTCGCCTATTTTGTCCCTGAGATGGCTCACATGCACATCAACGATATTCGTGCCGCCGATATAATGATAGCCCCAAACCCGGTTGAGGAGTGTATTTCTGGTAAAGACACGGCGGGGGTGCCGCATAAACAATTCGAGGAGGGAAAATTCAGTAGGAGTGAGATACACCCGCTTTCCTCTTACAAAGACCTCACGGGTATCCGTATTGAGGACTATGTCGGTGGCATGAAGCTCTGCGCTCTCGAGTTTACGGCCGGCGCGGCGAAAGAGGGCACGCATTCGAGCCAGCAGCTCATCAAAGCTGAAAGGCTTGGTCATATAATCATCAGCACCAATATCAAGCCCTGTCACCCGGTCTGAGATCTCCTTTTTGGCGGTAAGCATCAGGATTGGTGTTTCGATCCCTGTTTCGCGAATTCTGCGGCAGACCTCAAAACCGTCTATATCCGGGAGCATGATGTCAAGAATGATCAAGTCAAACTCCTTTTCCCGGAAAAGATCGAGACCTGTTTTTCCATCCAAGGCCACAATCACCTCATAGCCTTCATAGGCAAGCCCGGTCTTCAAAAATTCGGTTATGGTGGGCTCGTCTTCGATGACCAGTATTCTTGGACCAGAGGAACCGCCTGATGGGGAATGCCGGGACATTACCATGGGTTTGCCTTTCTACCTCCTTGATAAGGAAAGTCATTCATATCCATCTCCAAAAAATCAGATAGAAATATGATATTCAGGAGGAGATAAAACGTTTCCTCGCTGCAACTCGTTCGGGGAACTTGGTTAGAGTTCAATCTTGGAACCGAGCACCTGGAGAAATTGCTTCATTTCACGATTCCTGGATGTGAAAAAAGCTTTATAAACTCCTACTTATTCTAAATTACTCTTCCTGAGAAGAAGAGGCAAGCTTGAATCCAATATTTCCTTGATTCGGCTGAAAGATCCGTGGTGTTTTTTCCAGGAATAAACAATGACAAACTTCGAGGCCTTTGTGGAAATGCTTGGCCGGGGAAATTTTTGAAAGGGACTCCCCGGTATGGCAGGTGGATTGAACAAACGAACTGCAATTGGAATGGAACAGAGACTAAAAGAGGTTGAGCTGGTGGTGAGGCCTTGCCTTGGGTTTCCATGTGCCGCGGTCCAGGGGCCGGCAGAGACTGGGCGGAAACGCTTCGAGGAACGGGGAAGGGGCCATTTCCAGGACACGGCCGTTCAGTGCCCTGCGGCGCGCGTGGGAGAGGATGAGCCTTGAGCGGGCCCGTGTCATGCCCACGTAAAAGAGCCTCCTTTCCTCTGCATTGTCGTGATCCCCAAAGAGGGAGCAGGGAATGAGCCTGTCCTCGCACCCGGTGATGAACACGACCGGCCACTCGAGTCCTTTTGCCGCATGGAGGGACATAAGTCCCACCCGGTCGCCTTCCAGGCCCCCATGATCGATTCCCCGCTCCAGGACAAGGGCATCCAGAAAGGCCGGCAGATCATCGTCAAACACCTCCGCCCATGCAAGGAGGCGCCGGAGGGATTCACCGTCTTCCCCGGAGGCCGTTTCTATACCGTGGATTCCCATGCATTTTCTTATGAGGTCCGGGACGGTGCCGGTGCCGGGAAATGATTCCGGGAACAGGGGTACCTGCATGTTCATCTCCTCCACCATCCGCGCATAGTTCTTCCGGTAAGAGTCAGTCCCGGGATACTGGACCATTTGAAGGAAACTGCAGATGAGCCTGACAGGCCTCTTTTGGATGAGCGGGGTTTCCCCGGATCGGACCAACGGGATGCCTGCCCGGGACAGGGCCTCTTCAAGGGCGTCCCCCTGGGTGTTGAGACGGTAAAGGACCCCGATGTCGCAGAAAGACAAGGACATCCCGTCTTCATGGGAGGCAACCCGGCCGCTGTCAAGGGAAAAGTAGGTGGTGCCGCCGAGCAGCCTCTCAATGGCGGCGACGACCATTTCCGCCTCTTCTTTTTCGCTGCGGCAGGATGCAATGGAGATGTTCCCCGGTTCCTTCGCCACTGCCTCAAGCGGTTTTTCCTTCTCCATGAGGAAGGCAGCCCCTTCCAGTAAACGCCTGCCGGAACGATAGTTCTGTTCGAGATGGATTGTCGCGGCCCCCGGGAAATCGTCGCTGAACCGGAAGAAGTTCTGGAGGTCTGCCCCCCGGAAGGCATAGATCGCCTGGTCGGGATCTCCGATGGCAAAAATTCTTGCGCCACCGACCCGCACGAGGGCCTTGAGGATGGCCACCTGGATCCTGTTGGTGTCCTGGTATTCATCCACAAACAGGTGCGGATACATGAGGGCGTATTTCTCTGCCACGCCGGGGTGATTGTCAAGCAGCCTGGATGCCTCCACTTCCAGGTCGTCCAGGTCCAGCATGCCCAGGCCCCTGAGTTTTTCCTGATACATGCGGAAGGCCGTGACAACCGCACTGCCAGGCGTGGATTCTTCTTCATCAGCAAGGGTGGCCCGTTTCAAGGCAGGGAGGTGATTCAGGAACGTCCTGAAGTTGATTTTCCGGCCTTCCGTCTTGGAGAATATTTCCCTGATGATGGCATCCCGGTCAGGTTCCGGGCAGATGGAGAAGGGAGAAGACATCCCAATCCGGTGACCCTCTTCCCTGAGGATCTCGAGGCAGAACCCGTGAAAGGTGGTGATGTGAGGGATGGCGGCCGCATGCCCCTGCAGGAGAGAGACAATCCTTTCCTCCATTTCCCGCGCGGCCTTCCGGGTAAAGGTGAGTCCCAGGATCTGTTCCGGAGCCCCACGGCCTGAACGGATCAAGGATGCCATCCGGTGCGTCAGGGTCAGGGTTTTGCCCGTGCCCGGTCCTGCCACCACCAGCAAGTGCCCCCCTTCATGGAGGACAGCTTCCCGTTGGGCGTCGTTCAGGGGATCCAGGATAGGATCAGATGGAGGGGGCGGGGTTTTTCGGGCAGGGGCGATCTCCCTTCCGGGCCGTTTCTTT
>JAFDGR010000072.1:16586-18072 GCA_019309145.1 Deltaproteobacteria bacterium | reverse complement strand
CAATACTGTTCACTTAATACTTGCTTTTTGAGTTTAGATGCCATATGCTTGCCTTATCACACAGATAAGGAGGGCATGCATATGGCACGAACAATCGCTGAAATACCAAAAGGAAGTCGCATTACCGATCACATTAGCCTGGGGGTGATTGCCAAGTTTTTCCCGCGTGAAAGAATTGACAGCGTTCTTGTAGCTACAGGGCGAGCCAGTAAACGGCAACGGGATCTCCCGGGACATGTTGTTGTTTACTATGTCATAGCATTAGCACTTTATATGCAGGTGTCCTATCGGGAAGTGCTCAGATGTCTGCTTGAAGGGATTCGGTGGCTGCAAGGGCCGAATGGTCATATTAAAGTGACCGGAAAGTCAGGCATCTCACAAGCGCGCAAAAGAGTCGGAAGTGAGCCTCTCCAGGTGCTTCATGATGAACTGGTTGGTCCCATTGCTGTGAGAGGGGGTAAACGGATGACAAAAGGGGCATGGTATCGCACATGGCGTCTGGTCTCGATAGACGGCAGCACCTTGGATGTGGCAGACACGAAAGAGAATGAACTAGCATTTGGCCGACCGAAGGCCAGTCGTGGTCAAAGCAGCTTTCCCCAGATCCGCATTGTATCGCTCGTGGAAAACGGGACCCATGTCTTGTTCGGGTCGCGAATGGCAGGATACGACACAGGGGAAATAACACTGACAAAAGATGTGATTGGCTTTTTGACCAAAGGCATGCTGTGTCTGGCCGATCGTAATTTTTTCGGTTACAAGTTATGGAAACAGGCACAGGAGACAGGTGCTGATCTTCTCTGGAGAGTAAAGAAGAATCTAAAGCTGCCCTGCTTACGGAGGTTTCGTGATGGTTCCTATATGAGCCGGATTTATGCTTCGGATAAAGACAGGCGCCATGACAAGGACGGCATTGATGTTCGTGTTATTGAATACACGCTGGAAGGAGTACCAGATGCTGAATCTTTATATAGGCTTATAACAACCATTCTGGTCCCAAAAGAGGCACCGGCCAAGGAATTGGCAGCACTTTATCATGACCGCTGGGAGATAGAAAACGCGTTTGACGAATTCAAAACGCATCTGCGGGGTGCAAAGATCATATTGCGGAGTAAGCGTCCTGAATTGGTTGTTCAAGAGTTCTATGGTTTCATGATGGCCCATTTTGCTATCCGCGGCATTATGCATGAAGCTGCGCTGAAAACGAATGAAGATCCAGACCGTCTCTCTTACGTACATAGTGTGAGGGTGATTCGCCGAAAACTGATTAGTTTTGCCGCTTTTCCCCCCTCAGGATAGGAAAGCTTTTCATGAAGCCATCCTTGATGAAATACTGGAGGAACGGGTGGTATCGAGTCGTGGCCGCTGTAACCCGAGGGTGGTTAAACGAAAGATGAGTAAATGGCCGGTAAAGTCTAGAAATCAGAATAGTTCGGCAGTATGGCAAGTGCATATCAATATTGTGGTTGTTAAGTGAACAGTATTG
>JAFDGR010000072.1:0-16566 GCA_019309145.1 Deltaproteobacteria bacterium | reverse complement strand
CCCTACAACGAGAGTTGGGTATAATATGCAAGTTTTTTCATGCGTCTTCTCCTGTGGGAGAGGTAGGCGCGATGGTTTCTTTCCTGAAGCCAAAGGATCTGTTCGAGCAGGCTTTCCACGGTATGGTTTTTCATAGGTAGCAACACCTTGAGAAGGACCCTAAGCTGCGACAGCGTAATAGATGGTGCTTTTTTTCCCCAACCTGATTTTCAGGTGCCAGAGAAAGAAGTGGGCCAACATACATGTGAGTATATGATGATGCCATCCCGTAAATTTCCGAACTTCGTAGTGGTCCATGCCCAAGTCGGTTTTGGTTTCCTCAAAACACTGCTCGATCGCCCAGCGCAAACCGCTCAGCCAGACAAGCACCTTGAGCCTTGTGCTGGTGGAAGCGTTGCTGATGAAATAGCTGTATTGAGGATCGTTCCCAATTGTGCGCCGAATGAGCAACCATACGGTTCTTTGAGGAAGCCCGGCCGCAGACACGATGATCCGACGACGGGTGAACTCATAAACAATCGGCCCTTTGGAGCCTTCGGACACCTTTCGGCGGTACCAGAAATAGTCGTTGATGTTTTTGCCCAGTTCTTCGACGCTCATCGGCTTGCCGGCGGTATCGGCAAGTACGGTCTTGGTCCGGATTTCTCCGCCCCAGCGATATTGCTTGGCAATGGTCATTGGCCGCTTAAGCCAACACTGGGTGCTCTTGGTAACTGATACGAAGTATGTTATGCCTGGTAGGGCTTCAACGGCTTTGATAAACTCCGGGCTCACACCGTAGATTGAGTCGCCAAGGACATACTTGAAGGGCAGCACCTTCTCCGAGCTGATTTCCTTGAGCATTTCCACGGCGAGTGCGGGCTTGCTCTGAAAGGTGGCGCTTTCCGGGAGATTGCACTTTTCACGACGGGCACGATAATCGTCGCTGAACCATTGTTCAGGGATAAACAACCGTTTGTCGAGAAGAGCATATCCGTGCTCAGACACATAGGCGGCGAAGACACCGACCTGGCAATTATCGACCTTACCGATGGTGCCGCAGTACTGACGCGCAACACCGATAGAGTCTTGGCCCTTTTTAACGAAACCGCTTTCGTCAAAGATTAAGGCACCATCAGGACTGCCAAGGTCATCATTAACAAAACTACGATACTTGGATATCATGTTATTTTCGTCCCACGGGGCATCACTGACAAAACGTTGTAATGCTCTAACATTACCGTCTTTGACGGCCAGGGCGATCGGCTCGATGGATTTTCGCTCTAGGTCGCTGAATTGCCCGACCATGTAATTGAAAAAATGCTGTCTGGATTCGCTGCGGAGGAAGCAATCGCTAAATGTAATGGGTAGCATGGCCTGCCTCCTTGTTTAAAGGGTTGTTGCGCAGTATGGCAGACCATGGTTGAAATGTCAAGATATAATTACTTTAACTCTCGTTGTAGGGTTAATATCTAACCCGCTTTCAAGCGGTCAACTATTTTGGGAAGCACTTCGCCGGCCTTTCCCCGGATGAGGACCTTACAGAGCGTGTCAAATGGGGTTTCTGAAAGATTGACAATAGCGAGGAATGCGCCTGCTTCCCTGGCATAGCCGGGCATGGAGGCGGCCGGATGGACCAGGAGAGTGGATCCCACCACCAGGAAGGAATCTGCGGTCCGGGACAGGGCGATCGCCTTTTCCACCTCCCTTTCCGGCATGGCCTGGCCGAACGAGATGGTATCCGGCTTGAGGTATCCACCGCATTCGCATTCCGGGGCCGGGTCTCCTTCCTCAATGCGCTTGTGGGCCTCCTCAATGGAGGAAATCCTGCCACAGCTCATACAACGGACCCGCCGGTTGCTCCCGTGGAGTTCGATAACCTTTTCGTCCGGGATACCTGATGCCTGGTGAAGGCCGTCTATGTTCTGGGTAATCACCGCTTCCACCAGCCCCATCTCATAAAGCGTCGCAACGGCCAGATGAGCCTTGTTGGGTCTGGCCTTCTGAAGGTCATGGTAAAAAGCGGTCTTCTGGCGCCAGTATTCGATGCGGGCCTCCCTGGATTTCATGAATTCATCGAAATAAACGGGGCGATACTGGTCCCAGATGCCTCCCTGGCTCCGGAAGTCGGGTATCCCGCTTTCTGTTGATATGCCCGCCCCGGTAAAAACCACATTTCTGCCCCCCTTGCGCAACTGCTCCACAATACGATCTATCCCTTTATCCATCATATCCATGTCAATCCTCCCTGCACTTTTCTTACCATACAGGGTCGCGGCAACGCAAGATGACACCGGAAGAAGCAGTCGGTTCCAGCCGGAGAATCCAGATAAAAAGATTCCCGCAGAGCAGTACTCTGGCGGATCCCCCGTGGATTTGTGGTATGAAAGACCCTATTGTTGACACACAATCGGATTTTCACTATGCTCGCGCACACAGAAAATACAGGTTTTCCGCCCCTAAGACGAGTATGTGCTTTTGGCAGTGAAGAAATAAAAATTTGCAAGGAAAAAAGAAAGAGTGACAACGCCAAGCACCTTACAGCTCAGGATGATTGACACAAGCGGGTTCGCGGATATGGACTGCAGGGACCGAAATGGATAAGCGCGTTCTGAGGGCCGACTGGCTCCTCCTGCTGACGGCCGTTATCTGGGGAGGCGCGTTTGTTGCGCAACGTGCCGGCATGGACTACGTGGGCGCGTTTACCTTCAACGGTGTCCGTTTTGCCCTGGGCATGCTCGTGCTCCTGCCTCTGGCCATGCGGGGTTCAAAGAACAGCAACCCCGGTGCTGACCCCGGGAAACAGGTACGGGCCACCCGGTCACAGGCCTTCTGGGGGGGCGCCCTCGCAGGGCTGATACTCTTCTCGGGCGCCAGCCTCCAGCAACTGGGGCTTGTCTATACCACGGCGGGAAAGGCAGGCTTTATTACCGGCCTCTACGTGATCATCGTGCCGATCCTTGGTCTCTTCTGGGGCTTGAAGTCCAGCCGGGGAGGTTGGTTGGGCGCGGGGCTGGCGGTGGTGGGTCTCTATCTCCTGAGTGTGACCAGGGATTTTACTTTCGCGCCCGGCGACCTGCTGGTGCTCCTGGGCGCATTCTTCTGGGCCGGTCATGTCCTTCTCGTGGGCTGGCTTTCCCCCAAGGTGAACAGGCTGCGCCTTGCCTGTGCCCAGTATGCTGTTTGTTCCGGGCTGAGCCTCATTGTGGCGGGGTTAGCCGAAAACATGGTCCTCGAGAACATCCTCCGGGCCTCTGTTCCTATCCTGTACGGGGGGATCGCGTCCGTGGGCATCGCGTACACGTTGCAGGTGGTAGCACAAAAATATGCCCCACCCGCCCATGCCGCCATTATTCTCAGCCTGGAATCGGTTTTTGCTGCGGTGGCAGGATGGCTTATTCTCGGAGAGATAATGTCCCTTCGCGGCATGATCGGGGCGGGGCTGATGCTCGCGGGGATGCTCACGGCGCAGCTGTGGTCGTGATATTACCTTTTCTTCCTCAAATCCGGGCCGAATTTCCGCTCATAAAAGGAACCGAACCGCTCGAACCAGCGCCACCAGGAATCTTTTCCCCGTTCCTTTGCCTCCAGGACATCGTTCAGGTAGGTGACCATATCGCCCATTTTTTCCTTGGGTATATAAGATGCCGCGCCTTCCCGGTAGGCCTGGGCCGTGGTTTCAGGACTCAAGGCGTGGGAAGTCAGCATGATGGCCAGGACTTTTTTCTCTTTCGCGAGCTTCAACAGATCAAATCCGTTCACGCCCATGATATCCAGGATGGCCATATCAAAGACCTGCGTTTCAAGGAGATCCCTTGCTTCATCAAAGGCTGACGCGCACGTGACGTCACACATGGGGAGCAAATCTTCCACCGTTTCCAGGATATCCGGTTCATCGTCCACCACCAGGACCTTTTTTCCATCCAGCAAACTTCTCCGCACAATGACACAGATCTGACGGTTTGCGCGCCGGCAGACCGTCGTGGCTACGTTCCCCAGGCCGGAGCTGCCCATCACGATCATATCCGCTTTCCGCGCCGCGGCATACTCAACAATGATATCTCCTGGATTCCCCTGGATAATGCTGGTCTTGATGTTTTTTATTCCCTTTTCCCTGGCAATTTTTTCCGCCTCTTCAATGATCTGGTTTCCCATCAATTTCAGGTAGACATCGATGGGCGGTTCACTGATTCTCTCCACCTGCATATATTGCTCCAGATCCGCGGGAATCCGGGCCTTCTTCACCACGTGAAGGAGATGAACTTCGGCATCCTGCGGGTTCGCTGCCTGTGCGGCAAATGCAATGGCCTGGGGGGTATAGATGGATCTCTCCACCGGCACAAGAATTTTATTTATCATTTTAGTGTATGCTCCTTGTATTTGATTATTTTCGAATTTTTAGATAAAATAAAATCAATTTGGTTGCAAGTCAACGCAAATGTTAGTGCATCCCTCCTGGCAGGGCCGGAAGAGTCGAGGAGGGTATGTTTTGAGGAGAATTCTTCCATAGGCTGAATCCTCTTGACAACGGGATAGGCATAACGTAACAATTTGTATTTACAAAAATAAAAAAAGTTCCATGAACAATTGAAGGAGAGAAAAATGGCCGACGCAGAAGGTATCCTGGACGCACGCAGTGCCGGTGAACTTGCCCCTGAGACCAGGGTTTCCAGGAAAAAGGCACTCAAGGGGCTGGACACACTGGATTGGGGCATGAGAAATCGGCTCTCCCGCCTCATCGGCGAGGATGGCCGCTGCCAGTTTCTTCCCATTGATCATGGCTATTTCCAGGGCCCTACCCATTGCCTGGAACAGCCCGGGGAAACCATACGGGAGCTCCTGCCTTATGCCGATGGGCTGTTCGTCACCCGCGGTGTCCTGCGCAGTTGCGTGGACCCTGACATGGACACTCCTGTTATCCTGCGGGTATCCGGGGCGACCAGCGTCGTGGGGAAAGATCTGGCCAACGAGGTGATCACCACCTCAGTCGAAGAGATGATCCGCCTGAACGTGGCTGCCGTGGGACTTTCCGTTTTTATCGGGAGCGACTATGAAAAGGAAACCCTCAAAAACCTGTCCGACCTGGTGAACAGGTGCGAAGATTACTCTATCCCGGTCATGGCAGTGACCGCGGTCGGAAAGGAGCTTGAGAAACGGACAGCCCGCTACCTGGCCCTTTCCTGCAGGATAGCCGCGGAATTGGGAGCAAAGATCGTCAAGACCTACTATTGCCCCGAGGACTTTGATCGGGTTACAAGCGGGTGCCCCGTACCCGTGGTGATGGCAGGAGGTCCAAAATGTGAAACCGCCCTGGAGGTCTTCCAGTTTGTGTATGACGGCCTTCAGAAAGGGGCGATCGGCGTGAACCTGGGACGAAACGTGTGGCAGCACCCTCACCCGGTGGCCATGATGCGGGCCCTCAATGCGGTCATTCACGCCAACGCGACCCCTGAAGAGGCCCTGGAGTTGTTCAACAAATGGAAAAATGAGTGATGTGCCATGCGTGTCTTGATGTACTACAGTAACCGGGATGTCCGGCTGGAAGAGATGGCCGTGCCCGAAATAGGGCCGGGCGAGCTCCTCATGAAAGTGGTCGCGAGCGGGATCTGCGGCAGCGATGTGATGGAATGGTACCGGCGGGACAAGGTTCCCCTGGTCCTGGGACACGAAGTGGCGGGCGAGGTGGTTGAGGTGGGCCCGGGCGTGGAAAAATTTCATGTGGGCGACCGGATTACCGCCACCCATCACGTGCCCTGCAATACCTGCCACTATTGCCTCAATGGACATCCCACGGTGTGCGAGACCCTGCTCAGAGGAACCCACTTCGATCCCGGGGGATTCGCGGAGTACGTGCGCGTTCCCGCCATTAACGTGGACAGGGGGGTTTTCCCCATCCCGGATGGCCTTTCCTATGAAAAGGCTTCTTTCATGGAACCGCTTGCCTGCGTGTTTCGGGGGCAGAGAAATGCCCGGCTCAAACCGGGGCAGTCGGTCCTGGTCCTTGGGAGCGGAATATCAGGCTTGCTCCACATCGGGCTCGCCCGTGCCCTTGGGGCCGCCCTGGTGGTGGCTGCTGATACCATCCCCTTCCGCCTCGAAAAGGCAAAGGAGATGGGTGCCCACGTAACATTGAGCGCGGATGAAACCCTTGTTGAGAAACTGAGAGGGGCAAACGACGGGCTTCTTGCGGACCTGGTTATTCTCTGTTTTGATGGTTTTATTCCGCTGGCAATGAAGTGCGTCGAACGGGGCGGGACGGTTCTTTTTTTCGGAGGGGCTTCTGAAAATGCGACGGTTCCCGCGACGATTAATGAGCTTTTCTGGAGGACGGAGATCACCCTGACAAGCACCTATGCGGGGAGCCCGGTTGACTGTGTCACCGCTTTGCGGCTCATCAATGCGGGAGACATCCCGGTGGAAGCCATGGTGACCCACCGGCTGGGATTGGAAGAGGCCACAAAGGCGTTTCAGTGGGTGGCATCGCCGGTTGAACACGACTGTATTAAGGTTATTGTCGAGCCCCACCATGGGGAGAAGTAGAGAGGACCGGTCACTCAGAAAAAAGGATATATTCTGTATTTCGGTAGCTATAAATTTTTCGCACGCAAAGGAGGGATGAAAAATGGCATCTGATAAAGGGAGTGGATCAAAAGACTTTGAAAAAGCGCTTGAAATCGGCAGGCCACCGAATATTGCCCGGCTTTTTCCCCACTCACGGGCACTGATCGTGAGCGGGAAGGCCATCGACCGGGCCATGCTGGCCAAGGGGAAGGCCATGACCATCGCGGCCAATGGCAGAAATCATTTTGTCATCAGGGGAGCCTTGCAGGCGGCGCAACGGGCCAATGCAGCCATTATTCTCGAGATCGCTAAATCCGAGGGAGGAGGTTCCGCCTATTGCGCCACGAGCCTTTGGAACCTCGCGAGGCAGGCGGATGCGGTTTGTAATGAATTGGGGATCACGGTGCCCGTTGCCATTCACGCGGATCACTACGGCATCAAGAGCGCGGATGACGTGGAAAAGGCGAAAACAGAGATCCCGTCCCTGTTTGACGCAGGCGTCACGTCCATCGCCATAGATGCCTCCCACCTCCCGGACGATGAAAACCTCCTGGCCAATCTTGTCCTGGCCCCGTATGTACCGGTATGGGCCGGCCATGAAACAGAAGTGGGAGAAATCAAGGGGAAGGAAGGTCTTTCTACGGTGGAGGAGGCCCTGTTCCTCATCCGGGGATTGAATGCCCATGATATTTTTCCCGACTGGATCGCCCTGAACAATGGGACGACCCATGGCATTGAGGCCAGTGATCAAGGCATCCAGGTGCCGCTTACAGCGGAAATCCATGAGGCACTTGCACCATACAAGGTTTCGGGCGCACAGCACGGGACGTCGGGAAACAGTTCAGAGCGCCTTCGCCGGATCGCAAAGGAGACCCGCACCACCAAGGCAAACGTGGCCACGGCGCTTCAAATGATCTCCTGGGGCGTCAAGGTGAATGAATACGGAAACGCCCAGCTGGATGAGAACGGAGAATTTATCAAGATGCCCGATAAAGGCGTCACCGAAGACATGTGGAACGAGATGGTGAACTATGCCAAAGAGAAAGGCCTGAAGGGAGGCAATTACAAGAAACTGAATCTTCCCTTTGAAAACAGGCTGCTCGCTCTCCCGAAGGACATTCGTGAAAGGATGGCGCAGGGTGTTGAGGACTTTGTCTATGAACTCCTCACCACGGTGTTCAATGCCCAAAATACCGCGCCGCTGGCCATCGAGGCGATTCTGCAGGCAGGTTCTTTCGCGCTGGGACCGAAGGCCGCAAGGATCGAAGATCCGGAAGAATGGACCGAGGCAAAGATCCGTTCACGCGCAAAGACCCTGAATCCCGATAAGGGAGCATCGGGCGATTTTGACGATTGATGGACAAGAGCCCAATGTCAGATCATGCCCCCCATACCTGGATCAAGGATATCCAGGAAGGTGACAATGTCCAGGGCCTCTATATGGTACGGGAGAAACGGCTGGGCAAAACCAGAAGAGGTGATGCCTTCCTGACCATCTCCCTGGCTGACCGCACCGGAGATGTGGAGGCCAAGGTGTGGGAACGGGCCGAAGAGGTTTCATCCCGTTTCAAGACCGGGGACGTCCTTGATATCCAGGGGAACGCCACCTCTTTTCGGGACCGCATCCAGTTGACACTGTCCCGGTTTGAGGTGGTGAACGGGGAAGTGGATTACTCCCTTTTCCAGGAGTCCGCAGCAGAATCCCCCAGGACCATGGTGACGCGTCTCAGAAAACTCCTGCAAGAGATCCGGAACCCTCACCTGAAGGCCCTTATTGAACGATTTTTCTCAGATGCGGAGTTCATGCGCCTCTTTGAAAAAGCACCGGCCGCCAAGAATTTCCATCATAATTACCTGGGAGGCCTGCTGGAACACACGTTGTCCGTGTGCGGGATCATCCGGCAGGTGGCAGACCATTATCCACACCTGGACAGGGATCTCCTGCTGGCCGGGGCGTTCCTCCATGACATCGGAAAAATCCGGGAACTGAGCTGGGACCTGCACATCGATTATACTGATGAAGGGAGGCTCGTCGGCCACCTGGTCCAGGGAACCCTCCTGATGGAGGAAAAGCTCGCGGGCCTGAAAGCATTCCCGCAGGACCTGGCTCTCCGGTTGAAGCATCTCATTTTAAGTCATCACGGAGAATACGAGTTTGGATCACCCAAGCGGCCGAAATTTCTGGAAGCATTTGTCCTTCATCTCGCGGACGACCTGGACGCGAAGGTCAACGGCCTGGGACGTCTCTTTGAAAAGGACGGCAGGGAAGGTGCATGGACCGATTACAGCCGTTTGTTCGAGCGGTATTTTCTGAAAGGGAACGTCCTTCAGGTGGAGAAAGGGCACAATCCGGACGACAAGGATGAGGGCAAACAGGGAAATTTGTTTTAACAACAAACAAGGACCACACGGATATGGATTCAACCGCCAGACAATTGAAGGAAGCAGAGCAGAAGATCAGGATCCTGCAGGAAATCACGAGGTTTGTTTCTTCACTCCTTTACGTGCAGCATGTCCTTGATGCCATCGTGGGGCTTCTTGTGGAAGAATTTAAGCTGGATGCCTGTTCAATCCGCCTGCTGGACAGGAACGGGAACCTGCGGATCAGGAGTCATACCGGGCTGAGCCGGGCCTTTATAGAACAGGCCACCAGGAAACCGACGGTGGACAGCTATTCAGGAGAATGCTTCCTGACCGGAAAAATCCTTATCATCAACGATTCTGATGAAATCAACAAGCCCATATCCACGACAAGAACCGTTTGTGAAAATATCAGGTCCTTCGCCGTTGCCCCCATCATCGTGGAAGGAGAAACCATCGGGGTCCTTGTTACCTCCAGCAGGAAGAAGGGGTACTTCCATGAGCGATTCAATGATGTCATAACCATTATTGCCAATCAGATCGGCATTGCCATCAGGATTTCCCAGCTTTATGAGGAGATCAATGAGTTGAACCGGGATCTTGAAAAAAAAGTGAAGGAACGTACCGCGGAGCTGGAACAAAAAACCTCGGAATTGATCGAAGCGGAACGGCTCGCCGCTATCGGCAAGATGTCCCAGAGAATAGCCCATGATTGCAGGAATTCCCTGACCGTTGTCGGGGGCCTTGCGCGGCGGCTTGATGACAAAACTTCCTCAGGGGACCCGGGAAAGGAATACACCCGGATCATTGTGGACGAGGTGAAAAACCTCGAGCGGAAGGTCTCTTCTATTATATCAATCGACAAATCAGATTTGTAACAGGGGTACGGGGATCAAAAGAGCTTTTTCTGGATCGGGCCGCAGGTCTCCGAGACCTGAATTCCAAAGTGCTGGTAGGCGCGTTTTGTTGCAATCCTTCCCTGGGGGGTCCTCTTCATAAATCCTTGCTGGATGAGAAAGGGCTCATACACGTCCTCGATCGTATCTTTTTCTTCGCTGACCGCCGCTGAGAGGCTGTTCAACCCGATGGGTCCTCCATCGAATTTCTCAATGATCGTCAACATAATATGACGGTCCATCTTGTCCAGCCCGTGCTCGTCGACTTCCAGCATATCAAGGGCACGATGCGCTACATCCTCGGTGATAACGCCGTCCGCCTCCACCTCGGCAAAATCTCTTACTCTCCTGAGGAGCCGGTTCGCCACCCTTGGCGTGCCCCTTGCCCGTTTGGCTATTTCCAGGGCCCCCGCATCCCGTATGGGGATCTCAAGGAGCTGTGCCGACCGGAGCACAATCTGTTGGAGATCTGCTGGTTCGTAAAATTCCACGCGCAGGATGACACCGAAGCGGTCACGAAGGGGAGGGGTCAACAGGCCTGCCCTGGTGGTGGCGCCGACGAGGGTAAACGGGGGGAGCGGGATTTTCATGGTCCGGGCCGAAGGGCCCTGGCCGATGATGATGTCCAGCTGGTAGTCTTCCATGGCCGGATACAGGATTTCCTCCACCACGTGGTTCAAACGATGAATTTCATCTATGAACAGGACGTCCTTGGGCTGGAGGCTGGTCAGTATCGCGGCCAGGTCTCCTGGCTTTTCAATAACCGGGCCAGACGTGCTCCTGATGTCAACCTGGAGTTCATTGGCGATAATATGGGCGAGCGATGTTTTGCCCAGTCCGGGGCTCCCATGGAACAGGACGTGATCAAGTGCCTCGGAGCGCCCCCGCGCTGCATCAATGAACACCCGCAGATTCCGCTTCATCTCCTCCTGACCTATGTACTCCTGGAGGTTCCTGGGACGGAGACTGATTTCCGCGGGAATTTCATCCTGCAATGGTTCGGGATCGATAATTCTGTCTTCCATGGCAACCGTTCACGTTGTTCGGTTCATGGGCCTGGGGTCAGGCCAGTTTTTTGAGTGCCTCTCTGATCAGGATTTCCAGGGTAATATCCGCTTGGGCTCGGCGGACCATTTCCAACGCCTTTCTGGCCGAATTCGCCTGGTAACCCAGGTTGGTGAGGGCCGATAACGCGTCATCCAGCAGCCTCTTCTCCTGCTCATCCATCATGGACACGGGGGATATTTCCCTGTCCCCCAGACTCTTCAAGGCACGATCCTTCAATTCCAGGGCAATCCGTTCCGCGGTCTTTTTCCCGACCCCGGGTATTGATCGCAATCGGAGAGCGTCACCGCGGGCCATGGCCTCCTGGAGTTCACCCGGTCCAATGCCGGAGAGGATATTCACGGCCAGTTTCGGGCCGATGCCTGATACCGCGATCAACATCAGAAACAGGTCCTTTTCCAGCCTGGTATGAAAACCAAAAAGCGAAAGGGCATCCTCCCGAACATGGGTGTAGATGTGAAGATCCACCCGTTCCCCTTCTCCCGGCAGGGCATAGAACGTGGAAAGAGGGACGATAACTTCATATCCTATTCCCCCGGCATCAATGACCAGGGACCGGGTGGATTTCCTGAGAAGAAGACCGGAAAGATGTGCGATCATGTTCTGTTTTTTCTGCCGGATTGATTGTTTAAAGCATTTTCAAATCGGTGCCAGTGCAAATGACAAATAGCCGCGGCCAGTGCGTCGGTGGTATCAAGAGCCGGTTCCGTATCCAGTTTCAGAATCATTTTCACCATGGTCCTCACCTGCTCCTTGGTAGCTCTCCCATACCCCACAACGGATTTCTTGATTTCCAGGGGGGTATATTCAAAAATCCTGACCTTGTTTTGGACCGCGGCCACAAAAATGGCTCCTCTGGCGTGTCCGAGTTTCAGGGAGCTCTTCGCGTTCTTGGCGTAAAAGAGGTCTTCAACAGCCATTTGTTCCGGTTCGAAACGGCCCATGATCTCGGACAATTCTTTGAAGATATGGTAAATTCTGTGAGAGAAGGGAGACTTGGCGGGCGGGCGAACAATTCCGTAGCCCACGCAGGACAATTTGTTGTTTTTCTTTTCAACCAGGCCGTACCCTGTCACATTTGAACCAGGATCGACCCCGAGGACCAGCATTAACCCAACGCCTCCATGACTTCGTCGGGGATATCAAAATTGGCATACACGTTACTCACATCATCATTATCTTCAAGGGCCTGCATGAGGTTCAGCATCTGCTGTGCCTTTTTCCCTTCCAGCTTCACCGTGTTCTTGGGGATCATGCTGATTTCAGCAAGGGTATAAGGAATATTGGCGGCATCTATGGTTTCCTTCACCGCCTCGAAGTCTCCAGGATCGGTGATCACCTCGAATTCGCTCTCTTCGTCGTTCACATCTTCAGCCCCGGCCTCCAGGGCCAGATCCAGGAGTTTTTCTTCGTCCACCTGATCCTTCTCAATGACAATGAGGCCCTTCTTGTCAAACATCCACGCCACACAACCGGGTTCTCCCAGGTTCCCGCCATGCCGTTCAAACGCGTGTTTCACCTCTGCCACAGTCCTGTTCTTGTTGTCCGTCAAACAATCGACCAGGACGGCCACTCCACCGGGTCCATACCCTTCGTAACTGCTCTCCTCATAAGAAGTTCCTTCCAGTTCGCCCGTCCCTTTCTTGATCGCCCTTTCAATATTTTCCTTGGGCATGTTCTCGGTTTTGGCGGCGGCAATGGCGGATCTCAGTCGTGGATTCCCCGTGGGATCCCCCCCACCCATCCGGGCCGCAACGGTTATCTCGCGGATAAGCCGGGTAAAAATCTTCCCCCGTTTTGCATCCGCCGCTCCCTTCTTGTGTTTGATGGAACTCCATTTAGAGTGACCTGACATATGATTCCTCCTGAATGAAAACGTCTTTACCGCCCGGGCTAAGGATGAAATCCCTTCGCGATGAGGTATATTTCACGGCTTTTTTTCCGGGTCGCCCCGGTCCTGAAAACCCGTACCTGCTTATACCGGGAGGAGACTTCGGCCCGGAAATCCTGGAAATCCTCCCCCTCAAAGACCTTGCAGATGAACCGTCCTCCCGGGCAGAGCATTTTCAATGCAATCTCCGAGGCCTTTCTTACCAGATCCATGGACCGTGCAACGTCTACGTCCTTGACCCCGGTTGTCTGCGGCGCCAGGTCGCTCATAACCACGTTCAGGGAGCCGGCTTTATCCTGCAATGATTCCGGCTCCAGGGTCAGGATATCCGCCTGAAGGAATCGAAAACGGGGATCGGAGAGGTGATCCGGGACCTTGAGATCAATCCCTACCACCATGCCTCTCGGTCTGATTTTTCCGAGCGCGTACTGGGACCAGGAACCCGGATAACAGCCAAGGTCGAGGACATGGTCGCCACGGGCAAATATCCTGAATTTTCGGTCGATTTCCTGTAATTTATAGACGGACCTGGCCAGCCAGCGCTCTTTTCTGGCCTGCCGGGTATAGTGGTCCTCCCATTGATTTCGCTTCATTGGCGTCCTGGTCAATTTTGACTCTTTTTCTACCATAGATACCGCTGCTTTGTAAAATAAATAGTGGTTCTTCCCGCTCTAACGCACTTTGATGCTCAAAAAGCACCCCATTTTATCAATTGACTCCAGGGAGTAATCACGATAGATTACGCCCATGAGGATTCGCGGTTTCGGCTTTTTAATAACCAACAATAGGAGGAGGGAAAAATGAAAAAGGGAAACAAATTTCTGGTTTACGGAGCTTTTTTCACCATTGTCTTGTTCTTTGTTTTCACAAACGCCTCGGCCAAGATGGTTGTCAAGTTCGGTCATGTGGCCCCTCCTTTCCACGGGCAAAGCGTTGGGGTTGAGCATTTTGCAAAGTTCGTCATGGAAAAAACAAACGGAGAAGTCGAAGTCAGGACCTATCCCATGGGACAACTGGGTGGAGAACGCTCAATGGCCGAACAGGTCCAGTCAGGAAGCCTGCAACTGGCGGCCATCACCAGCGCGGTCATGTCCAATTTCGTCCCCCAGGCATCGCTTATCCCGCTCCCCTTTGTCTTCCCGGACCGGCGAACCGCGTATGCCGTGCTTGACAGCGAAATCAGGGAAAAACTCTTCAGCTATTTCCCGGCCAAGGGATTTATGCCGCTGGGGTTCACCGAGAATGAGTTCAGGGATTTGACCAATTCCAAACGGCCCATCAGGAAACCGTCGGACCTGAAGGGGCTCAAGATCAGGCTCATGGAAAGCCCGGTGTACATTGACACGTTCAAGCAGATGGGCGTCAACCCCGTTCCCATGCCCTTTCCCGAGGTGTACAACGCGCTGCAGCAGGGCGTCATTGACGGGCAGGACAATCCCCTTTATACCTCTGTTTTGATGAAATTTACTGAGGTCAATAAGTATGTCACCATTACGCACCACATCCTGACGGAATGTTTCATCATTGCCAATCTTGACTGGTGGAATTCCCTTCCCGCAAGGATACAGAAAATCATGAGAGAGGCGGCCTACCAGGTGGAAATCGTAAACAGGGGTCACACGCTCCGTGATATGCTGTCCATGAGTGTTATGAGCAAGAAAGACCCCAAGACGGGCAAAGTAAAACCAGGGCCGAGCATCTATGCGGTAGCCAGGAAGCAGAAGGTACAGATTATCGAACTGACCCCCGCAGAAAGGGAAGCGTTCAAAAAGGCAATGACCCCTGTTTATTCGAAATACCGCTCCGTCATCGGAGCCGATCTGTTTGACGCGTTCATGGCAAAGATCAAAGAGGTCAACAAGTATGCCAAATAGGGACACCTCATTTTGATCTGTCTTTTCTCACGGGAGGCCTGAAAGGGGAACACCCTTCCAGGCCTCTTGAGTCATCTCCCTCAAGTGCGCGCACATGCCCAAGATAGGACGTATTCTGAATAATATTGAAGAGCTGTTGCTGGGGCTCACTCTCCTGGGACTGGCCATCTTTGTTTTTGTCCAGGTCGTGCTCAGATACGGCTTCCATTTTGCCTTCAGCTGGGCACAGGAACTGGGCCGGTACCTGACCATCTTTTTGACGTTTCTGGGTGCCAGTCTTGGGGTCAAGTACGGCACCCATTTCAGCATGGAGGCCATGGTAAAATACCTCCCTCCCCGATCCAGTCACCTGATCCGTGCCTTGGCCAATTTCCTGTGCGGGGTGTTTTTTATTTTCATCATCTATTTTGCCGTGGTGCAGATACAGAAGCTCCACCGATACGGTGCTCGCACCGCGACGCTCCATGTGCCCATGTATATCCCGTACATCCCTATTCCGCTTTTTTCCTGCACCATTTCAATGCGCTTCTTCCACGCGGCCTATTCCCACGCGCGAGAGGCTTTCAGACATGGGCCAGGTGACCTCTAAGGCGATGGTGCTGCTATGATTCTTACAATAATCATCTCATTTTTCATGCTGCTCCTGATCAGTGTCCCCATATCCGTCACCCTGGCAATTGTCACCGCTATAGCTCTTTTCTTTTTCACGTCATCACCGCTTTTGGTAATTCCCCAGCAACTCTTTAACGCCCTAGACAATTTTGTCATGCTCGCGGTTCCTTTTTTCATCCTCGCCGGGTCTATTATGACGGAAGGGGCCATGGCACGGCGGCTGATCAATGTAATGAATTTTCTTGTGGGGCATATCCGGGGGGGAGGAGCGGTCGCATCTGTCGTGGCCTGCATGTTCTTTGCGGCCCTGTCGGGATCGAGCCCTGCCACGGTTGTGGCCATCGGGTCCATCATGATTCCCGCGCTGGTCAAATCCGGGTATAGTGAGGATTTTTCCGTTGGTCTTCTTACCTCCGCCGGCTCTCTGGGCATCGTTATCCCGCCAAGTATTCCCATGATCTTCTATTGCCTGGTGATGAATGTCTCGGTGGCAGAGCTTTTCATGGCAGGGATACTCCCGGGTGTCCTGATTGGGGCCATTTTCATCGGCTATACCATCTATATGTCCCGGAAGCATGATTGGAAGGAGACAAAGAAGTATACCCTGCGGGAAGGACTGGCCATCATACGGGAAGGAATATGGGGGCTTCTGCTCCCCATCATCGTGCTTGGGGGGATTTATTCAGGGGCTTTTACGCCCACGGAGGCGGCGGCTGTTTCAGTGGTGTACGCCCTTTTTGTGGAGCTGGTGATATATCGGGAAATGAAGTGGTCAAGCCTGAAAAAGGCCCTGGTGGGATCGGCGGTGCTTTCCGCGTCCCTCCTTTTTATTCTTTCCTGTGCCATGACCTTTATCTGGCTGCTGACCTCAGAGCAGATCCCGCTCCGGGTCGCGGAATTCACCGTGGGGTTTGCCAAGACATGGTGGATTTTCCTAGCCCTTGTCAACATCCTCTTCCTGATCATGGGTTCAGTGATGGATGATGTCTCCGCCATGATGATCCTTTCCCCCATCTTTCTCGAAACCCTCAGGAGGTTTGATATCGACCTGGTCCACTATGGGATCGTCATGGTCCTGGTCATCGAGTTCGGTTTTCTGACACCTCCCTTCGGGCTCAATCTCTTCGTCACCATGGGCATCACCCAGAAGAGCCTGGTCCAGGTGAGCCGGGCAGTCGCCCCTTTCCTGGTCCTCCTCCTCCTCGCTCTCCTTATCATTACCTACATACCATCCATCTCGCTCTATCTCCCTGTCAAATTCCTGAGATAAAGCAGCAGCCTAAAAAATTATCTGGCTATTTGCAAATTTTGCTGCACATATTACAAT
>JAFDGR010000071.1 GCA_019309145.1 Deltaproteobacteria bacterium | reverse complement strand
AACAGCTATTCCCGTCCCGAAGCAGCCCATATCACCCGACATGCCGATCATCAATGGTATGAGGCCGCCTCCCCCCACAATAGCCAAAGGGGTAGTGAAAGAGACGGCAATATTCCTGGCACTGGGAGCAACCAGGGAGGAAAGGGCTGCAAAACCGGGAGGGAAAAAACACACCGCTACCAGCGGCTGCAAAAATACGAAGAAGGCTGTCCACGGCCCGGCTAGAACTCCCAGAAGAATGCTGAGGATTCCTGTAACAACAAACACCGTGAAAATCGTCCTCTTGGGGCCCAGCCGATCATTGAACACGCCCGCAACCATAGACATAAAAATGCCCGAAATCCTTGAAAAACCCACCAGGCTGTTCGCCCAACCCCGCTCCATACCTCTTTCCGTTATGAGAAAAAGGGGCAGCATTGTGTAAATGCCCAGCGTAGAGCTGACCCCCAGGCTGAACAACACCACCATAATCCAAAACGCAGGCTCTCTAAAAAGGCCTTTTACCGCTGGAATCCCAGGTGCCTCTCCATAAAACCTACCCCCTTTCCCCATGCAGGCAAATGTCGTCCCCAGTAAAATGGACGACACTCCCAGCAAAACCATAACTCCTTTCCAGGAAAACCAGCCCATCAGGGCTTCGGCCAGAAATGGGGCTGCCACAAAACTTACATTTGGGGCCAGTTCATGAACGGCAAGCGCCTTTCCCCAATGCTGCTGTTCCACTAGGGAGGTGAGTGCGGCTATTCCAGAGGGCAGGTAATTTCCTGCGGCAACCCCAAGGAAAAGGAAGCTAAGCCGAATAGTCCAGAGATCCTGGCTCAGGGAGATGCATAGAAGGGCAATACCTACAGCCATCGCAGACATGATGATGGTGCCACGATGCGTTATTTTTGAGGAGATAAAGCCCGACCCCAGGAGTCCAATAAAATATCCCGCCGAAATGATCAAAAAAAATGACCCTGCCGCCGCGTGGTCCAGACCCAGATCAGCCTCGATCTGAGGCATAAGAGGAGAAGGGGTTATCCGCGCCATAAAGTTGAGAAAAAAGATGGAAGTAAGAAACAGCAACTGACCAAACCCGGACATGAATCCCAAATCGAAAACCTCCTTAATGAAGATCAAGCCGATGCCGTTGGAGCTTGCTACTATGACGGAGATAATCGCCATGACTTAATCCGTCATCCCGCAGGGTGAGCCAGAAACTCCAGACTTTTGAAACGATGCTTGCGGTGTTGTTCATCTTGCGGGGTAAGGGGGACGATGCACTTGAAAATATCTCCCTCTATCAGTTCCGGAATTTTCCCCCCGGAATAATGAGGCGACAGTGACCACTGTTGAATTAAACCTTGGTCCGTTCCCAATCTCTTGTGGGATGCTGCTCATCAAGCGATTCAGTGGCTCCCCTGCCAATCCCTGGGATTGCCTTGGTGACCACAGAACCCTCCCAGGCAGGGAGCCGGAAATTTTTACGCTCACCTGTACTTGTCCGCGTTCATTCGCGATCGTAACCATATCCCCTTCTTTTATCCCCAGCCGGCCGGCATCTTGAGGGTTCATCATCACTACGGCGGGAATTGCACCATACACCTCCTGAAACTGTGTACTGGTATAATTTAGTGTAGCACTGTTGAGCAAGATGAAAGCTCCCTCCTTCACGTGCAGCGGAGTTTGAATTGGCATGGGATTCAAACCGGTTTTCGCAGCTCGAGAAGAATAGAATTCAATTTTTCCTGATGGGGTCGAATACTTTCTCTTTGGTTTTGTCTTGAGTGTGAGCATTTTCCCGGCCCTTAAAGACTGGAACTCTCCTCCTTCCAAGGCATCTGCAAGCGCCGACTCCACAGCACTCCACGCATCTTCATAGAGCCAAGCATCTTTCAGGCCCAGTTCCTCGGCAATTTCCCGCATGACCCATACTTCGCTTCGACTGTTCGTGACAGGGTGAACGGCTCTTCTTGAATATTGAATGTAATGATGGCCCCAGGGAATGACCAGATCGTCTTTTTCAAGGTAGGTCGGTGCTGGAAGGACTACGTCTGCATAGCGGGCTGTTTTTGTCCAATGTGTCTCGTGAAGCACAACAAAAACGTCTTGTCGTGATAATCCCTCTCTGAAAGCCTGTTGATTGGGGAGCGTCATGGCAGGATTCATGCAGTTAATGTAGACAAATTTGAACTCACCACCTTTGACAAGGTCGGCAAGGGCTACCTGTTTTATGATTTTTGAAGTCTTCTCTGTAAGCGCTCGGCCGGAAAGGAGTGATCCATTCACCAAAAAGGAATTTCCATTGCTGTAAAAAAAGCCCCGGTGCAAGCCAAGAAGTGCTGGAATGAATGACACGGCCCGCACTTGGTCGGCGCCCTGGTCGCATTTCTGCAATCCAATGCCGATCATTGTTGTGCTGGGTTTCAGACTGCCATACGCTTTCCCCAACTGCTCGATGTATCTCCAGGGAACCCCCGTAATTTGCTCTATCCGGTCAGGAGTCCACTCGCCCGCATGTGCCTTCAGCTGTTCAAAACCCCGGGTCCATTCCTTCATGAACTGCAGGTCTACGGAATCATTCTGGACCAGGTAGTTTATTACTCCATAAGCCAAAGCAACATCACTTCCCGGCATGGGTTGAATCCAAAGATCCGCACCTTTTGCTGTCTTGCTTTCTCTGGGATCAATGACAATAATTCGAGTGCCTCGTTCTTTGCGGGCTTTTCTGGCAAGGGCCCACATGTGGGGTGAACTCACGGCAGCGTTAAAACCCCAGAACACGACAAGATGCATTGAAGGGATCTCAACAGGCTTTGTGCCATAGCTATCGCCATAATGCAGAGCCAGTGCGCTTTGACCTGATTGGCTGCATAAAGCCCAGTCCGTCTGTGTGGCACCAATAGAATTCCAAAGTCTTCTTGGGAATACGGTTGTCAATAAACCCATGTTTCCGGCATAATCAAGATATAACACGGCCTCTGAGCCATGCTTTTTGAGCGTTTCACCGAGTTTCCTCGACACGACCCCCAGGGCTTCCTTCCAGCCGGTCCGTTCAAAACGGTCTCCTTTGCGCAGGGAAGGATCTTCAACTCGATTCTTGTACAGCCGTTCATGATCCCTGGCCCCCCGGGGACAAGTAAATCCTTGGGTTATGGGATTTCTCGGGTCACCCTTGATTGATAGAATCCGTTCTGATTCGCCAAGGGAGACAATTAAAGCGCAGGTGTCATAGCAGTCCCGGGCGCATACCGTTGAGACTTGTTTCATCATGTTCACCATTAATATTGTATTTGCCAGAGGCGAAGACCACGCTGGTTATTCGTATGTCGTCGCCCTTCTGACAGCATCAAGGCCCTCATTTGCGGCGATCTCCTCAAGAATATGGCGAAAGAGGCTGTATTGGGAAAAAGTGGTGTTGGCCCGCGGTCTGTCGTCCAGGCAGGGGAGGTAATGGCCCGTTTCCAGCAACGGCAACACCGTCTCTTCCAGTTTCCGGCGCATGGCGCTCTCGTCCAGGCGCAATATCCTGGAGTCAATTCCGCCAATCAAGGCCAGATCCGGCCCGAAGGTACGGCGAAGTGCCTGGTATTCCATGCCGGAACTCCTGATGTTGCTGATCCAGACGCCGTTGATGCCTGCCTCTCTCAATGGGGGCAAAAGGGACGTAAGGTTTCCTCCGGTTGTGCAAAGAATGCGGAGGGGCACTTGGAAATCATCCAGGAGATCCAAAACTTTCCTGTACCCGGGTATTGCGAACCGCTCGAACATGGCCGGAGAAATCACCGGCCCCGTGTTGGAAGCAATGGGTTCGTAAAACGAGGCGTAATCGACCCGCGCCTTTGACAGCACGCGTTTCAGGCAGATGCAGTAAAAATCCGTTGTCCTCTCCAGGAGATCCTCTACCATTCCCGGGTCTTCCACGAGGGCATAACAGGCGGATTTCAATGATTCCCAGTCTCCAACCCCAAGCATCTGAAGAAAACCGCCCCCGGAAGCGTCCACGTAAAGGACCCGACCATGTTTGTTGAGCCGCTCTGCACGCTTGGCAAAGTCCTTGGCATACCGGGAAGGTTCGTCAGGATCGTAATGTCTGCTGAAGGAAGACGGATCATGAAGCAGATCGGGCGCCATACGGAAATACGGGTAACTGCGGATCATCAGGCCTACGGAGTAATGTTCCTCGAGTCTGAAAAACTCGGCCACGGATCTGTCTCTGGGGAGTCCCTGTGTGTGCCATTGGACAAGTGTTTCTTCGGCAGGTTCCAGGTCGAAAAAAGGGAACCGGTCGCTTCCGCTACCCAGGAGCGTGTCAAGGAATCGTTGCTTCTGGCTCGGCTCATCCATTACCACCTCCATCGTTACACCCACGAAGAAAAAAATGATACCTCCCATGTATCACACGAACGGACCAGATGCCATGCAGAAACTGCCTTTTCTCAGGATTTTTGTTGACAAAAAATTCTTCGGCAATGTAATTAATATGCAAACTATTTGTATTCTAATCTTATGAGTACAAATGGATGGAGGATGTCATGCTTTTCAAGGATTGCCTGTGTTTCCAGGTAGGAAGGGCCGCCCGGAAGATGTCAAAAATCACCCGGGAAAAGGTGGCCCCTTACGGGCTCACCACCACCCAGTTCTTCCTGCTCACCGCGCTCTATGAAGAAGACGGGATCTTTATCAGTGGTCTTGCCCGGAAAGTGGCCCTGGACAAGGCTACCTTGACCGGGATGCTGGACCGGCTCGAGCGTGACGGCCTGACGGAGCGGAGGGCTGATCCTGAGGACCGGCGTGCCATACGAATTCATCTGACGGAAAAGGCGGAAGCCTTGCGGGACGAGTTGACCGAGCTCTATCACGAAAACAACGGTATGTTTCTCGCCCTTTTGGACCAGGAAGAAAGAAGGATTTTCGAGCAGGTTGTTGGCAAGATTGAGTCCGTGGATCTTTGACGGCTTCGTAAAAAAAATCCATCATCTTTAATCCTACAAAGAAAGAACAGATGAAATGAAAAAAAAGAAAGACAATATGCGTGCCCTGTTCAGCCCTGAATCCGTTGCCGTGATCGGGGCATCGGATAATCCCGGGAAGCTGGGATTTCACGTTATGAAAAGCCTGACAAAAGGGGAATACAGGGGAAACATCGTGCCCATGAATCCCCGCTCCCAACAAATCATGGGTTTCAAATGCTACACCGGCCTTGACGCGTTTGATGGCGGTATTGACCTCGCCATCGTGGTGGTGCCTGCAAAGCTGGTGCCCGGTGTGTTCCGCCAATGCACTCAAAAGGGCGTAAAGGGCATCGTGCTGATCACGGCCGGGTTCAGGGAGATCGAAGATCCGGCCGGAGCGGTTCTCCACGAAGAAATCGCTGCCATTGCGAACAATGCAGGAATTCCGGTCATAGGACCCAACACGTTCGGCATGATCAACTTCCACTGGAACCTCAACGCCTCTTTCACGCCTGAATTCTCGCTCCTCAATAAGGGAGCAGTGGCGCTGGTCAGCCAGAGTGGGGGTATGTCCCATCTCATGGGCTTCCTCGCCATGAGACTGGATGTGGGCTTCAGCAAGATCGTGGGTTTAGGAAATCGCCTGAACGTAGATTTCAGCGAAATGCTGGAGTACCTGGATGAGGATCCTGATACCCGGGTCATTGCACTTTACGTGGAGGGCGTTGACAAACCCAACCGCCTGATTTCCGCCGCCAAGCAGTACACGGGCCGTAAACCGATCATCGTTTACAAGACGGGGAGCGCGCGTGTTGGTGATCAAGCATCACTCTCCCATACGGGATCCATGGCCGGGCGCCACGAGATTTACGGGGGCGGATTCAGACAGGCAGGGATGCTCCCGCTCAGGGGAGCTGAACAGCTCCTGGATACGGCCAAGGCTCTTGCAGGTTGCCCGGTTCCTGAAGGGCCGGGTGTAGCGATCCTGTCAGGGCAGGCAGGGCCCGGGATGGCAGGGTGTGATATCTGTGAAGCAAAAGACCTGCATATTGTCCGGTTTACCGAGAAAACCCAAGCCACCATCAATGACTTCCTGCCTCCTCTCGCCCTCAGGACAAACCCGGTGGACATGGGACCTGCCTGGTATGATTCCGCCGCCATAGCAGGAATCGTGCGGGCCGTCCTGGATGATGGCAACGTGGATGCGACCTTGCTGTTCATGATGTTTGCTTCGGCGAACGTGGACGCGGTAGAACGAATGAGCGATCTCCTGAAAGACTGGGCGCAGAAAAAGCCGCTGATCAGTTGTATCCTTTCTCCCCCGGGCATCTGGGACCAGCAGGTGAAGGACCTGGAAAACGCGGGGGCCCTGGTCAATTATCCTACGCCCGAACGGGCCGCCGAGGCCATGGCAAACCTGTGGAAATACCGGCAGCTTCAGAGCAAATGAGAGGCATCTTTATGAATCACTTCATGGAACCTCGAAGCGTTGCCATTATTGGAATCAGCCGCAGGAGCGGCCCGGGCTCCTACAACCTGATGGAGAACATGCTCCACTATGGCTTCAAAGGAAAGATCTTTCCCGTCAACCTCGAGGCCAGGGAAATCCTGGGCTTTCAGGCCTACCCAAGCATCGGGGAAGTCGGCCAACAGGTTGACCTCGCCATCATCACCCTCCCCAGGGAATTGGTCGTCCAGCAGGTTAAGGAGTGTGTGGCCTCCGGTGTGAAAGCCGTCATTGTGGTAGGCCAGGGATTCGCGGATGCTGATGACCGGGGAAAGGCCCTCCAGCATGAGATGGTGTCCATTGCCAAAAAAAATGGTATGAGGATATTGGGCCCCAATACCCTTGGTGTGGTCAACAATTTTCATCACTTCACAACCTCTTTCATGCCCTTGCATAAGGAAAAAGCACCTATAGGGATGATCTGCCAGTCAGGCCTTTTTTTCGTGGGTGCGAGAAATTTTACGGAAAAAATAGGGAAAGGGATTGACATTGGAAATGCCTGTGATATCGGCTTTGCTGACTGTCTTGCCTACCTGGGTGAAGATCCTGATATTGAAATCATCACCGTGCACATGGAGGGCCTTGAGCACCCGAAGGAATTCCTTTCCCTGGCATCTCGCGTTGCACGGGAAAAACCCATTATTGTTTTCAAGACAGGACAGAGTGCGGCGGGTGCCCGGGCCGCGGCATCCCACAGTGGCAGTATGGCAGGACATTATGACATTTACCGCGTGGCGTTGAAACAGGCAGGGCTTCTCTTCCTGGAAAACGACGGCCGGATGCGTGACGCTGTGCGGACACTGCTCTCTCAGCCCCTCCTGCAGGGCAAACGAATCGCGGTTATCACGATCACGGGGGCAGGAGGCATTGTTGCCAGCGACGCCCTGGAGAGAAACGGGCTTGAGCTTGCCCGACTGTCCGGCGAGACCATCGGGACGTTGGCAAGGCTTTCCCCTGAATGGATGCCCCTGGGGAACCCCCTGGATATCTGGCCAGCGGTGATGAACCATGAAATGCAGGAGGTCTATGGTCAGGCCCTGGAAGCGGTGCTTGCTGATCCCGGCGTGGACGGGGTTCTCTGCATCAGCGTTGCCCTGGATATGGAGAAATTCGGGTTTCTTGATGTCTCGGAGTGCCTCAACAGAGCCGCCTCGAAAGAACAACAGAAGCCCGTGGTCGCCTGGCTGTATGGACCGGGCAAGGAGGAGATCGGTGCAAAATTGGAGGAAAGGAAGAGGATTTCCGCTTATGGAACCATTGAAGCGGCCGCGTGGTCTTTGTCGATTCTCCGGGAGCGGCAACAATTTCTTGAAAAAACGCCCGTTCCATGACAATAGAATGAATCGGGATTGATTAAATAATTTGGAGAAACAGGGAGGAACAGATGAAAATCATAGAAAAGGCATTAAAGGATGGACGAAATACCCTCTCAGAGCATGAATCGAAACAGCTCCTGGCCGCTTATGATATTCCAGTGACCAGGGAAATCCTGGTCGAGAACAGGAAGGATCTTGCCAATGCCGTCAATGAAATCGGCTTTCCCCTGGTGATGAAAGGGAGTTCATCATCTATTACCCACAAGACGGAAAAAGGACTGATCCGGGTGGACATACGGGATGAAAAGGAGGCCGGGACAACGTTTGAAGAGATCATGGCAAAAATGGGCGGCGAAGGAGAAGGGGTCCTGGTCCAGGAGCTTGTAAAGGGCCAGCGGGAGCTGGTGGTGGGGCTCACCCGAGATCCCCAGTTCGGCCCATGTGTCATGTTCGGCCTTGGCGGGATATTTACCGAAATCCTCAAGGATATATCATTCCGGGTGGCGCCGTTGGAACGAAAGGATGCCCTGGATATGATGCAGGAGATCAAGGGACATAAAATCCTGGAGGCGGTCCGGGGCATGGAGCCCGCCGACCTGGATACACTCGCACAAATCCTCATGAACGTCGGGAGGATCGGACTCGAAAACGACGCAATCAAGGAAATCGATATCAACCCCTTGATTCTGTCGGGGGCCAGGCCCGTCGCGGTAGACGCATTGGTGGTACTGGAAAAGGGGAAATCTGCATGAAAAAGGTTAACCATTTTCTGGATCGCTTTTTTACACCAGACTCAGTGGCCTTGGTAGGTGCAACCAATAATCCGTATAAGATGAATTTCCGCGTACTGGAAAACCTGGTAAACCTGCATTTCAAGGGCAAGGTCTACCCCGTAAACCCAAACGCGGATGAAATCCTGGGGATAAAAACCTATGCGAAATTGCGGGATATTCCCGGTCCTGTTGATCTTGTAGTATCCGCCGTTCCCGCATCCCGGACCATGGAGATCGTGAAAGAATGCCGTGTTATCGGCGCAAAACAACTGGTCATCATTACAGGTGGCTTTTCCGAAGGAGGAAATGATGGTGAAAAACTCCACCGGGAGATTGCCTCCTTTATCATGGGTAACGGTATTCGTCTGCTCGGCCCGAATACGCTGAGCCCTGTTAATACTGCCAACAATCTGATTGTCAGTTTCAATCCTGTGAAGAAATTGCAGCGGGGGGCACTTTCATTCGCCTTTCAATCCGGGTTGTACGAGCCGAAAATAAACTGGATCTTCTCCCATTTTGGGATAAACAAGATGCTCGACATGGGCAACAAGATGGATATCAATGAGCTGGATGCATTGGATTACTTCTCAAGGGATCCTGACACTGAAGTTATTGCCATGCATATCGAAAGTCTCCATGGCAATGGCCGGGATTTCTTTCACCTCCTGAGCGCTGTGACCAGAGAGAAGCCGGTGATTATCTTGAAGTCCGGCCGAACCCGGGCAGGCTCCCAGGCCGCTGCCTCCCATACCGGCTCCATCGCTCGTGAAAATGATGTGATCTTTGACAGCGCTATCAGACAGGCAGGAGCCGTTCGCGCAGGAAACCTGGATGAATTCTTTGACTTTGCAAAGGCATTTTCCTCCCTCCCGCTGCCCGAAAGGAAAAATATCGCCATCATCACGCTCTCAGGCGGAGAAGGTGTTATGGCCACAGATTCAAGTGAAATGAACGGTCTCAATCTTGCTCACCTCGGCAGGGACACCTACCACAAATTAAAAGGCATCTTTCCCCCGTGGGAAATCCCGCTAAACCCATTTGACGCCGGTGTCTGCATGGAATTTCATCTCTCGGACCTTATGACGTTTCTGGACACCCTGGCTGCCATACCGGACGATGAGCAGGTAGACGCTACAATCATGCAAATGCCACCGAATTTCTCCCACTTCATCTCTTTGGACCGCAATGCTACAGAAAAAGCGAGTCGCTTGTATGAGGAACATTATGTGCGCTTTATCTCAAACATGCAGAGGAGTGGAAAGCCATTCGCCATGTGGTGCTCTTCTATGGACAGGCAGGAAATGGAATTGGTTGAAATGGTGGCGACTCACTCCCTCCCGGTCTTTCAATCCTCAGAAAGGGCTATCAAAGCCCTCTCGGCACTTTATCGATATGGAAGATACAGACAAAGCGTCAAAGACAATGAATTACGCGGGCAAGAGGAACGCAACGTCAGTCTTTAATAAACAAGGAGATTTTCCGTCAATCGAAAGGCACGTAACAGGGAGAAGGCTTTGGAAATTGTCCAAAAAACAATAGCCCAGGCTGTCGAGGCCATAGCGCGTAAACATGCTCTTGACGATGCCATCATTCACACGGAAATGGGCATCCGCTCTACCTATGGCCGTCTCCTGGAGGAAATTGATTGCATCGCCGCGGGAATCATCAAGCATGGCATAGTAAAAGGGGACAAGGTGGCCGTCTGGGCGCCTAACATCCCGGAATGGATCATTTCCATGCTCGCTCTTGCCGGAATCGGGGCGGTTACGGTACCCATTGACCCCGGTGCGGGAAAAGAACACCTCCGGTATGTCCTGGATCATGCAGAGTGCCGCGGCTTCATCATGGCTGAAAGCCCAGAGAAAAGCTCCAATGGGGAGCTTCTCCAGGAAATACGGGCGGAACTCCCCAATTTGACGAGGGTGTTCGTCATCGGAGATGACGCGTATCCTGACACGGTATCGTGGGCTGAGGTACGCGCCGCCGGGCAGGGGATGAACCTTGTGGCACTGAACCAGGCCGAAGAAACCATCAGCCCTGACGACCCCGTGGCCATCATGTATACGTCCGGAACCACCGGCAAACCAAAAGGCGTCGTTCTCGACCACCTGGGCCTGATCAATAAATCACTGGCATCCACCGAACGTCAGGGAATTACCGATACGGACAGACTGTGTCTCTTCTTTCCCCTCTTTCACATGTTCGGCAACACCTGCATTGCCCTGGCAGGGCTTCTGAGAGGCGCCACGCTGGTCATGCCCTGCAAGTCCTTTGATCCCTCCAGGATACTTGAAGCGATCGCCAGGGAACGATGCACTGCCATTTACGCCTCTCCCAGCATGGTTATCTCGCTCCTGGAACATCCGGCATTTGAAAAAAGGGATTGGCAGTCACTCCGCAAGGGAATTATCGGCGGTGCGCCCTGTCCCATGGAACTCATGAAACGACTGGTCGAGGATACAGGGGTAACGCATATCACCGTGGGCTACGGCATTACCGAGACCAGTTCATGGATTACCATGACCCACCCGGAAGATCCCATCGACCTCCGTGTTTCCACTATCGGGAAGCCCCTGGCGTGTAATGAGGTCAAGATCGTTCATCCGGCCACCGGTGAAAACCTCCCGCCGAAAAACCAGGGTGAAATCTGCACCAAGGGCTTCCTCATGAAGGAGTACTACAAGATGCCCGGTGCCACGAACGCCGCCGTTGACCGGGAAGGATGGTTCCATACCGGCGATCTGGGGGAAATGGATGAAAACGGCTATGTACGCATCACCGGGAGGCTGAAAGACGTGATCATCAGGGACGGGACCGAGATTTATCCGGTCGAACTGGAGGAGGTCATTTATCAACTGCCGGATGTTACCGAAGTCCAGGTCTTTGGTTTCCCGGACGCGAAAAGAGGCCAGGAAATAGCGGCATGGATAAAACTGAAACAGGGATCCCGGCTTTCCATTGCTGAAATATCCGCGCATGTGCAAAAAAACGTGGACCCGGCGTTGGCGCCCCGTTTCTACAAGATCGTTACGGATTTTCCCACCACCAGGAGCGGCAAGGTGCAGAAATTCAAGCTGGCCGAAATGGCTGCAAGGGAATACGAAAGATAACATCTGAAACGCGGACCCCTTTCACGATCCCACTGGGGCATTTTACAATCATTCACAAACAGGAGCTTCTTTTGAAAAGGCAAACAGGTATATTGATCGTTTCCACCATGGATACAAAGGCCGGGGAAGTCGGTTACATCAAGGACCTACTGGAAAGTCAGGGCGTCCGGGTTTTTCTTTTGGATGCGGGCATCAGGGGGGAAAGTCCGGTTCCAGTGGATATCACCAGAAATGAAGTCGCCAGTGCCGCTGGAAGCACCCTGCGCGATGTGCAGCAACTGGGGCACGAAGGCAAGGCCTTAGATAGTATGATATCGGGCGCAATCAAATGTGCAAAAGGGCTTTACGAGGCTGGAAAAATCAATGGGATACTAGGCATCGGTGGCTCAATGGGAACCACTCTTGGCTCTGCAGTGATGCGGACATTCCCCATCGGCTTTCCCAAGGTGATGATTTCTACCATGGCGTCCAGGAACACCAGGTCTTTTGTCGGCACGAAGGATATTATGATGCTCCACTCTGTTTGCGACCTTGCAGGCCTGAACAGGATCACGAGGCAGATCCTCCGGGAAGGGGCCCTGGCTATAGCGGGCATGACAGAAGGAGAAACCCCCATCACCCGCGAAGAACGTCCCCTTGCCGCCCTCTCCACGCTCGGAACGACCGAATCCTGCGTGGTCCATTTGAGACGGTATCTAGAATCAAGGGGGATGGAAGTCATAACCTTTCATACGGTTGGTTCAGGTGGCGAGGCCATGGATGAACTCATATGGAATGAGGATGTCCAACTTGTGATAGATCTTTCCCTGCATGAACTGGCTGATCACTTTTTTGGTGGTGACTATGATGCAGGGCCGACAAGAGGCACGGCCGCCCTCGAAAAAGGGATTCCCACGATTCTTGTCCCGGGAAACACCGATTTCCTGGTCACGGGTCCTGCACAGACAGCGAAAAAATATTTTCCCGGCCGTCCGATGCATGCGCATAACGCGGCCATTACCGCTGTAAAGACGAATCCTTCCGAGATGGAACACCTGGCAAAATATATCGCCGACCTTTGCGACAAGGCAAAGGGGCCAGTAGCAGTGATCATTCCCATGGGCGGGTTTTCTGCTTTTGACTCTCCGGGCGGGCCCCTGGAGAATCCGGAGGGAAGGGATGCCCTGGCTCAAACTCTGGAAAAAAAGCTTCCGCACACCATCCCCTTTCTCAAGTCACGTCATCACATCAATCATCCAGACTTTGCTGAGGAAGTCATTCATAGTATTGCCCGCATTTCTCATGGACATTCCGAGCAAGGTGATTACCTTTAAAGAGAACGAGGTCCTGCAAGAGGTGGTTTTCGCCAGACAAACGGGATTTCGGAAAAGTAGGGAAAAAATGGACACAAAGAAAAATATATATCTTGTCCTGATTAGCCTTCTGGTGTTACTGCTCTTTGGGGGATGTGCGACACTCAGGAGCGGGGGAGTGGCCACCGTTACCAGCCCGAACGGGCAAACAATAACACTGCAGGAACTGCAAAAAAATTGGAACTCCTATGACATTTATTATGCGGGGATATCAGATGATACCCCTACGGCACTCCTTTTTGACCCGAAAGATGACAACAAGACCCTCTCCGGGAAAAGATGGGAAAAGGTGGAGGGCAGGAAGCTCCTGGCGAGCATGATCGATTTTATCGAGAGATACAGCCGGTTCGACCCAAGACTCTACAGTATTGTCGGACCGGATCACCGCGTGTTTGGCTATGTGTTCTCTCCCACAAATGAGGTCTATCTGAAGGTTGTTGATGGGAAAACCATCTATGTCTATGACGTGGAATCCCCTCTTTATAAGAATGAGGGGAACGATGAAGGCCTCGCTATTTCCGGGCCCTGACGGTGAAATACTTTGCGGCGGATTATGGGTTTGATTGTTTGTGGATCGTTCCTGTGGTCCTCGTATACCAGAGAAAAAGGCCTGTGCCCAGGAATCCCATGAAGGCGCCAAAATAAAAAACCGCCCTGATGTCCAGGGTATCAACGATGACCCCTCCCACAATGGGCCCAATGGCCATACCGATGCTGAATGCCACGCCGAATATGGCCATGGTGGATCCCATACCGAATTTTCGGCCTTCCTCCACGATCATGGCCGATGCAGCAGGTATGGAGACACTACCCCCAAGGCTTCCGAGGAGGCATATCCCCAGGAGCTCCCAAAAATTCCTGCACCATGGAATCAGCCCCAGGAACGCCAGGTTGGCCACACCACCGGCTACCACCAGGAATCTCCGGTTGATCCGGTCGGAAATCCTCCCTCCAAGCGGTTGAAAGAGGGCCATCACCAGGATATTTACCGCGATCAGAATGCCGATCCTGGTAGCGGACAGGGAAAGAGAAAGCCCCGCAAACAGAGGGAGGAACCCGGCAAACGCACCCCTGCCCATGGAGAAGGCCAACCGAAACCCCAACAGGCCCTTGATGATATTGCTTCCGCCGATTTTCCTGAAAGAAGGCCGGGAACGGGTCCCCTTTTTCACGGGAGTCGCTTCCGGAAGGAAAAAAAGGACCATGAGGAAGCTCACCAGGTTCAGGGATCCCATTCCATAAAAAGCAACGCTCATGCCAAAATGATCTGTTAAAGCCCCTCCCATCAAGGGGCCGAACCCGAACCCGCCGAAAAACGCAGCATTAAAATAGCCCTGCCATCTTCCTTCTTCCGCCTCCGGGGACATGTCTCCGACATACGCCTGGGCAATGGGGATCACCAGGCCGGCGGCGATCCCCTGGATCAGGCGGACCAGCGTGAGTTCAAAGGGATCACCGGCCCATATGTATCCCAGGGAAATAACAGCGTATGTAAGCAGTCCGACGCTCAGGAATGCCTTTCTTCCGCTTCGGTCTGAAAATTTTCCCGCGATTGGCATGACAATGGCCCTGGAGATGGAAAAACCGGCAAAGATCATTCCTATCCAGACACCGGTAGCACCCATCTTTTCTGCATAAAGGGGGAGCAGGGGGGCCACGATGCCAACTCCAAGCATGGAAGCGAAGATGGAGAGGCCAAGCACGGGAAAGGTTTGTTTAATCATTCACCGCCTCAAATCCATTCATCGGTTGCACAGTATGATACTTCGAAGAGCAGGCCAACCGGGCGAATTATTTGCAGATTTCTGATATGAGTCACCCTTCATCCAAAAAAGGAAGAGGCGTTCCCTTCCGGTAGGCTAGGGCCTGGCAGGAAGCAATCAGGCGACCTTTGTCGTCGTAGGCCTTGATGTCATAGTTTGCGGTTTTTCGGGTGCAGCTTAACTCGCGGGCCTCCGCCGTGAGGGTGCTTTCCGGGACAGGGGGGGCCATGTAGGTAACCATTACATTCAAGGCTACCGCCGTCGTTCCATGGGAATTACAGGCCGTCTCAAAAGCCACGTCCAGCAATGAAAATATCGCCCCCCCATGGGCCATGCCGAAGATATTCTCCATGTCCGGGGTAAGGGTCATCTCTACCCTGGAATAGACCCTGGAATAGCCTTCCTCAAGATCCACAAGCTTCAAATGAAGCTTCCGCGAAAACGGTTCTTCCGCCACCCGCTCGAATATCGCCTTGCGTATGCTTTCATCCATATCAGTTCCTCCGCCCTCCTATAACTTCAGCGCTAGCAATATCCACCATGATTACTCTTTCAAATAGCTGTCCTCAATAGCCTTGACCAGATTGGTCATTGCCGTGTAAAAAGGTACCGGCACCCCCTTTTCCCGCGCGTATTCAACCACTTTTCCGCCGAGGAAATCAATTTCCGTCCGGGTCTTGTTGGCCACGTCCTGGCACATGGAATCCTTGTGAACCCCTACTTTTTCCAGGTACGCCATGGCCTGCGAAAGGTAGCCTTCCCCAAGGTCGTAACCCACCGCTCTGGCAACAGCCAGCGCCTCCTGAAAGCAGGCGTCCGCGATCTCCCGGGTGGGGGGAAACGCAAGGGCATCCTGTATGGTCCGATCGGTCACCGCGCA
Source organism: Deltaproteobacteria bacterium (assembly GCA_019309145.1). Classification (GTDB taxonomy): domain Bacteria; phylum Desulfobacterota; class DSM-4660; order Desulfatiglandales; family Desulfatiglandaceae; genus B46-G9. Next base: position 1,593 of record JAFDGR010000071.1, on the reverse strand, counting down.
AAGAGAGGCCATGGTACATTTCATGATCATCTTCTTCCAAACGGAGAGCTTGATGTCATCCACGAATGCAGTGTCCAGGCCGCACCGGGTAAGCAGATCAGCTACCTGAAGCCCAAATTCCCTGTTCTCGGGTGTCACGCTTCCCAGGTGATTCGGTCTGTTGAAAAACGCGGCTTCAATGCTCCCCGGGCCTTTCACAGAAACACCGTAATTGAGAGACATCCGGAAGGCCGCACCTGCGCCAAATCGATCGGCAATGAGATCTTCGGTTCCCAGTCCATTATGGGTGCTGACAATCTTTGCGCCGGAGGTAAAAACTGACTCTAAGTCCTCCAGCACCCGTGGAAGGTGGAAGGTCTTGGTGGAAAGAAAAAAGAGATTGGGGCTGAACTCTTTCACCTCTCCAATCCGGGGATAAAAATGTTCCACCGACACCTGATACGAGAGGGCCCCGGTGATGTTGAGTCCCTTTTGGAGCAGTTTTTCTCCCAGCCCTGGCCTGGGATCAACAAGCATAATTTCCGGATCCCTGCTCAAAAGTGCCGCCGCCAGCACTCCCCCGGTCGCGCCTACCCCTATAATTGCAATTCTCAGGTCTTTCATGGTTTCCTCACCTCCTCGTCCACTTCCTCTCCCATTATTGTCCATCTTCTTTTTCCCCCACCCTTTTGAGAAAGCCCTTCCGGCGTCTCTTGTCCCATTTCTGCCATTGCTCCCCCAGTACCTTGATACAATGAATCGGCAAAAATTTCCAGATGGAAGCCCAAAATTATCTCTCCGGCGCCGGTTTTTCCTCTTGACACCTCCGCAACAAAGATGCAGTTATTACGAATATTGTGAGCACCCGTACTTTATGAACATGTACTCTCTTTCATATCTGTCCAAAAACGATCAGGGAAAGGAATGAAACCAATTTCAATATTGACCCAAAGGACTTCACTACTCAGGGAATCTATGGTGGCCCAACTGCACGGCCTGTTCAACCCAAAATCGGTAGCCATCGTGGGAGTGCCTCGGGGAATGAAGATGGGCAAGCTTTTCCTCACGGCCCTCCAGGATCAGGAGTATCCCGGTGACATTTATCCCGTTCATCCGGAGGCCGAGGAAATTGACGGCCTGAAGGCCTATCCAAGCGTATCAGCCATTCCGGGTCCGGTTGATCTGGCGATCATTCTTGTGCCTCATCACAGTGCCCTTCCTGTGGTCAAAGATTGTGCAGCCAAGGGAGTGAAGGGGGCTGTTCTCTTTACCGCCGGCTATGGTGAAACCGGAACCGATGAAGGGAAGGCGCTCGAAAAGGAACTCGCTTCTGTTGCCCATAGTTCCGGCATGCGGCTTTTCGGTCCGAACTGCATGGGGCTTTACTCTCCGAAAAGCGGCCTTTCCTTTTTTCCTGAACTTTCAAAACGGCCGGGACCCGTGGCATTTATTTCGCATAGTGGTTCCCTGGCAAATATTCTTTGCCGCATGGGACCAAAAAAAGGAATATACTTCAGTAAGGCCGCAAGCTTGGGGAATGAGTGCGATTTGACCGCTGCTGATTTGCTCTCGTACCTTGGAGATGATCAGGAGACGGGGGTTATTGGAGCATAT
>JAFDGR010000322.1 GCA_019309145.1 Deltaproteobacteria bacterium | reverse complement strand
TGGAAGAAGAAAATTACCCATGTGGACTACCTCGTCCTGAGTCATCCCCAGGCGGATCACATGAAAGGCCTCGTCTTCCTGGCAAAGACATTTCATCCAAGGGAGTTCTGGTACAACGGCGATTATTCCCGGGATGCTGCTTTTTCCGAACTCATGAACGTCCTCGCGTCCCGGGGCACCACTATCCTGCTTCCCGGTTCCCTGTCGCGCGGCCGGGAGATTTCCGGGGTGAAAGTGGAAATCCTGCACCCTCCTCCCGGTCCCGCGCTTCGGCCGCAATTTCCCGAGGCCCGTGGGTCCCTGAATAACCGCTCCCTGGTGTTGCGAGTCACGTATCACGGACGATCATTTCTCTTTCCCGGTGACCTTCAAAAGCAAGGAGAACAGACGTTGCTGAAAAGGGCGCCGGGGAAAATCAGGAGCCAGGTATTGCTCTCCCCGCACCACGGGAGCAAGACCTCAAATTCTGATGAATTTCTGGCCGCTGTAGGACCCCAAATATGTGTCATATCCTGCGGAGAGAAAAACCGTTTTGGATTTCCCCATCTTTCCACCCTGCAAAGACTCATGCAGAGAAAATGCCGCATTCTCCGGACTGACCGGGAAGGCGCGATTCAGATCAGCGTATCCGGGAAAGACGGGACAGGCCGGCTCAGGACCTATGGGAATCACTGGAAATCCCTCCCGCTTCGGTTGGGGTCCTGAAACAGAAAGGGATGGTGTAAAAACACCATCCCTTTCTGAGAACCCAGGGGCCATTTCCCCTGGGAGGGCTCACCGCTCATGCAGTGCCACACTTCAGCGATCCTGATTTCCTGCTATTCGGCGGTCACCCCCTGGGGAGGCAAGGGGGCAGTCATGTCTGGTACGTGCCAAGAGACCTCGTTTGAGTCTCCGCTTTCCCCCGCCCCATTATAAGCTCTTGTGACAAAATAGTATGTCCTGTTCTCCTCCAGCGGCAAATCACTCAAGGGACATTCAGTAACGTTCCCAACGCTCTGGCTGTTTGGATGACTTCCCTGGCTCAGCCCGTAGTACACACGATACCCGGTCACATCACCACTGCTCGCGTCCCAGACCAGTCTGGGATCGGCAAAAACCATACCGGGAACAACCCAGGCGAAGAAAACAAGAGCAAGGACAATGGTGATGATTTTTCGATTCATGGAGCACCTCCCATTCTCAAGTGCACCGTTTTCCGTATCCGGGCACTCCTTCTGAGCTTCTAGTATTAGCACATTCCGTGCCAAAATGTGTTGATCCTGTTTTTGCTGCTATTTTGTGTACTTCAGATCACGATCAGGCCTCAGGCAACTCAATTCAGTATAGAAAAACTGACACCGTCACTATTTACATACGTTTTTTCCTGCCTGATCCTCACCCAACCTCTTCTGCACATGACCTTTGAAAGTGTGTCTTCCCGGCCACACCTTGATAGAAAAAGCTTGTCGCCTCCTCTCCTTTCTCCTATATTTGACTGACCGATGAAATTGGTGTGTCTTGTCTGGGTTTCTCTCTTGGAACGGTAAGAGACATCAACGCTGGCTATCCTTTGTGTTGCCGAATATTACCTTAATATGGGTTAGACTCCACCGGGAACTATGGCCAAGCAGAAAAAGAGCATTTTTGTCTGTCAGAATTGCGGGTACCAGGCGCCCAAGTGGTTGGGCAGGTGCCCTGATTGCGGGGAATGGAACACCCTGGTGGAAGAATTTTCCGCCACAAGGCCGCAAAGGAAGAAAGGCCCCAGGGTCACCCCTCCAGCGGCAATCACGGGCATCTCCCTTGATCGGGAGACGAGGCTGAAGACCGGGCTTGGAGAATTTGACCGGACCCTCGGCGGGGGCCTGGTGCCGGGATCCCTGGTGCTCATCGGCGGTGATCCCGGGATCGGCAAGTCCACCCTGGTGCTCCAGGCCCTTGATCAACTCGCCCGGCAGGGGTTTCGCGCGCTTTATCTCTCGGGCGAGGAATCCCCCCAGCAGATCAAGCTCCGGGCCAACAGGCTCTCGGCCACATCGGAGAACCTTTTCGTTATGGCCGAGACCTGTGTGGAAGACGTCCTGGATACCCTGGAACACATGAAACCCCACGTCCTGGCGGTGGATTCCATCCAGACCGTGTATACCGAGGCAATCGCATCCGCCCCGGGAAGTGTGGGCCAGGTGCGGGAAGTGGCTTCCCGTCTCATGGGGGTGGCAAAAACCAGTGGAATGCCTGTTTTTCTGGTGGGGCATGTTACCAAGGATGGGTCCATTGCCGGCCCCAAGGTCCTGGAGCACCTGGTGGATACCGTCCTTTATTTCGAGGGTGACCGCGGCCACCTCTTCCGCATCCTCAGATCGGTCAAGAACCGGTTCGGGTCCACCAATGAAATCGGTGTTTTTGAGATGAAGGACACGGGGCTTGAGGAGGTGGGCAATCCTTCCCGTATCTTCCTGGAGGAGCGCCCCCAAGGGGTCTCAGGCTCGGTCGTGATCCCCTGCCTGGAAGGCACCAGACCGCTCCTGGTAGAAATCCAGGCGTTGGTGACCGCGAGCCCATTGGGCATGCCCCGACGGACCGCCGTGGGAGTGGATCACCACCGTATCGCGCTCCTGGTGGCGGTGCTCGGGAAACGCATGGGCATGGAGTTGGGGGATCAGGATATCTTCGTGAACGTGGCCGGCGGTCTGAAGGTGGATGAACCCGCGGCAGACCTGGGAATCATCTCGGCCATGATGTCCAGTTTCCTGGATCGCCCGGTTCCCCGGGACGTCGTCCTGTTCGGAGAAGTGGGTCTTGCGGGGGAAATTCGCGGGGTAAGCCAGCCCGAACTGCGCATGCGGGAAGCGCAAAAGCTCGGATTTTCACGCTGTATCCTGTCCACCGGCAACCTTCAAGGGACAAAGGTCCCGGGAAACATGCAGGCAATCGGCGTCACCTCTATCCAAGGGCTGTTTGAGGCACTTTTCCAATAATTATTCGCGCCACTTTACCACGTCTTGAAGGGGGACCCTTTC
>JAFDGR010000321.1 GCA_019309145.1 Deltaproteobacteria bacterium | reverse complement strand
CTGTGCCTTCGGGGTTCAGACGGTGGCCAGGCAGATGAAAGCGATGGTTGTCCCGGCGTTAGATACTCTTTTTATCGGCAAGGAGACAGGGCCTGGACTGTTTGATGAAATATGCACCCAGTGCGGGACGTGCATTCTCGGTGAGACCGGGGGGATCTGCCCGGTGACCACCTGTCACAAGGGTCTGGTCAACGGCCCGTGCGGCGGGACCAACAATGGGAAGTGTGAGATTGACGCGGAAAAGGACTGTGCGTGGACGTTGATCTATAATCGTCTCAAGGAACTGGGCCGGCTTGATTCCATGCGGGTCCTCCAGAAACCCAGGAACCACCAGGGAGAACCGAGCCCTGGAAAATTCAAATTAGAGTAGAAAGTGCCCATCCATAAATGGCTATTTTGCCCGAAGGACAGAGGGCGGACACGGAGGCCCGTCAGGGAAAAAAGCTTTCCTGTGCCTCTTGGGCACGCTTAGCTCTGGTATTTTATTTATCCTGTAATCCTGTCAAATATTTTTTGTGAAATTGTATGGCGAGGTGAGAGATATGGTTTCTCGTTTTAAAGATGCCCTGGAATCAGGGAAATTTGTGGTAACCTCGGAGGTGGCTCCACCCAAGGGCACCAACCTGGAAAAGATGGTCCACCACGTGGAACTCCTGAAAGAGAAAGTGGATGCCATGAATGTAACGGACCATCAGAGTTCCGTGATGCGGTTTCCTTCTCTTGGCGGGGCCCTCCTGGTAAAAGAAATGGGCGGCGAACCCATCCTGCAGATGACCTGCCGCGACCGCAATCGCCTCGCTTTACAGGCCGACCTCCTCTTTGCCTCCAGTCGCGGCATTCACAATGTCCTGTGTCTCACGGGTGATTCAGTGATCCTTGGGGATCACAAGGAAGCGAAAAGCGTCTTTGATCTGGATTCCAGCCAATTGCTGGCAGCAGTGAGGCAGCTTGAAAAGGGGAGGGACCTGGGGGGAAGTGATCTTGACGGGGCTGTTTCATTCTGCGCGGGCGCTATTGTAACGCCGGAGGCCAATCCCCTGGAGCCTCAACTCATCAAGTTCGAAAAAAAGGTAGAGGCGGGAGCAGAGTTTATCCAGACCCAGGCGGTCTATGACCTTGACCATTTCAAAGAATTCATGGAGTATGCCAGGCAGTTCCCGGTAAAGGTCCTGGCGGGGATTATCCTCCTGACCTCGGCTCCCATGGCGCGTTTCATGAACAAGAATGTCGCGGGGGTCACGGTCCCCAAGGAGCTGATTGACGAAATGGCGGCAGCGCCGAAAGGACGGGCCATTGACACGGGCATCAAGATCGCAGGGCGCATGATCAAAAGGATTCGCAACGAGAAAATGTGTGACGGTGTGCATATTATGGCCATCGGGCGGGAGGAATTGGTGCCCGCCATCATGGAAGCCGGGGGCCTCCTCTAACCAACCCAAATTATTTCAGAGGGGCGGCGACCATTTTCCACAATTCACGCTGGTTACCGGAACGGCTAACCTGTTTTTCCCTGATGATTGACCGGGTGAAATTTCTCATGAGTTCCGTGCCGGTATGCGGACCCTTGATGGTGGTGTGAGCGTAAATCGTGCCGTCCACTTTCACCACGGGGCGTCCGCCGCTGGACCCCGACCATTCGTAGATTCCCTCGATATCTTCATCTATGGTGTTCCGTTCGGACTTCAGAGCTTCGACTTTTTTTTGCAGTTCCTCAATCTTTGATTCTATGCATTCCTGTCGCGCCATACGTTTTTTGACCCTTTTGTCCGATTCCCGAATTTCCTGGTCAAGCCCTTCTAACCTGGCGAGCAATGGAGGAGTCTTTTCTGCTTTGCCGGCCTTTTTCAGCCTTTCCACTTTTTCCTTGAGTTCTCTCTGCCCGATCATCACGCGATCCTGGACCTGGGCGAATTCGGCAATTTTCTTGAGCATCTCCTTTGAAAGCGCCTGGAGTTTTTCAATGACACGCTCCAGCTTTTTCCGCTTTGCCCTCTTTTTTTTCTTCAGCTCCTTGAGATGTTCGATTTTGGCCCGAGCGCCCTCATCTAATCCGATACTCAGAAAGCAAGGTCTGGATTCATCCGAACCGATTTGTCCCGCCTCAATACCGGCTTTGGCAGAGATCCTCGAGTTGAAGATTTTTCCGGTCTGTACCAGAAAGGTGCCATTGATTATAATATCAGAGTCGATTACCTCCTTTTCGACAGCAACGTCGCCTAGGAGGTGAATCCTGGCCTGGTGGATGTAGCGGGCCTTTAAATTTCCGTCCCCGCGGATGGTCGCGCCGATAATCCCTCCGGAGACCATAATATCCCCGGACACGGTGATGTCCGACCGCAAGATTTCTCCGGCGGTGAGCCTGCCTGCCTGCACCCGGAAACCATCCTGCACACTCCCTGTGACGTCGACATCACCATCGAACTGCACATGTCCGGATTTCAGACCCACGTCTCCTGAGATGAGAAGTCTTGGAAATACTGAGAGCTTCCCATCGGAGGAGAGAGTGGGTTCTCCATCCTGGGTGGCATGGGCCCGGAGGCCGTCTTCAGTTTTCAATGCCCCTTTTCCACACCTGATCTTTGCGTCTTTGGGTTGGGGAGGCCGGATCTCCACGCCGAACACATCCGTTCCCGGCGTTCCGGCGGTAGCAGGTTCTTTCAGGGCGAGTAACGTTCCTTTTTTTACCTGGGGGATTGCTCCCCGATCCCGGTAATCGATGGTCCCGCCGTGACGGACGGCCCCTATTTTCAAAGGATCTGTGTCGAAATAATAGGTAATATGAGCGTCCTCTCCCGGCACAGGGCTCTTCCCCCGCGCGACCACAAGCGCGTCTTTTTTTGGGGAAGAATCCGCGAGATACTTTTCAATGACTTCATCAGGGACAATCCCCTGGCGAATCCCTTTTGATTCCAGGAGTTCCTTGATTTTTTGGGGTGTTCCGGGAGAAGGAGAACCTTTCGTGAACCGCAGAAAGGCCGTCATGTTATCTTCCGAAACAGTGATCTCG
>JAFDGR010000320.1 GCA_019309145.1 Deltaproteobacteria bacterium | reverse complement strand
ATGAGGACGTCCGTATCTTGGCGGCCGTTTTTCAAGAAAAGCACGATATACCCTGTTTTTCCATCCCTTTTTTCAATATACCCCGCACGGGTTCTGATCCCTTTCAGCGTCCCGGTCTTATAAAGAAACGGACCTTCCCGCGGCAGAAGATCGCGGTAAGGCCTGAACCGACGGAGCACGGTGAGCATATCTTGAGGAGAGATGCGGTTTTTCCGGGAAATGCCTGATCCTTCTACTATTGCAACGTCTTTCAGGCGCAGGTTTTTTGTTGCGTAATCTAAAACGGCGCGAATACCTTTTTGAAGGGTTGCCGGAGCCCCGTAAACAGCCGCCCCCGTGGAGAGCAGGAGTTGGTTTGCAACGAAGTTGTTTGAAAACGCAAACATTTCCTTGATAACGTCTTGCAGCGTCAACGCGGAGTAGTAGGCATAGATGAGTGTGTCGTCGGGATTGGTGGTACCCGGGCATATGGTTCCCTTTCTCAATACTCCCTTTTTTTCCAGAAAGAACGAGAAGAGTTCGCCGGCGTAAAGGAGGGCCTGCCGGTGGTCATGGAAAAAAGTATACCGTCCGCTTTTTTTCCCAAGCGCCTGTATTTTTTCTTGTGCGAAAGGAATCATCGGCGTTTGGGATTCAGCCGAGAGAATATGCCCCTGGCTGTCCCTGATGAAAAAGACCGTGTTGAAATTTGCGCACAGTGCCCCCGGAGGCGCGTCATAAGGATTTGTGGAAAGGCCTTGCCCGGGGATGCTGAGCCCTGGGGCAAAGAAGGTGTCATCAAGGAGGAGATTCCGGAAGGAATGGATTTTCCCGGCAAGATGATTCGCTATGTCCTGCCAGACTTCCGATATGAGAAAAGGGTCTCCGTATCCCTTTACCACCAGGTCGTGTGCGGGAGTGAGGAAAAAATCAGTCCTGAATCGGTAGCCTGGTCCCAGATAATGGAGTGCGCTCAGGGCGGTGAGGATTTTCAGGGTTGATGCGGGCACAAATTTGTCGTTGGCGTGTTGTTTTGCAAGGATCTTCCCTTCTCCATCCACCGCAAGAAATCCCGCGTTCGATGGCATTTTTCGCAGGCACGGAACCGGCGTGCTGGCCAGGCAGGGTATTTCCGTCAGCGGCATGAAAATGAGGAAAAGGACAAGAAGGAACCCTGGGGGAATATTGCGAAGGCGTAGGAGAAGATTGCGCCTCCGGGAATGATTTGAATAGTCGGTTATGGCAAGTTTTTCTGGCAATCCTTTTTTTCATCCTTATGTTGAAAGAAGTGACACTGACGCCCGAACATGGGGGGCAGGAGGTACCTATGAACAGCATTGAATCTATCATCGTCTGGGGGATCGTGGCCGTTGCAGCTTTTTTTTCGGCAAGGGCTCTCTACCGAACCTTTACCGGGAAGAAAAAAAACTGTGGCTGTCGTGAGACTACCTGCCCTTATGCGGGACGTGGTTGCGATCAAGAGAATCCTCTGTGTTGAAATTCACCAGGGCATCTTCCAGGTAATCTTCGAGAAGCTCTATCTTCTCGGCAATGGATCTCCGGCGGTCTATGAAAAGATGGCATTCCCCTCTTACCGTGCATATACCTCCCTTTAATTTGAGCCCTGCAGCCTCCAGGCGGTCATAGTGCACCTGAATGCCCCGTTCAAGGGCGATTTCCTCCAGACGCGCAAGCTTGGCCTCAATACCTGAGAGGGACTTTTCTTTTTTGTTTTCGTGTGTCATGATGATGGTCACAAGATTGTAATCTTGTTGCGGCTTTATAGCACAACGGACCGGCATTTTCAACGAGGAGGAACCGAGTTTTGGGAAATCATTTTGATTCTATTGACCAGGTGGCCAGGGAGCTGGCAGAGGCCCATTACATTGCAGACAGGGCGCTCGCGACGGTACTCTTCCTGGCACATCGCCTGGAAAAGCCTATTTTTCTCGAGGGTGAACCCGGCGTGGGAAAGACCGAGGTAGCACTTGTCATGGCTCGGCTTTTTCAAACGTCACTGATACGGCTCCAGTGTTACGAGGGATTGGACGCGACAACGGCGCTCTACGAGTGGAATTACCCCAAGCAGCTCCTGCATATCCGAATAGAAGAACAGCAAAAAAAAGGAAAGGATGAGATCGAACGTGCCATATACAGCCCCGAATTCCTCATAAAGCGGCCGCTCCTGGAGGCGATCATGAGCGCGGAAGAAAAGTCCCCTGTCCTGCTCATCGATGAGATTGATCGCTCAGATGAGGAGTTTGAGGCCTTTCTCCTTGAAGTGCTTTCCGATTTTCAGATCACCATTCCCGAAATCGGGACCCTGCGGGCGGGCAAACGTCCCATGGTGGTGGTGACTTCCAACCGGACCCGGGATGTCCACGATGCGCTGAAACGCCGTTGTCTCTATCATTGGATCGACTATCCTTCTTTTGAAAAGGAATACCGGATCATCATGACCCGGATTCCCGGTGTTGAAGAAGATTTTGCCAGGCAGGTAACCGCGTTTATGCAGAAGATCCGGGGGGTTGATTTTCTCAAGAAACCAGGGGTCTCTGAGACACTGGACTGGGCCCAGGCCCTGATGACCATGCATCATTCCTTTCTGGAAGAGGAAGTTGTAGATGCCACGATCGGGTGCATCCTGAAGTACCAGGAAGACATCAAGAAATTTAAGGAAGAGATCTGGAACGATGATGAACAACGTTCCCAATACCTCTCGGCAACCGCATGAAGCCCTGCCTCCCGGAATCACCGGAGAGATTGTGGCGTTCGCCGGTTTTCTCAAGGCACGCGGCTATAAAGTCTTTCAGAGCAGTATCCTGGATTCATTGAGAAGCCTCCGGAATATTGCTCTTTCCAGCAGAACGGATTTTTTCAATGTGCTCAGGGTGAATTTTGCTTCCAGTGATATTGAATGGGCGCAATTCGGTGACCTCTTTGAGGCATTTTTCAAAGTGAAGAAAGAAGAGCCCCAGGAGGATGAATCACTGCTCCCTTCAAACCGGATCGACGAACGAAAAGAGGGGGCCCCTGAAGAGTTGGCGCCGGAAGT
>JAFDGR010000070.1 GCA_019309145.1 Deltaproteobacteria bacterium | reverse complement strand
ACCCCAAAAAACCCGTCTATTTTAAAAGCCTCCGCTCGGTGGGATATGTCTTCGATCACGAGCCGGAATACGATGGATGATCACCCGTTCTTCTTGGAATAGATATCGGGTCCGCTTTCCGGTCACGGGGTCATCATGGGGAAACAGGAACGCCCTGGCAGAGCAGTGAAGAACTCCTTCGGTATTTCGGGAAAAAGACCGATTCAGCCAGATGCAAGTATAGGGAATTCGTAGACAAAGGAATCCATATGTGGCAGCAAGGGACATCCTTAAATAGTAAAATAACTCAACCCTCCAGATGATAACCTTCTTCCGCTACCCTCTCTCCTTTTTTTACTGGGTAACTTACCGCAGCAAGTGTCATATCAACTTATTTGATTAATTAGTCGCCGTAGGAATGCCGGTCACCCGGCATCCCCGCATCACGCCCCTGGCGGGGCATGCACTACTAATGCACTGGGCTCCTACCTCGGGTGTGTAACGCAGAGACGTTGATTCGGGTATGGGTGCAGTATACGTGGATGAGGCATTCATTTGTCGATTATCCGTTGCATTCGTTCCCATCTAAGACTGCGGGCCTTCTGGCTTCGTCGGCGCAGTGACTGGAACCATGAACGGGCCAGTAATGTTAGAGACGCATCAAGTGCATCCCTATTTCCCGGCACCGCTCTTGCGCCACTGGCCCACCCACAGGTCCAAAACATCGTGCAGGTATATATTCACAAGCATTGGCGAAATCACTGCCCCCTCAGAGAGGACGGCAACAAAGGCTTATCTTCGTTTTTAGTCTTGACTTTGGGGAATAAATTCAATAGCATATACTCTTTAATTGTTAAGAGGAATGAACTAAGTTCCGAATCCACATGCGGGATTTTCTTATTTTTATGTGCGGAAAGTGGGGTAGAATGATAGGGAAGTCAAGTAACCCAGCGAATAGGCAAGGTTAACTCGTGCAAAGGAGGGTTGGCGGTATGGGAAAAAAGCTTGCACCCCCACCGGGGAAAGAGACGAAAAAGGAAGACATGAAGCAAACAGTGGAACTGGACCGGCAAGCGGCTCGTCTGAAAGCGCAGAAGAGGGTGGAACAGCGGGCGGCTAAAAAAAGACAGGCGGTGGCAGAAAATCTGTCCCAGGCTGTCTCCGAAATGAGTTCCATGGTCCAGCAGTCCATGTCAGCGGTCCGGGAGCTGGACAGCACTTTTCAGGAGATCAGCACGAGCGCCGCCCAGTCTGCCAGCGCCGCCGATGAATCGAGCGCCGCCATAGAACAGGCCCGCAAGGCCGCTGACATTGCCGCCCAAAACAGCCGGGTCTCCTTTGAAAAGGTGGGATCTGTCCAAGCGCTGGTTCAGGCAACCTCTGATGCTATTACCGGTCTGATTGCAGGCGTGAGGGCCTCGTTGGCCGCGAACCAAAAAAACATCGAGTTATTTGGCGCTCTGGAAAAACAGGTCATGGGGGTGGATGAGGGGATTGGGGCTATTATCAATATTTCCGACAACATCAACCTGTTTGCCCTTAATGCCGCCATTGAGGCCTCACGGGCCGGTGAACAAGGGGCGGGTTTTTCCGTGGTGGCCGATGAGGTCAGGAAACTGGCTGAACAGACCGAAGCCATTGCCAGGCAGATATCAGATGCCATGAAAGGGGCCAGGGAGGCCGTTACCGCCCTCAGGGATGACCTTTTGCGGATGATGGAACAGAGCGAAAAGGACACGGCCACGGCGGAAAAAATTTCAGAAGATCTGGAAAATATCAGGAAAGAGACCAAGGGCTTGCAAAAAGGTTCTGATGAGATCCTGCGACTCGCCGAATCCCAGGCCACGGAGATGGAAAAGCTTTCAAAAAACAGCGCCGAGATAGCCGGGGCCGCGGCCCAGACTCAGAACGCGACCCAGCAGGCCTCGGATGGAATCGCCCAGCAGTTCAAGGCCCTGGAGGCGATCACCAAGACCAGCGATGAACTCGATGAACTGGCCTCAGGCCTGGTCGGTACGAAGTATAGCGCCACGGCCGCAGAGGAGATGGCTACCAGCGCGGAGGAGCTGAGCGCCACCGTCCAGCAGACGAACGCCGCAACCCAACAGTTAAGTTCCACAGTGGATGAGATTGCCCAGGCCGCTGAACAGCAGCGGAATGCGGCTCGTATTAACGCCGACCTTGCTTCAGCCCTGGAGGGTAAGATCGGGATCATCTCGGACAGGGCAAAGGCAGCCAAGGAAAAATCAGACGGTCTCCAGGAGCTTTTAGGCAGTTTCAATCTGGCGGCCTCAGATATAATAGAAAGAATCGAGCGGACGGGGGGCGCTTACGTGGAATCAGCCCAAAAGGCCAGGGTTGTCGGGAAAGAGGTATCGGTTCTGGAGCGGTTGATAAGCAAGTTGAACACACTGAACGTCCTTACCCACCTCCTTGCGGTCTCAGGGCGGGTGGAGTCGGCGCGGGCCGGCGAGCATGGCACCGGTTTTGCCGTTGTTTCAGAGGACATCAGGGGGCTGGTGGAACAAGCCGGCCAGCAGATTACCGGAATCGAAGAGGCCGTCAAGGAGGTCCAGGAATCCCTGTCGGGTTTATCGGAATCCATTGGACAGACCATGGACATGATTTCTGAGGAGATCAAGGCCTCCAGAATGACGGCTTTGCAGCTTTCCCAGGTGGAAACCAGCTTAGCGGAAGTCATTGCCGGTTTTGAGGAGAGCGAAGCCCAAAGCGGTGAGGCGGTTGCGGCCATGCAATCCATCGCCACCGCCGCAGAAAGCACTGCCACGGCCGCGGAGGAAGCCGCGACTGCGTGCCACGAGGCAGCCAGCGCCATAGCTCAGCAGGCCAATGCCGTAAACGTTCTGGCTACGGCTGCCGAAGAGGTGGCCCAGCAGGCGGACGAACTTTAGGATTGTTGATTGTCGACTGGGAAGTTCCATCATAAACTGCCAAGCAACAATCATTTGTCCAGCAGCCAACAATCATAAATCCCAAGGCAAGAGGTGAACAATGGCCAAGCAACGATCAACAGTCAGCAGTCACCAATCCCTTGCGGGCGAATATACCTGCTTTTTTATAAGTAACGAGGAATACGGAATCAGGACCGCACTGGTCAGCAGCGTCGTGGAGGAACCCGTGGTACGTAAAGTGCCCAAGGCGCCTGCATTTGTTGAAGGGGTCGCCAATATCCGGGGAAGGATCGTGCCGGTATTGAACCCTGCTGAAAGATTGGGACTTTTGAATTCCGACGGAGGCGGCAACGGGAAATCAACAGTCAACAGTCAACAATCCAAATTGCTGCTGGTGAACGCGGACCATTCCCTTTATGGGCTTCCGATAGGCATGACTTCCTCCATTACCTTTTTTTCCGAGGAAATGATCGAGCCGGTCAACCCCATCATGGTAAGAAAGGAAGCCCCCTTTATCCGGGCCATGGCCAAGACCGGCGGAAGGCTGATTTACCTGCTGGACATAGAGGCCTTTATCAACGCCGGGCTGGATCTGGATCAGGAAAAAAAGGCGTCCTATGATCATTTTGCCGCCGGGATGAGCGCTTCTTTGAGGCACAAAAAGAAGGCGGATCAAAGGCAGGTCCTGTTGCTTGCAACCGGCAGCGAAACCTGCGGGCTTGACCTTGCCTGCCTGGTTGAACTGGTTCCGGCCCATAAAATGAAAAAAACGGGCAAGGGGCCTAAATACCTGGCCGGACTTGTTGAAACCGGGGCCGGGACCCTGCCCGTGATCGACCTTCAAAAAAAGCTGGGACTTGCGAGCATCCCCTATGGTGAAGATGCCAGGATTGCCGTTATCCGGTCGGCAAACGGCGGTATCGGGATTCTTGCCAACCGGATATCCGAGATGGTTAACGTGGGGCAAGATGAGATAAGAGAAGTCCCGGCGGTGATCAGCGGGCAGGCCGCCTCCCATATCAAGGGAGTGGTTGTGCTGGAAGAGGGAGAGAGGCTGGTGGTTTTCATGGATGAAACCAAAATTCTCAGCAACAAAGAAATTGAAAAGTTGAACAACCTGGAGCAGATCAAAACGGCAAGGGAACGCCGGGCCAAAAAGACCCTTCGAACCGGGGCTGATTACCTGCTGCTTGGCTTCAGGGTTGCCGATATCGAATTTGCCGTTGACATCAGGGCTACCGCCGAGGTGATACAGTACAACCCCCCCCAGGTGGTTCCAAGGGCGGATCCTTTCATACGGGGAATCGTGTCTGTCAGGGGTGAACTGGTTACCGTCATAGACCTGCGCAAGCGTTTTGACCTGACCGCTGAAAAGAAGGGGGCCGAAAACCGGATCATCGTGATACGTTCCGCCAAGGCGACTTTTGGTGTTATTGCAGACAGCGTCACCGAAATCCTGAGTGTTTCGAAAACGGATATCGTGCCTCCCCCAAAGATCGTCAAAGGTATCGATGCAAGATTTATTGCCGGCATTCTCAGCCTCAAGGATACGGATCGCGTCCTGATTGTCATTGATCCCAACCAGATTCTTGCAATTGAGACAAAGGCCGGAAAAGTGAAAAAACGATCGTCAGGGAGAAAAAAGAAAGGTTGAGAAAAATCAGCATCATGACCAGCGGGATTTGCGTGGGCAAAGCCCCAGGCATCCTGACCACGCGCAATATCGGGTCCTGCGTTGCCGTTGCCATTTACAACCCACCGCAACGCACCGGGGGGCTGTGTCATATTGCACAGCCCGAAAAGACAGGTGATCGTCCGGAAAGAAACCTTAACCGGTATGCCGGGGCGGCTATCGGCTCTGTTGTCAGGCAAATGGAAAACATGCAGTGCCTGACCTTCTTTTCAACAGCCAAGATTGCCGGGGGCGCAAACATGTTCGGGGTTGAAGAGGGCCTGCTTTGCGATATCGGCCCGGCAAACGTCAAAGCGGTGCGGCAGGCGCTGAGACGATACGGCATTGCCATTGCGGGAGAAGATGTCCTGGGCCGGGATTGCAGGCATGTGATCTTCGACCTTGCCGATGGCAGTGTCCGGGTGAGTGGGCCGCAGAGGGAAATGAGGATCATATGATTGCTGACTGATGATTGAACTGCACAATCAACCATCCAAGCAGTCAGGAAAATTTTCGAGGGTTTTTCCATGAAAAAGAAAATAACCGTCCTGATCATTGAAGATTCCGCTTTCATGCGGCGTGAATTGCGCAAAATCATCGACGCGGATCCCGGGCTGGCTGTGGTGGGGACGGCCCGTGACGGTCTTGAAGGCCTGGATATGGCCAAGGCCCTGGAACCGGACGTGGTGACCATTGATCTCAACCTTCCTGAAATGGACGGACTGACATGCCTTCAGTATATCATGATCGAAACCCCCCGGCCATGTGTTGTCATCAGCGCCTATACCGGCAAGGATTCGGTGGAGACCTTTGAGGCCCTTGAACTGGGAGCGGTTGATTTTGTCCAAAAACCTTCCGGTGAAATATCCAGGGATATCCATCAAAAGGCCGCTTCCATCACCGCCCGGCTGAAGACCGCCGTGCATGTCAACATGTCGACGATGACGCGGCAGGCGGCCGGCGCCAAGATCGCAAAGAAAAAAGAACGGCCCGAATCGAAAAAAACACCTGACAAAGCGGTGATAATCGGCGTTTCCACGGGCGGTCCCAGGACCCTGATGCGGATCATCCCCGCCCTTTCGGAGCGGCTGATCGCGCCGGTGGTCATTGTTCAACACATGCCCGGCAAATTCACCCGGAGTTTCGCCGAGCGATTGAACGACTACAGCCTTCTTGACGTAAAGGAAGCCCGAAATTTTGATCGTCTCGAAAACGGCCGGGTCTACGTGGCGCCGGGGGACAGGAACCTGGTGCTGGTAAACGACGGGGGCAGACCGACCGTGTCAATTGCGATACCTGAGAATGGCGACCTTTACATCCCCTCCGTGGAAAAGGCGCTTGATTCCGCCATCAATGTCTTTGAGAAACGGACCATCGGCGTGATTCTGACCGGCATGGGCAACGACGGCCTGAATGCCATGAAACGTCTTCATGCCCTTGACGGCATCACCATTGCCGAGTCGGAAGAGACGGCCGTCATTTACGGCATGCCCAAGGAGGTCATCGGCCACCGGGCGGCAAGGCATGTGGCCCCGGCCCATGAAATCGCGGAAATCATTGAAAAGGCGGTGGCGCGGCTGGGGACTGATGATTGATGACTGATGATTGTTGATTGTGGACTGTCGGATTGGTGATTGAAACTTCAAATAAAAAATATGAAAAGAATTTCCGAAAACCTGAAAAAGAAGATCGCCTCCCCCGACCCGCTTATCCGGGAACAAGCCGCCCAAGAGCTTGGCCGCCATCCCGGACCCGAGGCCCTGGGTTTTCTTACGCGCATGCTTTCAGATGGTAACCGGGCCGTGGTCTACAGGGCAACACAATCCATCGTCGCCACCGGTGGTGTTGAAGCGGTGGACCAGATGATTCCCCTTCTGGAATCGGAAGATGTGCGGCTCAGGAATCTGGCAATTGAGATCATTGCCCGGATCGGAGATCCTGCGCTGACGCGGGTTACGGCCCTGCTGACCGATCCGGACCCGGATATACGCAAGTTCGCCGTGGATATTCTGCAGAAGATCAATTCACCGGATACGCAGGAGCCCCTGGTGCGCGCCCTTTTCGATGAAGACCCGAATGTGGCCGCGTGCGCCGCCGAGGCTCTTGGCGGCATCGGGGCCCAAACCGTCGTGCGGCACCTGGTTTCAAGCATGGAAAGAGAGCCGTGGGTGAAATGCGCCGCTATCAGGAGCCTGGGGCGTATCGGTGGGGACGCGGCCTTAAAGGCGGTCCTTTCCGTCAGCCCGGATGAAGAAAGTATGATTTTGTTCTGTGTGGTCACCGCACTGGGCGCTATGCGGGACCCCAAGGGCCTTGATTATCTCATGGGCCTGCTTGAAACAGATGCATCAGCCGTTGAACTGCCGGCTATCCAGGCCATTGAAAGCATTCTTGCCGGTGCTGATGAGGATCTCGTGGGGAGCGTAAGGAAACGTATTGCCGGGGCCAGGCTCATCGGTTTGCTTGAAACAGGCCATCACGCCGTGACGCGCAGCGCGATCCGTCTATTGGGAATTTTCAGGGAAAAAAGCGCTGTTGAAGCGCTGGCCCGGCTCTATACGGAAGGCAACAAACATCTTTTTGAAGACCTGGAAAACGCCATCCTTCAAATCAACCCCGAACAGATCGATCCCCTGCTGGAAATTCTTGCCAACGAAATGAATCCGGACAGCGTCAAGATCTCCGTGATACGGGTGATCGGCCGCCTGAACCCCAAAACCGCTTATCCGGCGCTGGAAGCCTGTCTCAAAAAGGGCCGGGATGCGCTTGCCGTGGAAACGATCCGGGCGCTGTCAGGCCTGAAGGACGACCGTACAGCGGCGCTGTTGCATGATCTCCTGGAAGATGCCGATGATGAGATAAGGATCGCGGCCATCAAAGGCCTTGAAACCTTTTGTCACCCCTCATCCATTGAACGTCTCATGCGGCTGTCCCGCGAGGATTCGGAGGCGGTCCGTTCCGCCGCGGCCAAAAGCCTCAGGACCTATGATCAAAGTGCCCACCGCCATCACGTTCTTGAGTTGATGCGTGAAAAACGGCCCGAGAGCATTTCCTTTGCCCTGGAGATGCTCCCTGAAGGTGATTTGGCCGCTTTTGAAACCGATATTGTCAAATTATGCGAGCATGAAAACAAGACCGTGAGAAGACATGCAATAGTCCGTGCCGGTCGATTGAACAGCGCACGCTCGGTTGAGCGGGTGACCCGCGCGGTTTTCGATCAGGACCTGCAGGTCCGGCGCGCCGCCATCAGGGCCCTGGAAACTTATCATGGACCGGATTTGTGCCGGCTGCTCCTCAAGGCCGCCGAAAGCGATCCAGATGAGTGGAACCGCTATGAGGCCGTCAAGAGCATCGGCCGCCTTCAACTGAGGGACTGCCTTGCGCCACTGGTGGAGCTGCTCGACGCCGCACCGGACCTGGTCAAGGCGGCTATTATGGATCTGATCGCGGCATTCGGTGCCGTGGAACACAGGAAAACAGCAGGCGCCTACCTGCAATCCCGGGAATCCGTGTTGCAGGAAGCTGCCGAGGAAGCGCTGAGGAGATTGGCGATTGATGCTGAGTCTTGAGGATTTTGAAAGCATTCGGCAGGTTATTTACCGAGAGGCCGGTCTCTTCTTTGCCGACAACAAGATAGATTTTCTCTCAAGGCGGGTGGCCATGAGAATGGCCGCGCTCGGTTTGGAGTCCGCCCGCGATTACAGCCGGTATTTGCGGTTTAATCAGGATGGAACTGAACAGGAAGCACTGATTGAGCTTGTGATTACTTATGAATCCTATTTTTTCAGGGATTACCCTCAGTTGAAGATGTTTGCAGAAGAGGTCCTTCCCATGTTGGCAGACTCCCAAAAGGCCTCAACAAAACAACTAAATCTGTTGAGTGCCGGCTGCTCCACCGGAGAAGAGGCCTATACCCTGGGCATCATTTTAAGAGAGATGCTGGATAACCTGGACCAGTGGCATATCCGTGTGGACGGTGTGGATATCAATCGGCGCCTGCTGGCCAGAGCAAAGGCCGCAATTTACAACTCCCGCTCCCTCAGGGAGACCCCCAATCTTTACAAGGATCGTTATTTCGAGCGAACCGGAAATGATTTTGCACTGAGTGAAACAGTCAGGCGGATGGTGCGGTTTTCCCGGGTAAACATTTTCAACAAAGCCCAGATGGACGCTCTTCCTCTTTATGATGTCGTATTTTGCCGCAACGTATTGATCTATTTTGACCACGAATCGGCGGCCAAAGTGATGGGCCTGTTGTATGAGCATATGAAACCAGGCGCTTTTATCTTCCTGGGGGCTGCGGAATCCGTTGGCAGACTGAGCGGCCTGTTTGAAATGATCCGTATCGGTAATTCCTTTTTATACAGGAAATGACCTTTGCAATGATGATTGGCGATTGGTGACGGTTGATATAGGATTGTCTTCGGATCGGTTTTCCATTTAACCGTCATAAAGCATCAATCCCAACGGGGGAAACGATGGCAAAGAACATTCTGATTGTTGACGATTCCCAGATAGTGCTGGACATGATCGGTTTTATCATATCATCCGCCGGCTACAAGGTCTTTGCAGCCACAGGTGGGCTTGAAGCCCTGGAGATCATGAACCGCCATGACATCGATATGGCGTTCGTGGATATCAATATGCCGGGCATGGACGGCTACACATTGATTGAAAAGATCAGGGCGGATCGTGACTTTTGCGACGTGCCGGTGATTATTATATCCACCGAGTCCCAGGCAGCGGACAAGCGCAGGGGGTTCGATGCCGGCGCCAACGGTTACCTGGTCAAACCTGTTCCCCCGGAAGAATTGATCGCCCAGATCAGGCTTCTCACTGGAGAGTGAAGGGCTGATCTCTTTTTAGACTGATGACTTGGTATTGAAATAATGGACAATGGTCAATCATAAATCACCAATCAAGAATCTTTTGGACAACAATCCAAAATCATGGCTACCGGATATACCATAACACCTGAGTTGAAGAAACAGTTTGCCGCCTCCATGACCGGCCATCTGGACGGCCTTGAAAAGGCACTGTTGCTCCTTGAAAAAAACCCCGGACATGATACCGCCGTTCATTCCGCTTTCAGGGCGATTCACAGCATCAAAGGCGAAAGCGATTATATCGGGATAAAGGATATAATCGCCCTGACCCATGAGCTTGAAACCCTTATGGACGAGGTGCGAACCGGTAAGCTTCAAATTGAAGATAAAATCTTACCCCTGTTGTTTGAAGGGTTGGATATTTTAAGGGAGATGAACCGTCACGTGGAGGATGAGGTTTATCCGGAGCAGGATCTTTCCTCGATCCTGGAGGATATTGCCAAAGCCGTGTCTGCATCCGGAAAGACTGAAGCGCGCGTAAAAAAAAGACCTGAAGTAAATCTTGCAGCGGTTTTTGCGCGTTCCGCCTCGCAGCATATGGAGTACCTGCGTCAAACGGCCGAGTCGATTGTTCAAGGTGGTTCGTCGGTAAATGCCGGGGAAAAAATCCTGCGCTCCCTGAACACGCTTCATACTTCAGCCAACTACGCCGGCTTTACCCGTATCGCCGCACGCGTCAAGGAGATGAAGGATCGGGTGGAAAAAGTCAGTTCGGTCAGGAAAAACCTTGCGTCCTGGCTGTTGGCGCAGGTGAGCGCACTGGAAAAGGCCCTTTCAGAAACAGCAGCCAAACCCCGCGAAAAAAAAGCAGCCATTGAATACGCCCGGATGTTGGATGTCCTGGGCGAGGAAATCCCGGTTCCCGCTGAAAAACTGGATTCTTTTCTGACCCGGACATCTGAGCTTTCCATTGCGAAAAACGCCCTGAACAACCTTGTGCACAGAGCCGCATCGGCCCGCGTTGATGCGAAGTGGTTGAACGAGCTGAAAAAGGTCGCGGCGGGCATTGACAAGGTTTCAGACGAATTTGAACACGAGGTGATGAACCTGAGGCTGGTCAGGATCAATTCCCTGTTCAATCGGCTTCCCAGGCTCGTACGGGATCTGTCCCGGCAGGCCGGGAAGAAAGTGGAGCTGATCATCACCGGCGGCGAGACGGAAATTGACCGCAAAGTGATCGAACACCTGGTAGACCCCCTGATCCACATGATCCGCAATGCCGTGGACCACGGCATCGAGCCGCCGTCCGAGAGGATCGCCAAAGACAAGCCCGAAAAAGGCACCATAACCGTCAACGCCTGCCAGGAAGGATCCCGGGCGGTCATTCAGGTGATCGATGACGGACGGGGGATCCATGCGGATGAAATCGGCCGCAAAGCCCTGGAAAAAGATATTGTCTCGCCCCGGTCCCTGGAGGCCATGAGCGAGGAAGAAAAGATAAATCTCGTTTTTGCTCCCGGCTTCAGCACGGCAGGAAAACCGACGAGTGTTTCAGGAAGGGGCGTGGGGCTTGATATCGTGAAAAACAATATCAGAGATATGGGCGGAAGTGTGAAGCTTTCCACCGAACCCGGAGTTGCCACCCGGATAACGTTGCACGTGCCCCTTTCCATGGCTGTCCAGGAAGTTCTCATGGCAGAGGTTTCCGGAGCGACGTATGCGTTTCCTTTTGCCTCGATCCTGGAGACTTTGAAAGTGGCAAGAGAAAAGATCCGGGTCATCAACAAGGAAGAGGCCGTCTCCTATTATGAAACTGTTCTGGTGTTGAAATATCTTGATGAAATTCTGGGAATACCACCGGGCAATCAGCTCAGGAAAAAAGGTCCGGCCGGGGACCTGGATGTCATTGTGCTGGCACTTGGAAGCCAGGTGATTGGTATCGTGGTGGATCGCATCATAAGCCGTGAGGGGGTTTTGACCAAACCACTTTATGACCCCCTTGCCGGGATCAAAGAGTATTCCGGCGCCGCCCTGCTGGGGGATGGGAGCATTGTGCTGGTACTTGATCCGACGGGAATGTTTTAGGATTGTTGATTGATGCCCGATGCTTGGGGATCGCCTCTGGATTGATTTTCCAGTCATTATCAACACTCAACCATTAACTGTCCAAAGAAAAGGAAATTTTGTTATGATAAAGATTCTGATAGTTGATGATTCGGCCTTTACACGCGCTATCCACAGACAGGTCATACAAAATGAAGGATACCAGGCCGTGGAGGCCGCCAGCGGGGCCGAAGCCCTGGATCTGTTCAAGAAAGAAAAACCGGACCTGGTGATGATGGATCTTCTCATGCCGGAGATGGACGGCATGGATGTCACAAAGAAGATCCTGGAAATTCAGCCCAAGGCCAAGATTGTGATCTGCTCTACGGACAGGCAGAAAACCCGGCAAGCGGAGGCAAAACAGGTTGGCGCCGTCGGTTTTCTTACGAAGCCGATAGATAAAAAAAAGATGGCCGATACCCTGAGGAATATCCTGGGATGTTGATTTTTGAAAAAGGAGAACGCCATGTATGAAGAAAAACATGTGGATATCATCAGGGAGGTTGTCAACATAGGCGTAGGAGAAGCGGCGGCTGCCCTATCAGATCTGGTGAAATCCAGGGTTTTCATCCAGGTTCCGGATATACGGATCATGGATGCCGCGCTTGTCCCCGATTATCTCCAAGACGAGGTGCAGAATCTTGGTGTTTATATAACCCAGAGTTTTCAGGGGCGGGTCAAAGGGAAATCCGTGCTTTGCTACTCGCGAGAGGCCTCCGTGTCGCTCCTGGAGGTCCTGATGGGAAAAAGGGAGACATTATCACTGTCTGAAAGTGACATGGCGACCTTGCAGGAAATCGGGAACCTTTTACTGGTTTCGTGCCTTTCAGGGATAAGCAACATAATCGAAGACAGATTTATTTTTGATATGCCGCATGTTACTCTAAACGGGCGTATTCAATCTTTCAAGAACCTTGTGAGCGATATAATGGAATTCAACCAGGCGGTGGTCATCAAAACTGAAATGGCGGTCAAACATACCAAGATACGGGGATATATCTTTATTTTGTTGGGATTTGAGGAGTTGCGCTCCATTATCGAGACCCTTGAAAGGAAGATGCTTGGGAATTGATGCCTGGAAAACCAATCCAAAGGCAGTACCCATCATCAGCCCTGAAGTCAACATATTGGAGTTTCAAACACAATACGTGTCAAAATATTCAGCGAAAGGCGTAAATACGCATAATATTAACGACTTAACCACTCAACCGCTTAGCCAGGCCCGGACTGGAGATATCCTATGACAATTCACATCAAAAAAGGTTCGCTTGCCTCCATCCTGACCGAGGGGCTTTCCCTGGGCGTTGTTGTTGTGGATACGGCCTATCGGATTGTATTCTGGAACACCTGGATGGAAAAGCAAAGCAGTATTAGGGCCAAGGAGATCCTGGGGCAAAATATATTCGATAAATTTCCTGGTATCGTGGAAAGAAAAAAGGACCGCTATATTAAGCAGTGTATCGAAAACGGTCAGCCCTTGCTGTTATCATCTTATTTTCATGAATACCTGATCCCCCTCAATATTTATAAAGATGAAGAGACGGGTACCATGCTCCAGGACGTGAAAATATACCCGCTTGGCAGAGAGAGGGACCGATCAGATATTGTTATTATTATTGAGGACGTTTCAAACCCGGTATTACATGAAAAAGAGATTTTAAGATTAAACCGGATGCTCAGGGGAATAAGGAATGTCGACCAGTTGATTGCCCGGGTGAATTCGGAGAAAGAACTTTTCAGTGGGGCCTGTAAGATAGTAGTAGAGGATATCGGGTATGCCCTTGCCTGGATTGGATTAACCGAGGAGGGGACCTTTGATGTCAAACCGGTTGCCTTCGCAGGGATTGAACCAGGGCTCTTTGAAGAGCTGAAAGTATCATATGATGATTCGGAGTATGGCCTTGGCGTGACCGGGAGGGCCATTAAAACAGGAAAGACCCAGGTCGTTCACTCAATCCAGGAAGACCCCTTTTCTCGTCCGTGGCGGGATTTTGCCCGGAAGGCAGGCTATCAATCCACCTGCTCCATGCCGCTGGAAGTGGGGGGCTGTGTGATCGGGGCCATGAATGTGCATTCGGAGAAAAAGAACATATTTCACGGAGAAGAATTGAAATTATTGGACGAGGTTGCCGGGGATATATCCTTTGGGGTGGCATCTTTGCGGGAAAGACAGAAACGACGGCAGGCGGAAAAGGCGCTGAAAGAAAGCGAGTTGAAATACCGCCGACATTTCGAAAACATATCCGATGTCGTCTGTTCGTTTGATCCCGAGTTGAGGATAACGGATATATCGCCGTCTGTGGAAAAGATGCTTGGCTACAGGCCGGAGGAATTGATCGGAAGGTCGTATCATGAATTGAGCATCGTGGCGGAACCATACCGGAAGCAGGCGTCTTTATACACCATGCGCGTCTTGCGAGGCGAAGATCTCACTTCGGTGTACCAGTTTATCGCCCGGGACGGCTCGATAAAGTGGGCCGAGATCAGAAGCACGGCCGTGGCAGAGGCGGGCAGGGTCGTGTCCGTGGTTTCGGTGGTCCGGGACATCACCGAGCGCAGGCGCCATGAAGAAGAGCATAACAGATTGCAGGCCCAGCTCAACCAGGCCCAGAAGATGGAGGCCATCGGCATCCTGGCAGGCGGTGTTGCCCATGATTTCAACAATTTACTCACCACTATCATTGGAAACGCCGAGCTCAGTTTGATGGATTTGCAGAAAAATGCCCCTGTTTACTCGCGTATGAAAGATATCCGGGTAGCTGCGCACCGTGCTGCTGATTTAACACGCCAACTTCTTGCCTTCAGCCGAAAACAAATAATTCAACCCAAGATCCTGGATTTTAACAGTCTAATGATGGATTTTGAAAAGATGCTGCGCCGCTTGATCGGGGAGGATATCGAGCTGGTGACGGTTTACGCACACGATCTTTGGCAAGTGGAAGCAGATCCCGGGCAATTGGAACAGGTGATCATGAACCTGGCGGTCAATGCGAGGGACGCCATGCCAAAGGGCGGAAAGCTCATCATCGAGACGGCCAACGCGGAGCTGGACGAGTGGTATTTCCGGGATCATGGGGTGGAGGAATGCCACGAAGGCGCTTACGTGATGCTTGCGGTCACGGATAACGGCACCGGTATGGACAAGGAGATCCAGGCCCATATATTCGAGCCCTTTTACACCACCAAGGGGCTGGGGAGAGGGACCGGCCTTGGGCTTTCCACTGTCTACGGCATTGTAAAACAGAACAGGGGCCATATCTGGGTGTACAGTGAAGAGGGAAAAGGCACGACATTCAAGGTTTATATCCCCAGGGCTCGTGCGGATATCGAGGTAATGGAAGAAGAACAATCCCCCCAGCGTTCGTTTGCGGGTTCAGAAACGATCCTGGTGGTGGAAGACGATGAGCAACTCTGCAACATGGCAAGGGTGATGCTGGAAGGATACGGATACAGGGTACTCACAGCCCGGAGTGGCAAGGAGGCCATAAAGATTTTAGGCAGCCACGACGATCCCATCCACCTGTTGCTGACCGATGTGGTCATGCCGGGGATGAGTGGACGGGATCTTGCGGAACAACTTCAAACCATATATTCTGAGATCAAGGTTCTTTATATGTCCGGATATACGGATGACATCATCGCCGATCATGGCATCCTGGAAAAGGATGTGGACTTAATCCAGAAACCCTTCTCTAAGAAAGAGCTGGCAAGCAAAGTCCGAGAGATCCTGGATAGGTGAGCAAGGGGACGTCCTTAAATAGTAAAATAACTCAACCCTCCGGATGATAACCTTCCTTTTTCGCGATCTTTTCTCCTCTTTTTACTGCACAACTCACCGCAGCAAGTGTCATGTCAAGTCTTTTTGACAAATCCACCGTTGGAACCCTAAGCTCAATGGGCTAGCGCATTAAGGCGCATCCGGGAGCCCCTTTGA
>JAFDGR010000319.1 GCA_019309145.1 Deltaproteobacteria bacterium | reverse complement strand
TCTTATCTCTGTCCTCGATCTTGTCCCTGACCTTGACCATGACCTTGTCCTTGTCCCTGACCTTGACCATGACCTTGTCCTTGACCAGCTTCCTGTCCTTGTCCAGGTCCTTACATGGTCAAAGCCAGCTCTCGACATTGCAGCATTCATTTAGTGAGGCTCCTTGACCTTGACCATGGCCATGACCCTGTCCTTGTCCTTGACCCTGTCCTTGACCATGACCTTGACCCTGTCCTTGACCATGACCTTGTCCTTGTCCCTGACCTTGACCCTGTCCTTGACCATGACCTTGTCCTTGTCCCTGACCTTGACCATGACCTTGTCCTTGACCAGCTTCCTGTCCTTGTCCAGGACCTTGCATGGTCAAAGCCAGCTCTCGACATTACAGCATTCATTTAGGGAGGCTCCTTGAGCGTGACCATGGCCATGACCCTGTCCTTGTCCTTGACCATGAGAAAGACCATGTCCCTGTCCATGTCCTTGACATTGTCCTCAACCCTGACCTTGACCAGGACCAGGACCTTGACTTCGACCTTGACCTAGACAATGACCTTGACCTTGCATGGTCAAAGCCAGCTCTCGACATTGCAGCATTCATTTAGTGGGGCTCCTGGGTAAGGTAGAAGATCGAGGTGCCTAAACTTGCTCGCGGGGTAGCTTACATAAGAGTTCAGTAGCATCAATAAGGGCTCCACGGCCTACAATCACAGGGCGCTTATAGGGTTCAATTTCTGTGAATTCACCATTCTCAAGCGTGTCAGCATAACGTCCTGTATCAGCGATCCACGCAGCATCCTCAAAGAGGAGCTCTTGCTCTGTGACCTTCACTAACTTACCCGTGACTATCATAGTGACTGTCCGAACAAGGTACTTCTTGCCTACTTGGAACACAGTATCAGCACTTGAAGCACTGCTCCCAGTCTTCTCAGCGATTAGCTCTAGAGCTTCTTTAACTGTAATTGTTTGATCTAATAACGACATGCAAATCTCCTAGTTTAATTAGCGATAAACATTACCGCTACAAAGTTGTTATCTGTCTATACTGCTCTTCATAAAAAGTGTGACTATTTACTTTAGAATAGATGTTCTTGAAAGCCGTAAACGAGATCCAGATACGGAGTTAGAACATCTAAAACGCTTAGACAACGAAATTGAGTCACCGAACTTACCTGATAGGCACCCTGATCCGGAAACACCATTTAAAGACTTAGAGAGTGTGCTAGACCACGTAGAGTTATGAGACGACCAGGATTGTGGGTAGTCTCGCTGTTCGATAAAGTTCAAACCCGCTCTTAACATTGAAGCATTCATGGGTTAAGTCTCCTTGAACGTAACAAGGAATCAGTTCCTGTCCTTGAGCATGCCCAATACCTTGCCATTGATCTAGACCCTGTGCTTGTCCGAGACAAAGATCTTACGCCCGACCACACCCAAAGTCCCCGTCTTGAGCTAACCCATGACCAGGAATAGGATACGTAAAAGGAGCAGGCCCTCGATCTTGATCGGGACCCTCCCATTGAACGTGATACTGACCTTAAATGCACACCTCTAAACCCACCACTTAACATTGCAGCATTCATGGGTTAAGTCTCCTAGATTGTGGCTGTGACTCAGATCTTGAACGTGTCCTTGATCGTGTCTTCGAACAGGAACGCGATCCAGACCCTACCATTGACCACGATTCTGAATCTGAATCTGACGCTGACCCCGACACTGAGTCAGAACGAGCCACTACCCACGAACCCTCATTGACATAACCCGCTCTCAGTATTGAAGCATTCATTTAGGGAGGCTCCTTGAGCGTGACCCTGACCTTGTCCATGACCATGTCTTTGTCCTTGACCTTGATCTTGATCTTGATCTTATCCTTGACTCTGTCCTTGACCATGACCTTGTCACTATCCTCGCCCTTGACCTTGATCTTGATCTTGATCTTGTCCATGTCCTTGTCCCTGAGAAAGACCTTGGCCATGGCCCGGCATTGTTAAAACCCACTCGCAACATT
This sequence comes from Deltaproteobacteria bacterium, assembly GCA_019309145.1. GTDB lineage: Bacteria > Desulfobacterota > DSM-4660 > Desulfatiglandales > Desulfatiglandaceae > B46-G9. The sequence goes on along the minus strand of JAFDGR010000319.1, from coordinate 1,039 downwards.
GCAGCATTCATTTAGTGCGGTTCCTTGACCTTGTCCTTGACTTTGTCCATGTACCTGTACGTGACCATGACCTTGATCTTATCCTTGCCTTGTCAAAACCCACGCTTAGTATTGCGGCATTCATAAACTACCTATACTGAGGATTGATTGAAGTGTGACAGGAACTGCTAAATTACTTGGAAGGCCACTCAAACTTTGCGAGTGCTACGAGGCCATCGCTAGCCTCAAACTCAGGCTTATCCAGACTCTTTGCTAGCTTTCGTTCTGCTCTTGAACCTTCCGACTTGTACCAACCTGGGAGCAGGAAGATAGCGTCACATCGTCTTAAGATCTCTTGTGTCGCCTCTAACCAGAAGTCGTCATTGGTACCTGTATGGTAGCGGTACATGCTGTGTGGGATGATAGGGACAAGGCCTAGCTCCGAAATGTCTAACCCCCACGCTTCCGCAACCCTGACATTCTGCTCTATACCCCATGCAGAGTGTGATCTAAATGGACCCGCGACATACACTAAGATCATTCTGTAAGTTCTTTGCAGAAAAGGGTGATAGAGAGGCAGTGAAAGCTTTGGTCACTGCTCTGAGTAACAACATAATCCATCACCTGAAAGCGAGGGCTATCTCTAAGCCAGTTTGTGATCTCAACACCCAGACTTCTACGGTCATTAGCTTTAGTAGCTGTAAATACTTCAACGTGATCAAACATGCTCAAAAACCTATTACAAAAGTGTTGTTAATCTTCACTTAAGATCTTCGAAACATCAAGTCGGCCATGTAAGGCCGAAGTCTGTTCGTTTAAGCTTCACCATGTCACCTGTGGTGTTATGCCAAACTATCCCTTCAAAATCACTCTCAGAAAGGAAGTGCTTAAGACCCGCGTAGTCTATAGGAATGCCTTGGGTCCGTACGTGATACCCCTTATGGGTCAGTAGACAGTTCAACTCATGATACCTGGTATGGGACAGAAGACAGTGGTTCTGTAAATGATAGGGGTTACCCTGTATCTTTGGACCAACTAGCTCGTGTGTACCCTCCTTTAA
>JAFDGR010000069.1 GCA_019309145.1 Deltaproteobacteria bacterium | reverse complement strand
CTATTGAGCTCTTATCTTTGCCGCTTGAAAAGCGATAATTTATTCGGGGAGCAAGGTCAGGGTTCCCTCCCTGTTCTTTTCGGCCTGCGCTCGATCGGGCCAGGCCGGATGATAGCCGTTTCCCAGGTACAGGGGAATCTGGTCCCGGTAATGGGGGCTCTTGAGCTGTCCTGACTCGCCGGTGGGAAGCACGTGAAGCGCGTTGTTGGTATTTGAGAGATCAACAATCATCCGCTGGGACACCCCATGTTCTGCGAAGTAAGGCTTGCCATAGGCATACTGTTTCTTGTTCACGGTCAGGTGATTCCCCGGCACCGGAAAAGGCCCCAGGTTGAAGAGGCGGTCAAGGGGTTTTTTCTTTCCCAACGGATGCTGGTAGGTGAGCGTGTGGATCTTTCCCCATGCCCACTTTTCCATATCATCCCCCATCTTCTCCCGCAATGCAGAAAGGGCCTGGCCCAGGCTCATCTTCATGATATCTTCCATGGTTTCCTTCCTAGGTGTATTCACGTTGTCAAACCAAGGTGATGAGCCTTTTCTCACGAGCGCCCTGATAGCCCTCGGCGGAAACATGGTGGTCTTCAAATATTTCCGAAAGAGTTCTTCTCCCAATTCATCTTTAAAGATATTGTCCATCATTTTCCGGAAGGTCACCTCAAAAATACATGCCCCGGCACTCTCCTTGCCCATCACAAAATTCCATGTGGCAAGAATATCGTGAGCCTTTCTAAATCCCTCTTTCTCTGCATGCTTTTTCAAAACTGTTCCTAATTTCGGCGTGAGTTCCGAAGCGAGTACACAATAGGTGTCGTGCTGTATCTTCTTGAAATCTTCCACCGTCAACTTATTTTTTGTCTTGAGAAGATGGCGGACACGGGTAACCCGGTCCATGGGCTCCCAGTAGTGGCCAATCAAATATGGGTAGGCATCATCCACGACCTTGTTGTTGGAGGTGGCGATAAAACCCTCCCCAGGATTCAGGAGATGGGGCCGTTGATCAAACGGCACATACCCCTTCCATTCATATTCCCCGGTCCATCCCGGCACCGGCAGCATGCCGTTCCCTTTTGCCCGTATGGGAACCGTGGCACAGCACCAGTACCCGATATTGCCTTCCTGGTCCGCGAACACAAAATTCTGGCTGGGAAGTTCCCAGTACCGGAGAGCGTCGGTGACCTCGTGGACATTCCGGGCCGTCATAAGCTTATGCCCTGCCCTTCCCGGTTGGAGTCCCTCACTGTACGCCCATCTTTGGGAAATAGCCTCCTTGCCGTCCTTCCCCGGTTGTGTCACAATGGGGCCATGACGGGTCATCAGGATTTCCTTCTTGACCGAATTCCCACCCTTGACCTTGATAACCGCCTCGATCACCTTCATGTCCTCCCAATGATCCTTGTACCAATACTGGTGCGGGTTCTCGGGGTTTATCTTTTCCACGTAGAAATCCACGTCATCCACCATGACATTGGTAACTCCCCAGGCCACATCCCGGTTGTGCCCGATGGGAATACCCGGGACACCAGGAACCGCAAACCCGGACACATGGATGGTCGGGCAGTTCAGGCTTACCTCCCACCAAAAAGAGGGATTGCTCAGGGCAAGATGGGTATCATTGGCCAGCAGGGGTTTGCCGTTTTGGGCTTTTTTCCCGGAGATGACCCAGTTGTTGCTTGCGGCGCCGACCGGAAAACCGATCAGGGATCTCACCTTTTCCGCCACCCTGAGCGGCAGGTCAGCGGATGCCGTGATGGTTTCATATCCTTTTGGAACAATGATCGGCCCATCCCCCGGCCAGACGGGAAACGCTTCTCTGAACTTCTTTTCCCCTACCCTCTTGAGGATTTTATGGGCGGTCAGATCAGTGTTAAAACCGCAGGAAAGCCCCCAGTTCACCACTTTGAGGATGGCGAGGTAGTCATCTTCCACCCATTTCTCAGGTTTGTAGCGAAGGAGGGTAAACTCTATGGGCAACCGATCGGAATGGCTCGTGATATACGCGTTTATCCCATCGGCAAAGGCCTTAAACGTGGTTTCCAATGCAGGGGAAAGTTCTTTTCGGACCCCTGATGCCGCCAGCATCCTGAAATAGAGGTCCGTCTCAACCAGGTCCTTGCCGAACAATTCCGAAAGCCTCCCCTGGCCAAGATGACGAAAAAAATCGATCTGCCACAGGCGGTCCTGAGCCACTGCATAGCCGAACCCGAAGAAGAGATCGGTTTCATTCTTCGCAAAGATATGGGGGACCCCATAGGTATCCCGTATAATCTCCACCTTGCCAGTGATACCCTTGACGGATGTCTCGCCACTCACCTCGGGCAGGCTCCGTTTCAGGATATGCTGGAACCAGAGATACCCGGATCCGATTCCCACCACCAGGATACCCGCGATAACGCACACAATAATCAAGATCCATTTTTTCATTGCTCATCCTCCCATGAAAAGCTGACATTTCCTCACGCCCGTTCACTTCGTTCACTAGAGACACAGAGTTATCAGAGAAAAGCAATTTCTTTGCCTTTGCATTCTTTAACTCTGTGCTCTCTGTGTGAGATCACGAAGTCGGTAGATCCCCTGACAGGAATTTTTGCAGCTGCCTCTTGTAATACTCTCTATTATCCTTTGCTTTGGAAAGGACTTCCTTTATGGTTTGAACGGCCTCCTCCCGGTAGCCGTTCACATAATAGGCCTCTGCAAGGGTATCCAGGTAGACAGGAGACCGCTCTAGGGACACCGCCTTTTTGGCAAGCACAAGGGCCCGTTTCCTGTCCCGCAAAGCGGAATCACCGGAGGTGGCAAGGAGCCAGGCCAGGTTATTCAAAGATACCGGCCGATCCGGGTCCACTGCAAGAATTTTTTCGTACACCTCTTTCGCCTTTCTATAATCCTCCATCTTGTGATAGAGCATCGCGAGGTTCTCATAAAGGCTCAGGTCGGCAGGGTTTTCCTTCAGCTGTTCCTGCAGCACATTTTCAAGGGCCGCATAGGTCATTTTCTGTTTCAGCGGGCTGAAGTTCAGGACATAGCCCAGCGACAGGAGAAAAAACACGAACAGGGAAAAGCTGAAGGTCACGAATCGATTCTGCCGCTTGAGGAGAGACGGCTCTCTCATAAAATGAAGCAGGCAATCAACCCGCTGACGGATACTGAAGTGGTGCCAGCTGGGCACATTCCTGCTCTTCCCGCTCAACAGGGCGATTTTCTCCAGGGAACTGATGGTGTATTCCGGGGTGCCCATTACCTTCGCGGAATAAAGATCAGCCTGACGCTCAAAGTTCCGCATGAAAAAACCCATGACATACCTGAAATAGATGATCAGGCTCAGCAACATTGGAAGAGATAGGGCAAAATAGAAGAGGTTGCTCCCGTCCGAATGGTCGGCGGAGAGAAATTTTATGAAAAAAGGGCGTGTGGCCAGGAAATAGAAATAGAAGTCAAAAAACCCGAAGGCAAGGACAAGATATCCGATGAGGAACAACACGTAGAAGAGGAGGTGGCGGTATCTGGCATGTCCCATTTCATGGGCCAGGACCGCTTTCAATTCTTCTACCGTGAGTATTTCAAAAAGAGAATCGGTAACCAGGATATAGCGGTAGCGCGGCACGATTCCCATAATGCCCGCCGTCATCATCCTTCCCTCAAAGAGGGGCCATCTCAAGAGATTTCGATATTTGAACCCCTTTTCCCGGAGAAAAGCATCCAGTTCCCGCGCTTTTGAGCTCTCTTCCAGCGGTTCACACCCCCACCATGACTGGATAAATACCGGGAGGATGATCATGAGTACGGCCAGGAAAACAGCGAAGAAAAGGATCTGCCCAACCATGGTGTTCAAAAACCCGGTGGGCTGTCCCCAGGGGCTCATGCTCAGAAGATCATAGATCAGGGACAGGAGCATCCATGGAAAAAGGATGGGGAGATTCAAACGGATATTTGAAAGGACATAGGATCGCCTTGAAATCCGGATACCGAAGATCTCCCGATAGGCGGGGACGGCAAAATACCAGATGGTGCAGAGAAAGGCAAAAAAAAGGGCCATTGCAAGGAGTCCCTGCAAAACGCTGAATGACTTGAATCCCGGGATGCGCAGTATCCAGTATTTCAGATTGAACAGAAAGGTAAAAAGGGAGAAGAGGAAAATGGCAAGGATCGAGAGTGTTCCCTGCGCCCTATGATACCGGGTGATCAACCGGCCGTTCCCCTCCCCCTCCCGGGACGCTCTCCGTATCCTTCCAAATACCCTGTGGCAGTAAAGGGTGAATCCGCTCCAAGACAGAAGGATCATGCCGACCGTCAGGGAAAAAGAATTTTCAGGGCTCTTCCCGGAGTAGCTGACACTGAAAATGAGGAGAACAACGATAAAGTAGATGATGTGGTTAAACAAGGATTCCCCTACGTTGCGCGGGCCTGCTTTGCTTCAATAAACTCCAGCTTCCCGCCGCCCGGTGTTACCGCCGGATCACCCTCCAACTGGATAGATACATCATAGCGGGACTCAAGTTCCGAGAGCTCCTTGCGTTTCCTGTTCAGGAGATACGCGGCCACATCCAGGGGAAGCATTCCCTTGACCTGGGTGACCCCCTCCTTTCCAAGCCCCATCCAGATACGCCGCAAAAAGGAAAGAGACCGCGCCTCCACCGAGAGAATCAGCCCTCTTCCCTGGCAGTACTGGCACGTCTGATAACTCCGTGATTCAATAGAAGGCCTGAGCCGCTGCCGCGACAATTCCAGGAGCCCGAATTTTGAGATGTGAGAGAGGTCAATCTTGGCACGGTCTTTCTTTGTTTCCTCCCGCAGGATTCTTTCAATCTCCCTGATATGCTTCTTGTCTCTCATATCAATAAAATCGATCACAAACAGCCCACCGATATCCCGCAGCCGAAGTTGACGGGCGATTTCAACCGCCGCTTCCTGATTGGTATTGAAGGCGGTGGCTTCCACATCTTTGCCGCCTCTGCCCCTGCCCGAATTGACGTCTATGGAGATCAGGGCTTCCGTAGGATCAATGACCAGGGATCCCCCGGATTTCAAAGGGACCACATTACTGTAGATGGTCTCAATCTGCTGCTCGATCTGGTCGCTTTCAAATATAGGGTGCTTTTCCTTGTAGAGTTTGACCCTCCGCTGGTACCGGGGAGAAATGATCTTCATGTAGTCCTTGATTTTCCCATAGGTATCCTTGTCATCAACAAGAATTTCCGTCACATCACTGGTGAAATAATCCCGGAGCGTCCTGAGCCAGATATCCTGTTCCTTATGAATCAGGGAAAGGGGAGGAGCTTTTTTCACGCGCTTTTTTATGTTTCTCCACATCCTCAGCAGCCTGTTGAGATCCCGTGACAGTTCCCGTTTGCTCTGTCCCTCGGCCGTGGTGCGCACAATGTACCCGATTTCATCGGGGAGCTTGAGCTGGCTCATAATGGACTTAAGGCGCTTTCGTTCTTCCTCGTTTTCTATCTTTCGCGATACCCCGCCCCCGCTCCTCCCGGGGGTCAGGACAAGGTAGCGGCTGGCCAGGGATATATACGTCGTAAGATGTGCCCCTTTGCGCCCCGGCATTTCCTTGGTCACCTGCACGAGCAGTTCCTGTCCCTTTTTCGCGATCTTCTTGACGGGCGGAACTCCCTGATCCTTGGAGGTATCCACGGGAGTCAAGTAATATTCCGGATGAATCTCGCTCGCCTGGAGAAAGCCGTTCTTGTCCGTGCCGATATTGACAAAACAGGCCTGCAGGCTGGACTCAACCCGAGCCACCACTCCCTTATAAATATTTCCGATTTTCTGTTCAGCCGTGGATGTCTCAATAAAAAAACCGTCAAGTTTTCCATCTTTGACAATAGCGACCCGGTATTCTTCCGATTCCAGTGCATTAATAAGCATTTTCGTGGTCATGATTTTTACGCTGCTTTCCTTCCGTGTTGGTTGAAATGTTGGTATGCCTGGTACATGAAGGTCCTGATGGCCGCTTCCCTCCCCGGCTGGATACCGGCATCATACGGAGTGTCTAGGTACGGGATACCTAATTGATTCATCATGGGTTTAATGATGGATGACGTGATGGTGCTCGGCATGCAGGTGAACGGATAGACATTGACCACACCATTGAATCCCTCCCGGGCGTATTCCACGATCCCCGGGATACTCAGGCAGGCCTCGGTGCCCGCATCAAATGAAAAAAGGTCATCCTCCCTGAGCACCTTTTCCAGATGACCTACCTTGTGATCCCGGACAATGCCAACCTGTGCCGCAAGCCGGTCATAGACCTTTTTCTGTCTGAACTCCTGGTAATAGAGCTCGCTCCCATACCCGAATATCTTCTTCAGGTGCTTTTTCATGGGGCCAAACCGGAGTTGTTTCATGCTCAGCCGGAAGGCTATCCTGGCGTCACGCAGCCGGTCATAGGAGGTATAGTTCATCCACTCCGCAATTGACGCGTTAACCACTTCTCCCCCATATCGTTCCAGCACCCTGATGATATCCTGGTTTGCATACACGTGGGACCGCAGATATATCTCCCCCACCATGCCGATGAGCGGTTTTTTTGGAATATCCGGATCGACAAGTTCCTTTCCTTCTTTGATAATATCTTCCATCTCGTCCAGGATTCGATCGAATTTCTTGCCCGGACCGTATTTTTCAAAAATATCCTCCATCCGGTGCATCGACTCCTCAATAAATGCATCGGTCCTGCCCGGCTCCTTTTCATAGGGCCGTATCCTCCAGAGCAGCCGGTCCAGGATGTCGGCAACCACCACGGAAAAATAGGCGGCCCGCCGAAGATCGCTGACCCGCTGACTGTCAATAAGTCCCGAGAGGGAATAGCCGTCATCAGTGGTGAGCGCGCCGATCTTCAACCGATTCAGACCGGGCAATGAATCCAGGATAATTCTCTGGTATTTATTGTACATGCCAAACCGGCACGGACCGCTGGATTCGGGCATGAAGTAGATGTAGTGATCAGGGTCAAACGCCTCGCCCAACCGCTCCTTCTCCTGTTTCATAAAATAAAGGATATCTCCCATCGTAATCTGGCAGGGATAACACTCTTTCCCTGAAGTGTATTCCTTGCCAAGATCAAGCCCTTTATAAGTGTCCAGAACCATTGCCTGGATACCGAACCCCCGGAACGTCGCCGCCAACAGGTGCCCTCCTATCCTGTTCATCTGCGGAATCAAGAAGGTCCTTTCCCTGAGGCTGAACCGTCCCACCGTCTTATTGAGCGATTTGAAACTCACTACTTTCTTGGATTCCATGGCCCTTCCCATCGTGAAAACCTCAATTCGCCAATCCGACCTTTCTCTCCACGTCCCGCCGCAATTTTTGCATGGTGTTTTCAATTACATTCTTATATGCCTCGAGCCGGGTCATGACCCCGGCAACCGCACTGTGCTCATCCAGTTCCAGGATCAAATAGGGATCATCCCCCATGATATGCTTGTAAAAATGCTCTATAAAAGAGTCCGCTCCACAGCCAAAATTGGTAAGGTGCAAGCCAAAATAATTCTCATGTGCCACCGCATATTTTGCCGTGCGAAGAATCTGCGCCCCCAGGCCCCAGTACATGGATGGAAAATCCGAAAGATCAACCGTGGACGAATCAATGAAATCCATCGGGAGCGCCACCAGGCCGAGCTTTGCCAGGTTCTGTCCCAACCGGAGGTTTAGCCGCTCGTCATAAAGGTTGTAAGGCCGGCCGGTCACCAGCAGGACAGGTTCAAAGGCCTGCACGCCCTGCAGGATCTCCGACCCTTTCCTGACAAGATCCTTGGTGAATTGATCCTGTATTTCCAATGCGTGATAAACGGCCTTTCTGACCGCCGCCTTGCTCTTCCTTAATTTCGACCCTATCTGTTCCCAGATCTCCAGGCCCAGGGTCTCCGGATCATACTTGAAATGGACCACCGGGCTCAATGTCCTGTCACGGTCGACCGCAAACGCGGCCCGTATCATATACGAATTGCTCTGGCTCATGGGGCAATAAAAACCCGTCTCTGTCTCTACCGGTGTCTGCATATTGATAACACTCGGGAGAAAAAGGTATGCCGTCTTCCCCAGCAACTCCCTGACATGCCCATACGACACCTTGACCGGGTAACAGGTCTCTGCCATCACTGATTCAATACCCATCCGGGAGATGTACGCATTTGTCGGCGGGCTCAAAACAAGTCGTAATCCAAGCTTATCGAAGAAATGGGCCCAGAAAATTGCGGTTTGATGCCCATACAGTGCCCGTTGCAAGGCGACCGTGGGACGGCCGTCCACTTCCATCACGGGGTCACCACCCAGTTCATCCTAGACGCCGGCCAGATAGGTCTGCCAGATATCCTGCCGAACGTGGAAGAAATTTTGTTTTCTTGCACCCTTGGTCCTGACCACGTCATACCGGCCGCACTCACCACCCCATACACTGCGGCGCCCGTCAAAATCGTAGATCTTCAGCTTGCATTCATTGTGGCAATTTGGATCAGCATGGCATATCTTTTCCTTGTATTCCATGCGATCATTGATGGCACTCTCCAGGCCCCTGAAGGAGCTCTTCTCCGCATGCTCAAACTGCATTTTTTCCTGCACACTGATGGCGGCGCCGTACGCGCCCAGGACCTCGCGGTGCGGAGGCACAAGAAGGCCGCGGCCGAGTACGTCTTCAAAGGCGGCAACGACTCCTTTGTTCAGGGACGGTCCCCCCAGGAACATGACTCTTTCACCGATTCTCCTCTTCCCCACCACGCGATTCAGGTAGTTGTGCACAATGGCATAGCAGAGACCCGCGATAAGGTCGTTTCTTGCCACCCCTTTTTGATGATACGAGACGAGGTCCGATTCCATGAAAACAGTGCAGCGTTCCGCGAGCTTTATGGGTGCCTCGGAAGACAGAGCGATATCCTGAAATTCGCCCACGATATTAATGCCGTATTTTCCTGCCAGTTCATGCAGAAAACTCCCCGTTCCCGCAGCACATACCTTGTTCATATCAAAATCAAGCGGGTACGCATTCGAGATGGAAATGTATTTCGAATCCTGTCCGCCTATCTCAAAAATAGTGTCTATGTCAGGGGCGATCTCCACGGCTCCCCTTGCGTGGGCCGTTATCTCGTCGATGATGAGGTCTACATTCAAAAAATCCCCCACCACGTTTCTTCCTGAACCGGTAGTGGCCGTACCCACAATCTCGATCTTCTTCCCCACCTCATCACGGATAGTCCTCAACAACCGCTGCGTCACTTCTATGGGCTTCCCCTGGGTCGGGACATAACTCTTGTGGATAATCTCCCGCTCGTTATTCATCAGGGCATACTTCGTGGTTGTTGACCCGATATCGATCCCGAGGTACACCCTGGTCCCTTTTTTCAAGGGTCGTTGCTTGATCTCATTGCTCTCAGGGAAAGAGGTCTTCTTCAGCTCAAGCCGTGAAGTCCGGGGAGCGGTGATCTCCATTTGAGAACCCAAGGCCTTCAGTTTCTTGAAATCAACACGGTCTTCCCTTTTCAAGGAGAGCGCTTGTATTGCTACCCCGAGGGCGCCAAGGGAAGTATTATGGGGAGGGACAATCAGGCGAGGGAAATAATCCCTGAATGCCTTCACCTGGAGGCTGTTCAATGACAGCCCCCCGATAAAGAGGATCGGCTCCTCGAGCACGCGTTTGCAAACGATGGTGCTCATGTAGTTCCTGGCATTCCCAATATGGAGGCCGTAAATAATATCCTCGAGGGTTTCTCCCTTGTTCTGCAGGTGAATCATGTCTGATTTTGTAAAGACAGTGCACCGGCAGGCAACATTCGCAGGCTTCCGGCTCCTGGCGCCAAGATCGATAAAGTCGCCAAGGATCGTATCGATCTTTTCCTGGGAAATATCCACCTCCTTTGCATACATCGAGGTGGCAAGTCGCTGTGCCTGCTGGTCAATAAACGAACCGGTGCCGGACGCGCATGGCCCGTTTGTGTTAAAGTAGGACAGTTTCCAGTTGTCACCCCCACCCGCTGATTCATCACTTGCCTGGTCAATCTGGAAGAGGGCCGTATCCTGCCCACCCATGCTGATAATCGTCCGCACGTTGGGCTGGACAAAGAGAGCACCCAAAACCTCGCTGATAGTCTCGAATTCATAAAAAGTCCCAAGCTGTTCACTCAGGTTCTTCCCATGGTTTCCCGTGAAAGAAACGGACCTGATCCTCTCAGACCCGAATTTTTCATAGAGAAACCGGATCAGATCCGAGACCCTCTCTTCCACTTTTCCCATGTGGCGCTCGTACGGTGATTCGTAAACAATTTTTCTTGTTTCACTGAGGACGATGCAGTTCAGACTAACAGACCCGGAATCAATACCCACATAGAGTTGTTCAGCCATTTCCATGATCCTCCTCTCCGCGCTCTATACGGATGTCCTTCCCTGACAAATCTCATGCACCGTTTCTGCAACGCTAAACCCCATTATCTCTTCCGATTCTTTTCTGTCAAGAATAATGCTTCCCCTTCCTTTTCTTCCCCCACGCACCAGACCTTACGCCCTACGCCTTATGCCCGAAGCCCTTCTCAATGTGCCTCTCCCCAATTTTTCCCGTACCCCATGTCCACTTTCAGTGGAACCCGGAGCGCATAGACCCCTTCCATTTCTTCCTTAATCACGGGCATAAGGGCTTCGAGTTCCTCTTCCGGAACTTCGAACACCAGTTCGTCATGCACCTGGAGCAGCATCCGGGACCGGAAACCATTTGCGCGAAGGCGGTCCGCTATCCGAATCATGGCGAGCTTGATCAAATCGGCCGCGGTGCCCTGAATAGGTGTGTTGACCGCCATACGTTCCGACTCACCTCGGATGACCCGGTTCTGGTGGAGGATATCCGGGAGATACCGGCGTCTGTTCAGGAGGGTGGTAACATAGCCTTTCTCCCGTGCCCTCCGGATCATCTCTTCCTTGAACCGGGCCACCCCCTGGTACTTCCTATAATATGCCTCTATATATTCTTTTGCTTCCCGGGAAGGAATCCCCACCTCTTCGCTTAATTTCTGTGGCCCCATGCCGTAGATGATTCCAAAGTTGATGGCCTTTGCGATCCTGCGCATGTCCTGGGTCACCCGATCCCGCTCAACCCCAAGGATATCAGCGGCCGTGAGCGCGTGCACATCATCCCCCCGCTCAAAGGCCTCGGTAAACGCCCTGTCTTTCGAGTAGTGTGCGAGGATCCTCAATTCAACCTGGCTGTAGTCGGCCGAAAGGAGCACACACCCCTCCTCCGCTATAAATCCCTTCCGTATCTCTTTTCCCTCGATCCCCCGGACGGGAATATTCTGCAGGTTCGGGTTACTGCTGCTCAATCTCCCTGTTGCGGCCACTGTCTGGTTGAAAGAGGTGTGAATCCGACCGGTCCGCGGATCCACCATCCTGACCAGTGCGTCCAGGTAGGTGGATTTCAGCTTGGACAGTGTCCGGTATCTCAACACGAGACCTGGTGTTTTCTGCGGAAGCGCGGCCAGTTTTTTCAAGACCTTCACATCAGTTGAAAAGGATTTTGTCTTGGCGGTCTTGCCCTGGACGGGCAACTGCAGCTTTTCAAAGAGCACATAGCCAAGCTGCTTCGGGGAATGGATGTTGAATTCCATCCCAGCCTCGTCATAGATTTCCTTTTCAATGGTTTTCAATTGATCCTCAAAGCTGGCGGACATGGTTTTAAAAAACGCCTTATCTATCTTGATCCCGGTGAGTTCCATCTCCATGAGGACAGGAACCAGTTTCATCTCGAGGTTATAGAAGAGATCTTCGTTCTTGTCCTTGCGCAATTGCTCCTCGAGGCGGTGCATGAGCCGGAGGGTAATATCCGCATCTTCGCAGGAATAATCCCTGGCCTGTTCCAGGTGTACCTCTGAAAAATTCAGGGCATCTTTGCCCTTGCCCACCACATCGCTGTATCCGATCATCTTGTGATGCAAATAATGCTGGGCCAGGTAATCCAGGTTATGCTGCCTGAGCCCCGGGTTAATCACGTACGAGGCGATCATGGTGTCAAAATAGATACCCCTGAGATCCGTCCCGTGCAATTTCAGCACTTCCGCGTCATACTTGATGTTCTGCCCCACCTTCCTGATCGCATCATTTTCCAGTACCTCCCCGAGAATATCGAGGCACTCTCGGAGATCAATCTGTCTCTGGGCGCCGGGATAACGGTGGCCGACCGGCACATAGAAGGCCTCTTTTTCTTCCACGGAAAAGGAAAGCCCCACGAGCCCGGCTTCCATGGGGTTCTTGCTCGTGGTCTCTGTGTCCAGCGACACCAGCCCTTTTTCCTTGATCTCACCCACAAGAGACCCCAATTCTTCCCTGGACAGGCAGAGCTTATAGCGGGTCTTCTCTTCCTCCCGGGAAGAGAACTGGTCCCACAGACCCTTGAACTCAAGTTCATGAAACATCCTGGCCAATGCCTCTTTGCGGGGGGGGCCTGCGCGGAGATGCTCCACATCTCGGACATCAACAGGGGCAAACCGTTCAATGGTGACAAGCTCGCGGCTTAAAAAGGCCATTTCCCGGAATTTTTTCAGATTTTCCTGCAGCTTTTTCCCCCGTATCTCATCCACATGGCTCATTACCGTTTCCAGAGATCCATACTCCTTGATAAGCTTGAGCGCGGTTTTTTCCCCCACGCCAGGAACTCCGGGAATATTATCAGAGGTGTCACCCGAGAGGCCCATGACATCGATCATTTGAACCGGTTCGATACCATAGGTATCCCTGAAGACAGCATAATCGGTTACCCTGTCTTTCATGGTATCCCACATGCATATTCGTGGCGTGATAAGCTGCCTGAAGTCCTTGTCACCAGTCACCATGACTACGATGAAACCCTGCTCCTCGGCAATCCTGGCAAGCGTCCCAATAATATCGTCCGCCTCGTATCCCGGCATCTCGAGGGTCTTCAGGTTAAGACTGGTAACCACCTCCCTGATGACGGGAAGCTGTTGTGCCATATCTTCCGGCATTGGGGGGCGGTTGGCCTTGTACTCAGCATATATTTTGTGCCTGAAGGTAGGGCCCTTGGAATCAAAGGCGACGGCAAGATAGTGCGGCTTCCGGTCCGCCAGGAGTTTCAGAAGCATATTGGAGAAACCAAATATGGCGTTGGTGGGAAAGCCCTGGGAGTTGGACAGATTTCTGACGGCATGATACGCCCGGTGGATATAAGCAGTCCCATCCACAAGATAAACTGTTTTCGTTTCTTGTCCCATGGGAATACTCTCTCCTGGCGGATGGGAAGCAATAATCACTTGGCGTATTCTACCGCCCTTGTCTCTCGAATAACAGTTACCTTGATCTGACCTGGATACGTTAACTCTTCTTCGATTTTTTTCGCGATATCTTTCGCGAGGACAAACGCGTGATCATCATCGATCGCCTTGCCTTCTACCATGATGCGTATCTCGCGTCCCGCCTGAATGGCATACGACTTGTTCACCCCCCGGAAAGACATGGCTATATTCTCAAGTCCCTCCAATCGTTTCACATAGGATTCAAGCATCTCCTGCCTGGCCCCCGGCCTGGCACCGGAGAGCGTGTCGGCGGCCTGCACCAAGACCGCCAGGACCGACGACGGTTCCACGTCTTCATGGTGCGCCGCGATGGCATGGACAACACGATTCGACTCCCCGTACTTCCTGGCAAGATCCGCTCCTATGATGGCATGAGGACCCTCTACCTCGTGATCAACGGCCTTCCCGATATCGTGCAAGAGACCCGCCCTTTTCGCCTGTTTCACATTCAGGCCAAGCTCGGCAGCCATGATCCCGCAGAGGGAACTGACCTCCTTGGAATGTTGCAGCACATTTTGCGCATAGCTCGACCGGTATTTCAACCGCCCAATGAGTTTCACCAGCTCATTGTGAATGCCATGGACTCCTACGTCAAACGTGGCCTGCTCACCAGCCTCCTTGATGGACGCCTCTATCTCTTTTGTGACCTTGGAGACAATCTCTTCAATCCTCGCGGGATGGATCCGGCCGTCATCAATCAATCTCTCCAGTGATATCTTGGCCACCTCCCTCCGAACCGGATTGAACCCGGACAAGATCACCGCTTCAGGGGTGTCATCAATAATCAGGTCAATCCCGGTAGCGGCCTCGATAGCCCTGATATTTCTGCCTTCCCTCCCGATAATCCGACCCTTCATTTCCTCGCTGGGCAGATTTACCACTGAGACAGTCCTCTCCGTCACGTAATCGCCGGCATATCGCTTCACCGCCAGAGCCAGGATGTTCTGCGCCTTTCGATCCGCTTCGCTCTTGGCCTCGTTCTCGATCCTCCTGATCAGCTTTGCAGCGTCGTGTTTTGCTTCCGATTCCATTGCCCCAATGAGGAGTTGCTTCGCTTCTTCCGCTGATATCCCTGCAATGCTCTCCAGTCTCTTTCGCTGTTCTTCAACCAGCTGGCGGTATTCCTGTTCCTTTTTCCTCAGCTCCGTTTCAATCTTCTCCGCGGACCGTTCTTTTTCAAGAATCCTGCCTTCTCTCTTGTCGAGCTGTTCGCTTTTCTTTTCAAGGTTCTCTTCCTTGGAGAAAAGCCTCTTTTCCTGCGCATGAAGCTGTTCCTTCTTCTCCTTTGTCTCCTTTTCAAACTCCACCTTCATCTGATAGAGCGTATCTTTCGCCTGAAGGGCAGCTTCTTTCTTGATGCTCTTGGCCTCCTTCTGCGCCTCCGTCAAGAGCTTCCTCGAATACTTTTCTATGGAATCGACCTTGCTTTCCAGCACCTTTTTCCGGATAAAAAATCCCAGCATGATACCCAGGACAAGTGCAACAACGGCAATTCCAATTATTTCAAGAGAGATCATAGTAAAACCATGCTCCTTCAATAGAGAGTTCTCCAGCGCGCTTTGCCCGTCCATCAGCTCTCAGCAGGAAAGACAAAAAAACACCAAAGTCAAATGCTGTGGGTAGGAAAGCGGCGCCCCCATCCAATCGCAGAGGGGGCATTTTCCCGGGGAGTGAGACTGTCGGTTGACTGCTCAGGAAAAGATGAGCGATGGGCTAGCCTGAATGAAGCACAGAAAATGGTGTATGGGAGTGAGCCTGCAAGCATTTCCGCTCACTGCACATACTGTTATTCATGTTTTTATAAGGCATTGGCATCCGAATAGAGGTCCGCCCGATAAGAACATGGCACCACGTCATATTCCTAATATGTGTCGGCTTTATTCAATGAGCCCGCTCGTGGTTCTAACCTGAATCCTGCGCTCTTTCGTTCCGGGGTACTACACTCCCCAGCACAGAGTCAATTTGGTTAATCAGCGTTTCGCTTCGACGCCTGTACTCCGCGAGGAAATCGCGTTGCTCCCGCCGCAATTGAAAATAATCGTTCGCAATATGGAAGGCCGCAAGAATAGCTGTCTTCCTTTCAGACAGGCCTTCCGTACTTTCAGTTATCTCCTCAAATTTACTATTCACGAAGTTGGCCACTTCCTGTACCTGCTCGCTCTTTTCATCGCTCTTAATCAGGTACTCGTGGCCCAAAATTTTTATTTTTGTGATATTTTCCAATCCCAAGAACTCGAACCTTACAG
>JAFDGR010000318.1 GCA_019309145.1 Deltaproteobacteria bacterium | reverse complement strand
GCATCCAGTAAGCTCCACAAACGCTCTCCTTTACCCAGATCACCGAGGTAGTGTAAACCCGTATCAAATGTATAGGATTTTCTGCGAAAGGGATTCAAATATCCGCCAAAAGAGGGCATGGCCTCAAGAAGCAACACGGACAATCCTCTCCGAGCAAGGGTGAGGGCAGCTGAGAGTCCACCTGCTCCACTACCTATGACTATTGCTTGATAGTCAGCCATATTTTTCTCCTTTCCTCACGTGATTTGGTTTTGAGACACGTGGTCTTCCAGCTCCCCATCTCACGACGGGTTTGGTCTTCCTAGGATGGAATCTTGGGGCTCCCGGCAGTTCAACTCACTGTCGGGAGCAGGGTTACACTTCTTCCAATTCTATCAAGAAGAGGTGGATTCAAAGTGTATTGGGCCTCAGCCGCGGGGCAGATCGTGAATGATTATTGGAAGATTTGAAATAAATTATCATCCAAGGTGCAAATAAAAGTCAAGTTTTTAAGGACCTTTGCGTATTGTCCTTTGAAAGGAGCAAGATGGACGCGGAATATATCAAACGGCTGATTACTCATGGTCAAGGAATATTTCACCCTGCTTTTTCGGAGAAGATTTGGGATACTTGGCGTATCGCGGCCTGTGTATGGCCTCTATTTTCTTACGACTACCAGATGAAACCTTCAAAACTGGCCGAGTAAAGGTTGAATTGTGCGTTTGCATTCCCTTGCTCAGCGGCCTTGCGGTACCATTTGGCAGCCTTAGCATAGTTTCTTGGTAGGCCTTCGCCACATGTTCAAGAAAGCGGTTCAGTGGAAATTGATGGAAAAGAGTCCCTTTTCAGATGAGGACACTCTTATTCTGAACGAAGAGAACAGACGGTTACGGTATCTTGAAAGGAAAGAGATCGAACGTCTTTTGACAGAGTGTAGGCATCTTCCCTACCTTTATAGAATTGTTGTGTGCGCTCTTAATACCGGAATGAGGCGTGGCGAGATACTAAGCCTGAAGTGGGAGCAGATCAAGAAAGATACCATTTATCTTCAGAAGACGAAGAACGGAGAAGAAAGGCAAATCCCCGTCTTTCGGCCAATGCGTAACTTATTGATTTTACTGGTCGGGGCGAGAGGATTTGAACCTCCGACACCCTGCTCCCAAAGCAGGTGCGCTACCAGACTGCGCCACGCCCCGAACATGCTTGAAATATAAATTTATGCTATTTCCCTGGGCAAAAGCAAGCAGAATTTTCCCTCTGATCGGCAGCCCGCCACCTATTAATCTCCTTCAGAAAACTCAAGGAGGTTCGACGGTTTCTGTTGACTTTGCCGGACAAATACGATAGGGGGAAATTATCTTTTATTCACACAAGGCATTGTCATGGAAGACATACAAAATCATAAGGATACCAGAAACATAGACATTGATCAGGTTGGTGTGAAAGGGATCAGATACCCCATCACGGTGTTGGATAGAGACATGGGACAACAGCAGACTGTTGCCAAGATCAACATGTACGTCAACCTGCCACGTTATTACAAAGGCACTCACATGAGCCGTTTTGTGGAAGTGCTCAATGAACACAGCAGGCGCATTTCGCTGCAGAATTTTTCAGAGATCCTGGAAGAGGTGAAAAAGCGGCTCAACGCCGAGAGCGCCCACATGGAAATCACCTTTCCCTATTTCATCAAGAAGATCGCACCGGTCAGCGGGGCCGAAGGGCTCATGGAATATCAGTGTACCTTCAAAGGCTCCCTGAACCACGGGAAAGACCTGCTTGTTATCATCCGTGTTCCCATCTCGACCCTGTGTCCCTGTTCCAAGGAGATCAGCAATTACGGCGCCCACAACCAGCGAGGTGAAGTGCGTCTCCAGGTACGGTTCAACAAGTTTGTGTGGATCGAAGACCTGATCAAACTGGTGGAGGACTCGGCTTCAACGGACGTATTCTCAGTGCTCAAGAGAGAAGACGAGAAATTTGTCACGGAAAAGGCCTACGACAATCCAAAGTTTGTGGAAGATATTGTCCGGGATATTGCCCTGAAGCTGAACAATGATAAAAATATTACCTGGTTCGCGGTGGAATCGGAGAATTTCGAGTCCATCCACAACCACAGCGCATACGCCTACGTTGAGAAGCACAAGACATAAGAGCCTGTCGACGATTGACGATTGTTTGTTGAAATTATTGAAAAGCAGCATCAAACAACATACAATTGACAACAAACCACACACGAAGACTGGAGAACCCCCATGAGTGAAGACCTCAAAAAAGCGTATCGAACCGTGATGGATGATCACTTTCCCCCTGAGATGAGCATCCATTTCGGCGAACAGGTCCTGGTGTATCGAAAGCGGACGTGGAAAATAAAGGATCAAAAGACCGGCGATATGATCGAAAAAGGGCTCCGGTACGGCGAGAATCCCGGGCAGGAAGCGGCCCTTTATGAGCTGGTGAACGGCAACCTGGTGCTGGGGGATTGCCGTTTTATCGAGCCGGGGATGGGCCTGGTTTCGGCCATTACCGAAGAAGACATGATCCGGAGCGGAAAACACCCGGGCAAAATCAACCTGACGGACGTGGATAACGCCCTCAACATCATGAAATATCTCACCGCAGGGCCGGCCTCTGTTATTGTGAAGCATAATAACCCCTGCGGCGTGGCTTACGGGACCACCCTTTCCGATTCCTATGACAAGGCGAACATGGCGGACCGCATCGCTGCATTTGGTGGGTGTGCGCTCTTCAACCGTCCGGTGGATCTCCCCACAGCGGAAATGATCGCTGCAAACTATCTTGAAGTGGTGGCGGCCCCTGATTTTGAGGAAGGGACCGTTGAAAGGCTGGCTTCAAGGGCCAATTTGCGCATTATCCGGATAGCACGGATGGACCGTCTTTCTGATTATGACACCCTGCGCTTTGTAGATTTCAAATCACTCATGGATGGCGGCATCATCGCCCAACAGTCCCACCTGAATGCCATAAAATCTGCCGATGACTTCATCCCGGCTGCTTGTGAATACCAGGGCAGAAGGTACACTATCGAAAGGGCGCCAACGGAACAGGACCACGCGGACATGCTCTTCGGGTGGCAGGTGGAACAGGGCGTCACTTCCA
>JAFDGR010000317.1 GCA_019309145.1 Deltaproteobacteria bacterium | reverse complement strand
CGCAGATATCCTAACTGATTCCTAACTGATACTGGTAAAATAATTTTCGCCACTTCGGTGATTGCTCCTCTATTTCAGCAATTTAAAACAAGGCCAATTTTAGTTATTTTAGGCCTTCTAATTTCCATAATTGTTTATCTGTTAGCTATATTTATTGAAAAGGAGGTTTAAATGTATTCTGTCATCTTAGGTGGGTTATTAATGATCGTGTTTGGCTTGGCTTTTTTATATTTGATCCATAAACAACAGAAAAGCCCAAGGGAAAAAGGACGCGCTTAGCAACCTCCGACTTCCGAACTCTGACTTCTGACCTCTGACTTCCGCCCTCTGCCCTCTGATCTCTGTCTTCTGACTTACCGTCTTCTGTCCTCTGTCTTCTGATATCTGCTCTTCTGCTTTTCCCACCCTCTGCTCACCGCTTACAGACATTCATTCAAACCCTTTTGAGCTGCCGGCTCGCCGTGAACCAGCTTGATTTGCTCGGGTTTCTTTGGCATTGACTGAACCCACTCGACCAGACCGTCCTGATCTGCATGGGCTGAGTAACCTGACAGAACGTGCACACCTGCTTTTATGGGAACACTTTCGCCGTCTATCTGCACAAATCGGTTCGGATTTTCAGCGTACCGAATGATATCCCTTCCAGGGGTTCCTTCGGCCTGATATCCTACAAAAAGAACATCATTTCGGGGATCCTTGAGACCGGCTTTGAGGTGGTCAACGATCCTGCCGCCGGAACACATTCCGCTTCCTGCAATGATAACCGTTGGACCGTCCATTTCCAAAAGCTTCATATGCTCATGGTGGCTTCGTACCGCGTAAAGATGATCAAAATCAAGGGGATGATCTCCTTTCCGAAGAATCCTTTGCGCCTCTTTGTCCCAATAAGGGGAAAGGCTGGACATGATCTCCGTGATGCGAAGCCCGAGGGGGGAATCCAGAAAAACCGGAACCGTTGATTTTCCCTGCAGATCCGGAAAAACCTCCTGCCATTTCGGATCGGAAAACAGCCGGTCCATTTCGAACAAAAGTTCCTGCACTCTCCCCAAGGAAAACGCCGGTATGAACACCTTGCCGCCATCAGCCAGGGCATGGGTGAGCACTTCACCCAGCTTTCGGATGCGGTCTTTGCGATCTTCGTGGCGGCGGTTACCGTAAGTAGATTCCAGAACCAGAAAATCACAAGGATCAGGGATGTCAGGATCCGGTACCAGCGGCGTGTTCCGGGCACCCAGATCTCCCGAAAAAACCACGGAATAAGAAGGTGAATCCAATTCAAAACGGATGAAACAGGAACCGAGAATATGACCTGCACGCCCCAGGGAAAATCGCACGCCGTTTTTCAGATCAAACTTTTGCTGATATTCAAAACCCCATGAAAGCTCATCAATAGACCCAAGAATTTTGCTTCTTTCGCCCTTGTCCATGTCCTGAAAGCTCAAGGCATTCTGGAGCATCGGGGAGAGCAGGGCCTTGGTGGCGTGGGTGGTTATGATTTCCCCACGAAATCCATTCCGGATGAGTTCCGGGACCCGGCCGATGTGATCTATGTGGGCATGGGTGAGGAAAAGAAAATCAATTTCAGGGCAGGGCAGGGGCCATTCCTCAATGGGAAGGCAATGGTCTGCACCCTGGGCGAGGCCGCAGTCAACCAGAATGTTGAGCCCCTTGACCTGAAGCAAATGACACGATCCAGTAACGGTTTTTTCCGCGCCCAGATGTGTTAAGATCATGATATAGATGAAAGTGTTAAGTTTTACGTTTTAAGTATTATGTGTCTTTCACCTGCTCGAGACTCATTGTCTTATGGACACTCCAAACCTATCGTTCTGTTCACTCTTCACTGTTCACTGCTTACCGTTCACTGTTTTCTGCTCACTTCCCCCCACTTTCTGCTGAAACCCGACCCTCAGACCTTTCTTCCCCGGTAAGGAAACATACCAGGTAAAATACATTGTTTCCAATATTCCGCACTGTGTGTTTCAGACACGCCTTTTCAATTTCATAGTTCTGATAAACATCAAAATGGTCTGGATCATTGTCTGGCCCTGGGGGCAGCACCAATTGTTCCAAATCTTTCAAACATGTCTTATAGAGCCTCCCTATCGCGCGTCTTCGCTCCACCACTTTTGGATAGTATTCCAATTGGTAATCGAAAAGTGCTGCCTGAATATTGTCAAGCCTGCTGTTGAATCCCCATATCACGATCTCACCGGATTCATCCCGACCGTGGTCCCGTAATAAAAGAATTTTCCTATAGATTTCCTCGTCGTTGGTCAATACTGCCCCACCATCCCCCAGACAACCCAGCACCTTTGCCGGATAAAAACTAATGCATGAAGCCTTTCCGCTTAGAGGACGTAAAGCAAAAACACCAAGCGCTCCACGGCTATTCCTTAAGCTCCTTCACAATATTGATAATGCTATTTTCAATATTCAGAAGCTGCGCACCATGAACTACTGCCAAAACATCTATTTGGTCTGGTTTTATTCGGTAAATAATTCGGTATGGTTTCTCTATCAATTCACGCACATCATCAGCGGGATACTCAGGTGCCTTACGGCCGGACATTGGAAAGTCGGCAATTTGTTCAGTCCGTTTGGTTAATTTGTCTACCGTTCTTCCAGCATAAAAGGGTGAATTCTGAGCAATATATTCGTAAATACTCAAAAGATGCTTTACCGCGTTTTCTGTCCAGTGTACCCTCATTTTGACAGTCCAAATTTGGAGCGAACCTCCTTCACATCAATTGTTCGACCTGCGTAACTATCATCTAAACCAGCTTCAATAACCTGACGAACATATATCTTGTACATCAAATCGTCCCATGTACAATTTTCAGGTAAATCTTTCAATAAAGTCTGAGCTTCCTCTTTGATATTGCCAGTTTGCATATTGACCACCTCCAAACAATATTTACTGCAAAGGCGCAAACACCAATACAGCCTCAATCCGTTTTTCGAGTTCTCATCCTCAGCATTGGGCTAAGTTCCTGTTGTTCGTTACCCATAAATTACCCAAAACAGCCTTGGGCCGAAATGGGTAAAAGTCAGGTTAGGATGCGTAAATTTACCCAAAACTGCTTTGAGATGAAATGGGTAAGGTTCGATCGGTAAAACCAAGGTCAATGCTTTATGGGCTTCCTACCCTTTACCCCTTACGACATTTCAGGATGGTATCGATCACCCGATCCAGATCGGAATCCGTCATTGCCGTACCCGAAGGCCTGCCCCGTGAAATCTCTTCATTTCCGATTCAATAGGTCATTAGCATGCTTCAATCAAAGTGGTGTCCAGTCTATTTCTCTTGATTCCCTCTTATTTCACTGGGGCAAACACAGCCCCCTGTTAAAAAGATCCTCATCCACCTCACCACCCACAACTCTGGCTC
>JAFDGR010000316.1 GCA_019309145.1 Deltaproteobacteria bacterium | reverse complement strand
TCCGGGATGAAGTATCATACGGCTGCCTATATACTCCATCCGGAAGCGGTTGTTCAGGATTTTATTTAAGTACTTGATCTTATTTTCTAGATGGCACAGAACAAAAACACCCTGAGGATGAAAAGGCCTGCCTTGACACGAGAACCTATCCCACACTATACTTCTCACCGCAACAGCACCGCTTTTTCCTCCCCCCTGATGGGGCGGGCGGAGCGGGAAGCAGAAAAGGGGGAAAAATGGACAGAACAGATGAAGTGGAAAAGACGGGAACCGCTGGAGGCGAAATCGTGTTCTTTGAAACATCGGCAGGCGACTTCGAGGTTGAACTTTATCCTGAGAAGGCTCCGGTAACTGTTGAGAATTTTCTTGCCTATGTGAACGAGGCGTTCTTTGATGGGTTGATTTTTCACCGGGTCATTGACGGCTTTATGATCCAGGGCGGTGGCTTTGATGAGCACATGAACCAGAAACAGACGAGAGAACCCATCAGGAATGAGGCCGGAAACGGGCTGAAGAACGAGAAGTACACCATAGCCATGGCACGGACGAATGTGGTTGATTCTGCCACGGCCCAATTTTTCATCAATGTGGAGGATAACGATTTTCTGGACCACCGGGATGAGAGCCCTGAGGGTTTCGGGTATGCGGTTTTCGGGAAGGTGGTCAGAGGCACGGACGTCATCGACAGGATAGAGGCGGTGAAAACCACGACCAAAGGGTATTACGAAAACGTCCCCGTTGATCCGGTGATTATCAGGAGGGCGTCTGTCAGGGGATAGCTTTATCTGAAAAAATAAAGAACGGGAGGCGACCAATGGCCGAGGATAGGGCTGATGCCGTGAGGAATGAAGAGATTTCCGTGTACGCGTACAGGTGGGTCGTCATTGCCGTGTTTGCCCTGCTGAACGCGGTGGTACAGCTCAACTGGATTGCCTTTGCCCCCATAACCGGACAGGCGGCACTTTTTTACGGGGTTTCCGAGCTCAAGATCGGCCTCCTGTCCATGTCGTTCATGATCGTTTATATCGTCATGTGCCTCCCCGCCTCCTATCTCCTCGATTCCCTGGGTATCAGGATGGGCATCGGCATCGGTGCCGCGCTGACAGGTGTTTTTGGCCTCCTGAGGGGATTTTATGCCTCCAATTATACGGTCGTCATGATAAGCCAGTTCGGCCTGGCGCTCGGGCAACCTTTTGTCATGAACGCCATTACGGCAGTGGGAGCATCCTGGTTCCCGGTCCAGGAACGTGCCACGGCCGCGGGGATTCCCGTGCTTGCGCAGTTCGTGGGGATTATCATCGCCATGGCTTTGACTCCTTTGCTCACCAGCGCTCACGGCATAACGGGCATGCTCCTTTCATACGGCATTGTTTCGGGTGCCCTTGCTCTTCTCTTTTGTGTGTTCATGAAAGAAAAACCTCCCACACCACCAACCCGGGAAGGGGCCGGAGAGCATTTCCGTTTTTTCGAGGGCATACGAGATCTCTTCAGGAACCGGGATATGCTTTTCATGCTGCTCCTGTTTTTTATCGGCCTGGGGATGTTCAACGCGGTCACCACGTGGATTGAGCAGATCGTGCATCCCAGGGGCTTTACTGCGGAACAGGCAGGCATGGTGGGCGCCATCATGATGTTTGCGGGGATCGTTGGGGCCATTGTTTTCCCGGTTTTCTCCGACCGCCTGAGAAAACGCAAGAGCTTCCTCATCCTGGCCATGGCCGGCAGCATCCCGGGACTGGCGGGCATCGCCTTTGCCCAGAATTTTTCCATTCTTGCCCTTTCAGCGGCGGTATTCGGCCTCTTCTTGATGAGCGCCGGTCCCATCGGCTATCAGTACAGCGCGGAGATAAGTGCCCCTGTCCCTGAATCCACATCGCAAGGGCTGATTGTCCTCGCGGGACAGGTATCTGGAATCATTTTTATCTTTGGGATGGACGCGCTCAAAAACACGAAGACCGGCGATATGACCACCTTCATGATTATCTTTATTGTGCTTTCGTTCCTCAACCTCTTCATATCCACGAGGCTCAAGGAATCGGAAATGATAAAGCAGTAACGTATCACGTGAGGGGAGGCAAGAAACCCTATGGCAGAGGGCGAAGACAAGTATATCCTGGCGATAGACCTGGGCACTTCGGGCCCCAAGTCGGCCCTGGTGACCACCACCGGCGAGGTGGTGGATCATGAATTTGAGAAAAATGAGGTTATCCTGCTTCCGGACGGGGGAGCGGAACAGCGTCCTGATGAATGGTGGGAAACGATTGTCAGGACCATGCGCCGGGTTCTTGCAAAGGGCCTGGTCCCGAACGAGGATATCGTGGCGGTCTGCTGTTCGACTCAATGGTCCGGAACAGTGCCGGTGGACCAGGACGGGGTCCCCGTTTCCAACGCCATCATCTGGCTGGATTCCCGGGGAAGCAAGTACATAAAAGAAATCGCGGGCGGTCCCGTCAGCATCCAGGGATATGATGTGTTCAAGCTCCTGAAATGGCTGCGGTTGACTGCGGGCATTCCGAGCCACTCCGGGAAGGATCCCATCGCGCACATCCTGTTCCTCAAAAATGAACATCCCGACCTCTACGCGCGAACGTACCAGTTCCTGGAACCAAAGGACTACATCAACCTGAAGCTCACCGGAAAATTCGCCGCCTCTTTTGACTCCATCGCACTCCACTGGCTGACGGACAACCGGGACCTTTCCCGGGTGGATTACAACGAATCCCTACTCAGGCTGGCCACTGTTGAGCGGGAAAAGTTCCCGGAACTCAGGAGGGCCGTGGATATTCTCGGCCCCATCAAGAAAGAGCTCGCACAGGAACTGGGGTTGCGGGAAGATGTCCAGGTGGTTATGGGGACCCCCGACGTACAGGCCGCGGCCCTGGGTTCGGGCGCGGTCAGGGATTTTGAGGGGCATCTGTATATCGGGACTTCCTCGTGGCTCACCTGCCATGTGCCGTACAAGAAGACAGACATTTTTCACAATATGGCCACCCTGCCCTCTGCCATCCCGGACAAGTATTTTATCGCCAACGAGCAGGAAACAGCGGGAGCATGCCTCAATTTCCTGCGGGACAATATCCTCTATCACAAGGACCAGCTCCTCCAGGAGGAGGGACAGCCCGATGTGTACAA
>JAFDGR010000068.1 GCA_019309145.1 Deltaproteobacteria bacterium | reverse complement strand
AACCGCAACTCGCCGCAGCCCGCGCCATGCTGGAAGCTTACAGGGCCGACCTGAAAAAAGCCCGATTGAACCTCGAACGAACAATACTCAAGGCCCCTTTTGACGGGCGGGTCAGCCAGGAAAATGTCGGCTTAGACCAGTTTGTATCTCCGGGGCAGGTCCTTGCCACTCTTTACTCCATAGAAGCAGCCGAGGTTGTTGTCCCGCTTGAGGACCGGGATACGTTCTGGTTCCATATCCCGGGATTCAGCCCGGGTCGAGGACCCGGTGGAGCGGCAAAAGTCGTTGCACAAATGGCCGGCCGCACTCTTTTTTTTGAAGGCCGGGTGGTACGTACGGAAGCACAGATAGATCCGAAAACCCGCATGCTTCCTGTAGTGATCAGGGTGCAAAGGCCTTACGCGAAAAAACCTCCCTTGAGTGTCGGGCTCTTCGTAACCGTCCACATCCAGGGAACCGTTCTCCCCGAATCCGTCCTCATTCCCAGATCGTCGCTCCACCAGGGCAACATCGTTTGGATGGTGGACAGGGACGGTCATCTGCACTTTCAAAAAGTCACGGTGGCCCGGTTTCAGGGTACCAGGGCATTGATACGCAATGGACTGAAGACCGGAGATCGGATTGTCATCAGCCCCATGGAAGCCGTTACCGACGGCATGACGGTTCGCACGATGGACGCGGAGGAGCATGATCTGTCATGAAAAGTATTGTGAACTGGTTTACAATCAACCATGTGGCCGCCAACCTGCTCATGATGTTTTTCCTGCTGGCCGGAACGGTAACCGCCTTTACCATGAAAATCGAGGTCTTCCCCGAGACCGCGCCTGATAAAATCTCCGTCACCGTGGAATACCCGGGGGCCTCTCCCGAGGAGGTGGAAGAAGCCATTGTCAGGAGGATCGAAGAAAAAATCGCGGGTCTTACCGGGATCAAGCGAATAGATTCGATTGCCAGGGAAGGTTTTGCAACCACAACCATTGAAGTGATAGAGGGCTGGGACCTCAAGAAACTCCTGGACGAGGTGAAATCCGAGGTGGACAGGATTACCACCTTTCCCGAAGAGGCGGAAAAACCGGTCATCAGGGAGATAACCAGGACAACCGAAGTGATCAGTGTTGCCGTGTACGGCGATGTTCCTGAACAGACCATAAAGCGATTGTCAGAAAAGATCAAAGACGACATCACCAACCTCCCTGATATCACCTATGCCGAACTCTTTGGGGCCCGCACCGGTGAAATACATATCGAGATCCCGGAAAAAACCCTTCGCCGCTACAACCTCACCCTGGGAATGGTTGCAGAGCTTGTCCGGAAAGCCAGCATGGATCTTCCCGCGGGAAACATCAAATCAGCCGGAGGGGAAATTCTTGTCCGCACCAAGGGCCGGCGCTATCATGCAAACGAATACCGGGACATCGCAATCATTACCAGCCGCGACGGGAGCAAGGTCACCCTGGGTGATATCGCCACCTTACGGGACGGGTACGAGGACGTTGACCTTTTCACCCGGTTCCAGGGAAAACCTGCCGCGGTGATCCAGGTCTTCAGGGTGGGGAATCAGAACGCCCTCGCAGTGGCATCTGCTGTAAAAGAATACATCAAGACAATCCGGCCCGGCCTCCCGGCGGGTGTGGATATCGCCTTTTACCAGGACATGTCGAAAATCCTGAAGAGCAGAATCCGCCTCCTGCTCAAGAATATGGCCTGGGGACTCCTCCTCGTCGCTATCCTCCTGGGTATTTTTATGGACGTCCGCCTCGCCTTTTGGGTCACCCTGGGGATTCCGATCTCCTTTCTGGCCGCCCTGTGGGCCCTGCCCTATTTCGATATCTCCATCAACATGGTCTCTCTCTTTGCCTTTATCATGGTCCTGGGAATCGTGGTGGATGATGCCATTGTTATCGGCGAGAACATCTTCCGCAAGCGGGAGACGGGTGCCGGGTCTCTGCGCGCGGCAGTGGAAGGGGCCGTGGAAGTGGGCAGGCCCGTGATCTTTTCCGTGCTCACCACGGTGGTTGCCTTCTGGCCCCTGCTCCTGGGCACCGGGACCATGGGAAAAATCATGCGGAATCTCCCCATTGTGGTGATCCTCGTTTTGCTGGCCTCGCTTACCGAATCTCTCCTCATTCTTCCGTGCCATCTTTCACGGAGCAAAGGCGGACAAAACGGGGAAAAACGCATGTCCCGGTGGCTCAGGCGCCTGGTCAACGGCCCGTACAAAAGACTCCTCGACTTCTGCCTGCGATGGAGGTATGCCACCGTGGCCCTGGGGATTGCGATGCTTCTCCTGACCGCCGGAGTGTGGCGGGGCGGATGGCTCAAGTTTACCTTTTTCCCCCGGGTGGAGAGCGACGTTCTCACCTGCTCCCTCACCATGCCGGTGGGAACACCTGTGGGGCGCACCGTGCAAATGGTCTCCCGAATTGAGCAGGCTGCCAAGGAATCCCTGCAAAACCTGGAAAAAGATCGGCCAAAAGGAGCGCCGTCTCTTTTTGAATACAGCGTTTCCCTGGTGGGGATGCAGATATCAGGCCACGGTCCCGGCGGCGGAAAGGCAGAAGTTGGAGGGCACCTGGCCCAGGTCTTCGTGCAGCTCCTGGAAGGAGAAAAAAGGGATGTAAGCGCGACCAGGCTCGCCAACGTGTGGAGGAAAAAAGTTGGAACCATCCCTGATGCCGAATCAATCAGTTTTCAAAGTGAATTGTTCAGCGCGGGCACCCCGGTTGAAGTCCATCTTTCACTGGATAACCATTCCCAACTCATCGCGGCCGCGAACGACCTGAAGGCTGAACTGAAACAGTACCCGGGCGTTTTTGATATCAATGACAGCTATGTCCCCGGGAAAACAGAAATGCAGATCAAGCTGAAACCCGCGGCGCGAAGCCTGGGCGTCACGCTCAATGACCTTGCCCGCCAAGTCAGAAACGCCCTGTATGGGGCCGAGGCCTTGCGTCTTCAGCGGGACAGGGATGAGGTCAAGGTTCTGGTGCGCTATCCCGAATCAGAGAGGAGAGCGATCGGTTCTGTTGAAGATATGCGCATTCACGCCCCTGACGGGTCCGAGATACCGTTTGGGGAAGTGGCGCAGGTCCGGATGGCCAGGGGATATGCCTCCATCCAGCGGGCCCAGCGCCGCAGAGTCATCAAGGTCACGGCGGATGTTGATGAAAAAGTGGCAAACGCCAATGAGATCAGGATGGATCTCGAGCGCAATTTTCTGCCACGATTGAAGCAGGAATACCCGGGGCTCCGGTACACCATGGAAGGAGCGGGGAAGAATCAAAAGGAATCCATGACCGACGTTCTTGATGGTTTTATCATCGCCCTTTTCTGCATCTATACCCTGCTGGCCATCCCTTTCAAGTCCTTCACCCAGCCCTTTATTGTCATGCTTGCCATCCCTTTCGGTCTGGTAGGAGCGGTAGCAGGGCATCTCTTGATGGGCTTCAACCTGAGCTTCATCAGCCTGTTCGGCATGGTGGGATTGGCCGGGGTGGTGGTCAATGATTCCCTCGTGCTCATCGACGCCACCAATCGCTTGCGAAAGGAGGGAGCAACTCCTCATCAGGCCATAGTGAACGCAGGAGGCCTCCGTTTCAGGGCCATTATCCTCACCTCTCTCACGACGTTCGCGGGACTGACGCCCATGCTGCTGGAGAAAAGCCTGCAGGCCCGGTTCCTCATCCCCATGGCCATCAGCCTGGGCTTCGGTATCCTCTTTGCCACGGGCATCACGCTGCTCCTGATCCCTTGCGGTTACCTGATGTTGGAGGATCTGCACCGTCTGGCAGAAAAAATGAAGCCCCGAAGAACCGAAAAATAAAAACCGTGAACCTGCGCTATTAAAGGATCTGGCTCAGGAACAGCTTTGTCCTGTTATGGATAGGATTCTCGAAGAAATGGTCGGCGGTCCCCTCTTCCACGATCTGGCCGCCGTCCATGAAAATCACCCTGTCCGACACTTCCCGGGCAAATCCCATCTCATGGGTGACCGCGAGCATGGTCATGCCTTCCCGGGCGAGGGTCTTCATGACGTCCAGGACCTCGCCGATCATCTCGGGGTCCAGGGCCGACGTAGCCTCGTCGAACATCATGATCTTTGGCTGCATGGCCAGGGCGCGGGCGATCGCTACCCGCTGCTGCTGTCCTCCTGAGAGCTGCGCGGGGTACACATTTTCCTT
This sequence comes from Deltaproteobacteria bacterium, assembly GCA_019309145.1. Classification (GTDB taxonomy): domain Bacteria; phylum Desulfobacterota; class DSM-4660; order Desulfatiglandales; family Desulfatiglandaceae; genus B46-G9. The sequence continues at coordinate 11,860 of JAFDGR010000068.1, read as the reverse complement.
CTCAGCGATTCCAACCTTCTCCAGCAGGTCCCGCGCAATCTTCATGGCCTTTTCCTTGCTTCTCTTGCGGACGATCAGTTGTGCAAGGGTGACGTTCTCAAGGACGGTCTTGTGGGGAAAGAGGTTGAAATGCTGAAATACCATTCCGAGTTCTTCCCTGACCTTGTTGATGTCCGCCTTTTTTTCCAGGATATTCTGGCCGTCGATAATGATCTCCCCGCTGTCCACTTCCTCAAGGCGGTTGAGACATCTCAAAAACGTGCTCTTCCCTGACCCGCTGGGGCCGATGATGACCACCACCTCACCCTTCTGAATGTGGGTCGAAAAATCCACCAGGGCCTTTACCTCTTTCCGATTGGGGGTCCTGAAGGTCTTATAAAGATGATTTACCCTAATCACTGACGGCAAGCCTCCTTTCAACGTATTGGGTGGCCATGGAAAGGGCGAACGTCATAACCAGGTAGAGAGCGGCCACGGTAAAGTAGATCTCAAAGGCGTAATAGGTCCTTGCGACCGCCTGCTGTCCCTGGAACATGAGATCTGCCAGGGCAATAACGGAAACCAGGGACGAATCCTTTATCAAGGAGATGAACTGACCGGCCAGGGGCGGAATAATGCGCTTAAATGCCTGCGGAAGGATGATATAGCGCATGGCCTTTCCATAGGACATGCCCAGGGACCGCGCCGCCTCCATCTGGCCCTTGTGGATGGACTGGATTCCCGCCCGGACGATTTCTCCGACATATGCCCCTTCGAAAATAGCCAGGGCCGCGGTCCCGGCAGCAAATGCCGAAAGCCGCAGCATGGACCCGGCAAAGAAGTAGATAATGTAGATCTGCACGAGAAGCGGGGTATTACGAATCAGCTCGACAAAGGTGATGGAGATGGCCTTGGTGACCGGTTCGCTTGAAAGCCTGGCGATGCCCACGACCGTCCCGAGAATAATGGCAAAGATAATGGCGACGATGGAAATCTTGACCGTCAGCATGAAGCCGATCATCAGGACCCCGAGATGCAGGTGCGGCGTTGTTTCATCCGCCGATTTCATCCCGTGATAGAACAGCATCTCCGGGACCTTTTCCCAGTGCCAGATGTACGTAATACCCTTACTCACAAAAAAGTAGTAGGCGGCCGCCAGAAAGAGACCGAGCACGGCCAGCGTGATGATGGATCTCTTGTTGAAGAACAAATTCAGCCTCCTTGGATTACGAAAAAGGGGAGCTGATTTCAGCCCCCCTTCTGTTTTCTCTTATTGTTCCTTTGCCACCTTTTCCACGTAATCCACAAACCATTTTTGTTTCAGTTTCTCCCAACGGCCATCCCCACGGACCTGGCGCAAAAAATTGTTGAGAAAATTCAGGAAATCCGGATCACCCTTGCGGATGGCCCATGCCAGGGGTTCATAGGTGAGAGGCTCGAAAATTCCAAAGCAGGTCTTTTTGTACTTGGCCGCGAATACGCGGACCTGGGGTTCATCGTAGATGAAGGCATCCGCAACTCCGTTTGCCACCTGAAGCGCGCCGTCATTCTCCCCCTTGAAAAGCCGAAGCGTTGCCTTGGGCATCAGGTTCTCCGCCGTGAACTGGCCGGTAACACCCAGCTTGCTCGTGACAATAATGCCTTTCTTGTTCAGGTCCTTGTAGCTCTTTATCTTTCCCTTATTCTTCTTGTTCACCAGCAGGCACTGGCCGATGTAGTAGTAGGGATCGCAGAAATTGACTTTCAGATTCCTGCTCTGGAGCGCGGTCATCCCGGACATGATGATGTCAAACTTGTGGGTCATCAGGGAGGGGATAATCCCTTCCCAGGCCGTATTGACCAGCTTGACCTTCTTTTCTCCGCCCTTTCCGAAAATGGCTTTTCCCATTTCATAGGCCATGTCCACGTCAAACCCGACGATGTTTCCTTTCTTGTCCTGCATTTCAAAGGGCTGATAGCCGGCTTCCATTCCTACCAGGAGCTGCCCCCTCTTAACGATCTCCTCGAGGGCAGACGCCTTGGCTATGTCTTCTGTTGTCAATGCCATCGCAGTTCCCACGGAAAAGGTCACTGCCAGTACCAGGGTAAGAAGCAAAAAAAGTGTCTTTTTCACTGTTCACGAACCTCCTTTATTAAGATATTGTTGGCATGTTCAGGCCATATTCCGGCCCACCCACTTCATCGTCTCCTTCATCACCTCCTTTGCAGTCGTTCTTCTCTATCAGCGTATTCCCTCCAACAAAAGATCCTCCGGATAACCCAAAAAGCAGGGGAACAAGGCCTTTCCTGGCTCCACGGTCCAGAAAACGCCGTCACCTCCCCTGGTTTTCTTCAAAGCTTATTCATCCGGCACCGATTAGGACATGAGAAAAGAAAAAAGAATGAAATACAACAAGGAGTCAACATCATATCTTAAATGACTATAGTTGAACCTGAAAGAGTTTTCAAGACAAAATCATGTCACCGCCCCGAATGCCTAGAGCCTGTCTCCCTGAGCAGATCCATTATTCAGACAGCACCGGTGCTATCCTTTCAAGGGCCCAATCAATGTCTTGTTTCGTAATCACAAGCGGTGGTGCAAAGCGGATGATATGTTCATGGGTTTCCTTACAAAGAAGTCCCTTTGTCATGAGTTTCTCACAATACCTGCGAGCTCCCCCGGCATCCGGAAAAAGTTCCAGCCCGATGAGAAGGCCTTTTCCCCGCACTTCCTTGATCTTTGGATTGTTGATTCTTTTTAATTCATGCAGAAAATACTCTCCCATCAGGGCCGCATTCTCGATCATGTTTTCCTCAATCAAGACCTTGAGCGCCGTTCTTGCCACGGCACAGGCCAGGGGATTTCCCCCGAACGTGCTGCCGTGCTCTCCCGGCCGCAGAACGCCCAGCACCTCGCTGTTGGACAGTACCGCCGATACAGGATAAAACCCGCCTGAAAGGGCCTTTCCGATGAGGGTCAGGTCTGCTTCAATCCCCTCATGCTCTTCCGCGAGAAGTTTCCCGGTCCTGCCCAGCCCCGTCTGGATCTCATCGAGAATCAATACCACCTTGTTCCGCCGGCAGAGTTCTCTGACCGTCCGTAAATAGCCATCAGGAGGGATGATCACCCCGCCTTCTCCCTGGATGGGTTCCACCAGGAATCCCACGGTATTGGGCGTTATGGCCTCTTCAAAGGCCTTTGCGTCACCAAAGGGAATCACCTTGAACCCCGGGGTGAACGGCCCGAAGCCCTCGCGCGCGGTCGGGTCGGTACTGAAACCCACTATGGTAATGGTACGACCGTGAAAGTTGTTTTGGCAGACAATGATTTCTGCTTTTTCCTCCGGGACCCCCTTCACCTTATAGCCCCATTTGCGCACGGCTTTTATCACGGTTTCCACTGATTCCGCCCCACTATTCATGGGAAGGACCTTGTGGGAATGGGTGATATCGCACAATTCCTTGTAAAAGAGCCCAAGCTGATCGTTCCTGAAGGCACGGGACGTGAGGGTCAGTTGTTTGGCCTGTTCCGTCATGGCAGCCATGATTTTCGGGTGGCAGTGGCCCTGGTTCACGGCGGAGTAAGCGGAAAGACAATCCATGTATTTGTTCCCCTGCACGTCCCAGACCCAGATCCCCTGCCCGCGGTTTAATACCACGTCCAGCGGTTTGTAGTTATGTGCCCCGTACAGTTCCTCAAGTTCGATGTATTCTCTTGGATCCATACCCATTCCTCCTCAAAACAATATGTCTTGAAATTATCTCTATTGCGCCAAAGGGGCGCTTTGAAACCGGCTCTATTTTATTGCGCAAATAGTAGTCGATCGATACTATGAACTCAACAAGAATCTTCAGCGTGGCGTTTGCATCGCCATGAACGGCCGCGTCTTCAACCCCGACAGGCTCGTCAAAAACTGAGATCTCAATCGTTTCGAAGAAATTTAGCGCGGGAAGGCAGGGGAACGGGATGATCCCGGTTCCCTGCCCATAAAGCCTCAAAATGTTCGTGTCATTGCGAAACCTTAGGGTTCAAGGGATTTCCAGAGGTCCCAGAAGGTGGGGAAGGATTTGTTCACACATGTCTTGTCGGTGATGACGAGGCCGGACACCTTGAGCCCCACCACCGCCAGGCTCATGGCAATACGGTGGTCATTGTGCGGATCCAGGGCCGCTCCTTTAAGAGGACGGCCTCCCTCAATGATCAGGCCGTCGGACAGCTCCTCCACCTGCGCTCCCAGGCGTTTCCACTCCGCCGCCACCGCCCTGAGCCGGTCACTCTCTTTGAGCCGGAGATGTGCCACGTTCCTGATGGTTGTCTTTCCTTGCGCGAAAAGGGCCACTGCGGCCAGCGTGGGGACCACGTCCGGCATTGTTCCCATGTCAACAGTGAGACCCTGCAATGCCCCGCCCTGTACAGTGACCGTCCCCTGCTCCCGCATGACCCGGCAGCCCATTTTCTCCAGGATTTCCAGGAAACCAGTATCCCCCTGGGAAGTGGAGAAGGGATCAACATTCGTGGTGGTCACGCTCCCGCCGGTCACCGCGGCAGCAGCCCAGAAGTATCCTGCCGCGGTCACGTCAGCCTCAACCACAAATGTTCGAGGCCGGTAATGGGTCCCTGATTCCACCCTGAAATATTCATACCCCCGCCGCAAAACCCGCGCACCGAAAGTCTCCATGACCTTGATGGTCAAATCCACATATGGACGTGACAAGAGGGAAGCCTTTACATGGATTTCCGTATCCCTTTCGGTGTAGGGAGCCGCGAGGAGAAGTGAGGAAAGGTACTGGCTGCTTTCCTCATTGGAAATTTCCACTGATCCGCCTCGCAGTCCCCGGGCCTTCACCAGCACCGGTGGGTATCCCTCCTTCGCGAGAAAGGACAGACGGGCTCCCAGGTCATGCAGGGCATTCACCAGTGTGCCCACGGGCCGTTGCCGCATCCGTGGGGAGCCATCCAGCACGAACTCACCATGACCAAGGCTCACCACAGAAAGGAGGAGCCGCATACTGGTCCCCGCGTTCCCCACGAACAACGTGTTTCCGGACGCGTTTGTCGTCAGCCTGCCGCCGTTTCCCCTCACCAGCAAATCATCACCTCTGCGGATCATGTCGGCCCCGAGGGTCTGGAGTGCCTTCCCGGTGTAATCGGTGTCCTCGCAAAAGAGCACCCCCTTGAGAAGACTTTCCCCCTCCGCCATGGCGGCGGCTATCATAGCCCGGTGAGATACGCTCTTGGAGCCCGGAATACGGACGGATGCCCTCATCGCAAAACCTTCATGATCGCGGCCTCCATTACCTCGATGGGGGCTTTCAGGCCGGTCCACAGCCGGAATTGCTCGGCTCCCTGGTGAATGAACATGCGCGCGCCGGGGATCACCCGGCAGCCGAGAGAGGCGGCCTTTTTCAGGAGAACGGTTTTGAGCGGGTTGTATACGATGTCCATGACCGTCTCCACCTCAATCGTTGAAACATCGACAGGAATTTGATCCTGGTCAGGGGACATGCCCACGGGCGTCGCGTTGATGAGGATTTCCACCTGCATCCCGCTGATTTTCTCAAGGGGCACATACGCGGCATCCAGGCCCCGCGCGAGTTCTTTGCCCTGTTTTCGCGAGCGACCTGCAATGATGACCTTCCCTCCCTGTTCTTTCAGGATGTAGCCGATGGCCTTTGCCGCGCCTCCCGAGCCGAGAACCAGGATGTGTTTCCCTCTGGGATCAATCACCTCTTGGAGGGCCTCCAGGGCCCCCGCGGCATCGGTATTGTATCCCGCGAGCACACCGTCTTCATTCACCACCGTATTGACCGCGCCGATCTTTTCGGCAAGGGAGTCGATGCGGTCAAGCAAGGGGATGACATCCGACTTGTAGGGAATGGTAATGCTCAGCCCTCTCATGCCCATGGCCCGCGCACCCCGGATCGTGCCCTCCAGGTTCGTGGACTCAAAGGTCCTGTACACCGCGTTCATTCCGCACGCCCGGAACGCGGCGGTATGCATCGCGGCACTCAGGGAATGACGAAGGGGCATCCCTACCACCCCGTAAAGATCGGTGTTTTTGTCAACTTTCATGGAGAGTAAGCCTGCTCAACACCTCTTTCATTTCACCTGCAGGGAGCTGTCCTTCCGCGGACTCTTCCCCTTCTTCCAGGGAAGCGAAGGTGAGAAATCCACCCAGCAGCGGGGAAAGGATACGACTGACGCGGCCCCGGGAGCCAAGGCAAAATGCAATAAGAGGAATGCCGAGACGTCGGGCCAGGGGAAGCATTTCCAGGACCCTCCGATTGTCCTCAAGTTCCCTGGCCCGGCTTACGATCTTGACGATATCCGCGCCGGTGGCCGCCATTCTTCCGAGGAGATTCGCGAGGGCCTTTCCGGAAGGAGTCCCATTGAGGATATGCCGGGACATGATAACCCTTGTCTTTTTTCTGTTCCTGAAAAGAGGTTCCCGGTACATCAGGGGCATACTGAATTCCACGTCCACGAAATCCGCTCCTTTTTCAATGGCCTCTCTCAGGAGTCTCACCCGCGTTGCATAATGAGCCCTGCCGTTGCCGCCCTCTCTTTTTGAGCGGTAGGTGACCATGACCGGTTTTGGCGCACTCTTTAAGATCTCGCCGAGGTCAAACTCCTCCATAGTATCAAGCCGGATCTCCAGTACCTGGCCCAGCGCAGCCGCACGTTCCATTTTTTCAAGGGCCTCTGCAGTATCCCTTGCGCATATTGGAACGGCGATCTGTATGTCTTGCGCCATTTACCCGCTTTCCCGCAGCCCCGCACCGGTGAAGGCCTTCCACCGGAACAGGTGATCCGCAAGGACAATGGCCACCATGGCCTCAAGCACCGGGATAATGCGGGGTACGGCGCAGGTGTCATGCCGCCCGGTCAATTCCAGTACCGCCGGTCTACCTTGCCGGTCAATGGTTTCCTGTTCCTTTGCAATGGAAGGAATGGGCTTCACCGCCGCCCGCAGGATAATCTCATCCCCGTTTGAGATGCCTCCCAGGATCCCACCGGCGTTGTTCGACTTGAACCCCTCCGGCACAATGGGATCGTTGTTCTCTGATCCCCGAAGCCGCGCCGCCGCAAACCCGCAGCCGATCTCGACTCCCTTTACCGTGCCCACGGACATCACGGCCTTTGCGAGATCCGCGTCCAGCTTATCAAACACCGGTTCTCCAAGACCGATCGGACATCCCCTCACCCGGAGTTCAACAATCCCGCCCACGGAATCACCTGCTTTCCTGGCATCCTCAATCACCCGCGCCATCTGCGCCACCACCGCTGGATCAGGGCAGGAGAGCGGGTCTGATGCGGCGTTTGTCACATCAATACGCACGGCCCGAATCCCTCCCAGCTCCAGGGTGAATCCCTGCAGTTCAATTCCCTGCGCCTCCAGGATTTTCCTTGCCACCACGCCGGCCGCCACCCGCGCGGCCGTTTCCCGCGCTGATGATCGGCCCCCGCCACGATGATCAATGTGGCCGTATTTTTTTTCGTACGTAAAGTCAGCATGCCCCGGCCGGTAAAGGCTTCGAAGAATGTCGTAAGGCCGGCTGTCCACGTCCCGGTTCCGGACGAGCAGGGCCAGGGGGCCGCCGGTCGTTTTCCCCTCGAACACCCCAGAGAGGATTTCCACCTGGTCCGTTTCTTTTCTCGGGGAATCAAACGTCGTTTTCCCCGGCCGGCGCCTCTCCATGTCCGCGACAAAATCAGATTCGGAAAGCACTATATTGGAAGGGCATCCATCAATCACCGCCCCCACCGCCCTGCCATGGGACTCCCCGAACGTTGTCACCCGAAACAGTTCTCCGATAGTATTTCCCGCCATATGCTCACGCTCCTCGCGCTATCTCAAATGCCTTCCTGATTTCTTCGGCCACCACGTCGGGTGACAGGGACTCCGTATCAATCTCGAAATCCGCTGCTTCCGCGTAAAAGGGGATCCTCTTTTCAAGAACCTTGCCGATCTCCTCCACAGGGTCCACACCGCTCAGGGAGGGCCTGATCCTGCCTTTTTTCCGCTCTTTCCTCATTCGTTTTTCCAGAATCCGTGGTCCGGCCTTGAGCCATGCAATCCAGCCGTTTGCCTTGAGATTCCTGACATTTTTCCTGTCCAGGATTACCCCGCCGCCCGTCGCGATTACCCGATCATCCAGCCGGGCCAGGACTGCAACCGCCTCCTGTTCCTGTTCCCGAAAATGGTCCCACCCGTATGCGGCCACCAGGGTTGCGAGGTCCTTTCCGGTCCGCTCTTGAACCAAGGCATCCGTATCACAAAACACCATATTCATCCTGGACGCCAGGATTCTCCCCACACTCGATTTTCCGCTGCACCGGTATCCGGTCAACACCAGGTTCATGCCACCGCCAAAAAAAGGCCGCGGGCTCTTTCACCCACGGCTTGAAATGGTGAAATGACACCGCTTCAGGGACATCCCGTTCCCCTGCTTTGCCAGAAACACCGATTTTGGACAAAAGTGATTTTCAGCCCTGTTTAGAAGACTTCTCCGGCAAAGTCAATCAATAATTCGGTCCCTCTTCCCGTTCGTGGTATGCATATTGCAGAATGCATATTGTCGCATTTATTCCACCGGTTCTTTATGCATGAGAGGATACCATGGATAACAGTTTTGTGGACACCCGTTCCACCTCTTTTCACCCGGAAACCTACATCAGGATACTGATCGCCATTGCCAAGGCCGACAAGGATAACGGTCCCCGGGAGTTTGATTATGTCCGCAAAAAGGCACAACGTCTGGGCATCGACTATGAGCGGGTCCTGGCATCCACGGAAAAAAATTTTAACATTGAAAAGCAGGCCGTATCCCGCGCCACCGCCCTGGCCGTTCTCCGGGACGCCATCATGCTTGCCTCAATGGATCACCATTTTTCCCTGCCCGAGCGGGAGAGGATATACACTTTTGCCGCAAAGATGGACATTTCGCGCCGGGACCTGGAGCACCTTGAAGAATGGCTCGAGGAATACCGGGATCTCCGCACAAAATGGAACGGGCTCGTGGCCGGGGCTTTTTAGGAATGGAAAACTCCTGTGGAAACGGCCTTCCTTGATACTGCTCACTTCAGAAGCATCATATCCCAATCCATTTCCGTCCTGAGGCATGAAGCAGGGCATCTCGACCCGCTGGACCCCTGGTTTTCCCTCGGGCTTTTTTTGTTCACTTCAGCCGTGATGATCTGGCGTCTCGGGGCAATGGAAAAGAAGGGCCTCGAAGGAACGGTCCTTGGCACCCTCATTATGCCCTATGCCTCGGGATTCTCAAACCTCATGTTTGCCTTTGTTCTCGGGAGATCCGGGGGCCCGGGTTCTCTGGTCCTGGAAAACTGTCTGGTCAATAATGTCACGAATTTGACGTTGATCATCGGACTCTCAACAGTGCTCTGGTCCCTTGCGCTCACGTCTTCCCCTTCCAGAAAAGCCAGAAAAAGGGGGTCCAGGGAAAGTCGTATCAACTATCTTTCATTGCTCCTCACCTTGACCGCCGTGTTCTTCTTTACCGGCGCTCTTTGGGCCCTGGCCAGAGACGGGATAGTTGATTTTTCAGACGGCCTGGTACTGGTCGGGCTTTTCCTGTTCTGGCAGATATTCCACATCTTTGATATTCTCAAGCACAATGTCCTCCAAAGGCGTACGATCCCCAAATCCATCGCTTTTGATATCTTCCTGGTCATTCTCGCGGGCCTGACGATTTACTACAGCATCGATCGCCTGGTGACCTGGATCCCCCGCGGGGCCGGCGGGCTCATTTCCTTCAAGAACCTGGGATGGCTCAGCGGGCTTTTGATGGTCTTTCCAAACGCCCTCGTCGCCCTGTACTATGCCTGGGCCCGGCGCGCGGATATTGTCCTGAGTTCGCAGATCGGAGACGGGCACATCTGCATCCCCATGTGTGTAGGGCTTTTCGCCCTGTTCAGGCCGATTCAAATCCCGTCCTCTTTCAATACAGGTATCTTTATCATCCTCGGCGCCGGTTTCTTCCTGTTTCTTTTCCTGGCGTTTTTCCGTCGAATTCCAAGGCTGGCAGGACTCCTTCTTGTTGCCGCCTATGCCTTCTTCCTCTCCCGGGGAATCATCCAGTAAATCTCCTTGCCCAAGGGAGGCTCCGGGAGAAAGCCTTTTTTCCATTCCGAGGCTCCGGGGGGGGCTTCATGATGCCTCACGCTCTGCGGGGGGAGATTCACTCCAGAAGAAGGGGCACAGCAATCTTTTTGCGAGCACAATGGGCGACGCATCAACCTTGAAGTTGCGAATGCAAAGGAGTATGATGGGAAAAAAAGCGCGAGGTGTTGCCATGTTTGATTATTTACTGACAGAAGAAGAAATCAGGCTCCGGGACGAGGCCCGGGAATTTGTCAAGTGGGTTCCGCGCCAGATGATCCTGGACATGGACCAGGACAAGATCAAATTTCCCAAGGAATTCCTCCAGGAGGCGGCCCGCCGGAACCTGCTCGGGTGCCGCCACCCCAAAAAATGGGGGGGACGAGGCATGAACTGGGTGGCCGACTGCATGCTCATGGAAGAGATCGGAACCATCGGCTATGAATTCGCCTGCGTCTTCGGGGTGGGAGCCGACCTTGTCTGCGACGCCATCGTGCAGCATGGGACCGATTTTCAGAAGGAAAAATACGTTCAACCGTTACTCAAGGGCGAGATCTTTGCCGCCGAATGCCTCACCGAACCCAGGGGGGGATCCGACTTTTTCGGCGCCACCACAAAGGCAGAGGACAAAGGAGACTATTTCCTCTTGAACGGTCAGAAACGATTCATCGTGGGTGCGGAAGGCGCGGATTACTTTCTCGTATACGCCCGCACCAACTTCGATCCAAAGGCCGATCCCCGCAAGGCCCTGAGCTGTTTGATCGTTGACCGGGGTCCCGGAGTCGAGGTGGGCTATCTTTACGGGCTCCTGGGGTGCAGGGGCGGCGGAACGGGAAGGCTTGTCTTCAAGGACGTGAAGGTGCCCAAGGAAAACGTGGTCGGTGAAATCAATGGCGCGTATCCTGTCTTCAACACCATGATGATCCCGGAGCGCCTGGGGACCGCGGCCATGACCATCGGGGCGGCCAGGCCCGCCCTGGATATCGCTACCGGCTACACCTCCAGGCGGAAGGCCTTTGGGCAGACCATTGACCGCTTCCAGGGGGTAAACTTCCAGATCGCGGAAGCCGCCATGAAGCTTGACGCCTGCCGTGCCATGGCCTATACCACGGCCCGCGCGGTTGACCAAGGCGTTCCCATGCGCCGGATCCGCCGGCTCGTTTCAGAGGCCAAAAAATTCATTACGGAAAACTGCCAGGATGTGGTGCACAAGTCCATGCAGGTTATGGGTGGCCTCGGCTACACCAGTGTGCTGCCCGTTGAACGCATCTACCGGGACATTCGCCTCGCCTCCATCTGGACCGGAACAAGCGAGGTCATGGCCATGATCGTGGCACACGAGTGGTACCGGGAATATCACGCAAGAAAAAAGGAGGGGTTGGAAAGAGATTTCGAGGCGGATGCCCGGGACGCTGATGCGCTGGATGAAAAGGTTTATGAATAGAGATTCTCGAGGAAAAACAGTTTCCCCGGGTTGCCCTTCTGTTCCTGGGACTCGTATCTCCCGCGATGATACTTCCTTCCCGGAAATTTGATAGTGTAATTCTTTACCTTAAAACGGTAATCTATTTCCATGCCCTCTTTGCCACTTCACTGCAGCCGTATTTCCTTTTCTTTAAAAACTCCTATAACCTATGAATAATAAAACATATTATTTTTATTATTCAACGGTCTTCCCTTTCGGCACAACCCTTGCTGAAGAAAAGAGAAAGCCCGAATAACAGGCAACCACTCTTGGAGGTTTTACAAGACACATGGCTCAGCTCGCGAACATTGCAACA
>JAFDGR010000067.1 GCA_019309145.1 Deltaproteobacteria bacterium | reverse complement strand
GTGTCTATTACAATCCAAAACCGGAATGCAAAAGCTAGGCGTCCCGGGACCCATGCCCATAGTAATGGTCCGGGATCCAAGGTGTCAATAGAAAGGGACACGGGATTCATATAGTGCTTGATCTGGAATCAAAGATCGGGTAGCCTACTTTGATTAAATTTTTCTCCATCCGGCAGGAAAAATCAACTGATGAAAAAAAAATTACGACAAATACTCGATTCCACCCTTCACACCTGTTTTGAGAAAGGTCTCCTGACAAGCGTTCCACCGCCCGATTACGTGATAGAAGTACCCAAGAACGCGAACCACGGGCACTTTGCAACGAATCTCCCCATGGCCCTGAGTGGCGCGCAAAAGAAAAACCCGAGGGAGATCGCGACAATCCTCATGGAACAACTCCAGCAGCGTAAAGACATATTTGACGGGATTGACGTCGCAGGTCCCGGTTTTATCAATTTCCTGCTGAAGCCCGACCAGTGGCATCAGGTACTCCGGGAGGTAGTCACCAAACGACAAGACTATGGCCGGAATGATTTCGGAAACAGCGACAAAGTGCTCGTGGAATTTGTGAGCGCCAACCCCACGGGGCCCCTCCACATCGGGCATGGAAGGGGAGCCGCTCTGGGCAACACCCTCTGCCGCATCCTTTCCTTTTGTGGTTATCATGTTTCCAGTGAATTTTACATTAATGATGCGGGACAACAGATCAGAATGCTCGGTGAATCAATTTACAGCCGATGGAGACAGTGGGATGACCCGGAATATCCTTTCCCGGAATCCGGGTACCGCGGAAACTATATCGCCGAACTGGCCAGAGCGGTTTCAAAACAGGTTGATCTTTCAAACATGCAAAAAGAAGAAGCAATCTCCACTTGTGCCAGGATTGGCGAGCAAATCATGCTCCGGGAAATCAAAGAGGACCTGGAACGTTTCAGAGTCCCTTTTGATACCTGGTTTAGCGAAAAAAGGCTTCACACGGAGGGAATCATAGCAAAAACGCTCCGTGAGCTCGAGAAGGGTGGACACCTGTTTACAGAAGAAGGGGCACTCTGGATAAAAACAAGGCCCTATGGAGATGACAAGGACAGGGTGCTCAGGAAGGGTGACGGGCAGCTCACGTACTTCGCTTCGGATATCTCATACCATCTCGACAAGAGACAAAGAGGTTTTTCGTGGGCAATCAACCTCTGGGGAGCTGACCACCATGGGTATATCCCCCGCATGAAGGCGGCCTTAAAGGCAAACGGTATTTCTGAAAAATGGCTCTCCGTGATGCTCATCCAGCTCGTAAAGCTCTGGAAGGGCGGCAAAGAAATGAAAATGTCCAAGCGCGCAGGCTCTTATGTCACGCTCAAAGAACTCATAGACGAAGTGGGTGTTGACGCGGCACGCTTTGTGTTCTTGACGAAACACCATGACTCTCCCCTTGATTTTGATATCGATCTTGTAAAAAAACAGGACAGTGACAATCCCGTGTACTATGTCCAATACGCGCATGCGCGAACCTGCAGCATCTTCAGGAAAGCCGAAGAGCAAGGGCTCCGCCTACCCCGGCATCCTGACGGGTTTCTTGCGCTCCTGACCCTCGACGAGGAAATTTCCCTCATGAGAATGATGGCCGAATTCCCCGGTCTGCTCGAAGAGATATGCAAGAGCCTGGAACCTCACCGGTTGACCTATTTCCTGACTGATTTCGCAGCGGTTTTTCACCGTTATTTCAATCTGGGAACGAAATTTCCCGAGCATCGGATCGTTTCAGTGAACAGGGATCTCAGCTTGGCGAGGCTCTTCCTTGCGCAAGGAGTGCAGCAGATTATTGCAACGGGGCTGGACCTCATGGGAATCGAGTCTCCGGAAAAAATGTAATTGAGGAGGTTGTCTGGTTCACGGTTCAGTTGAACCCGCAAGACGAATCCATGACAAAATCAAAGAAATCTTCCAAAAAGCGAGGGAAAAGCCATGCGATCGAGCTCTCGGCGAAAGCGGCTTTTTTTTGGGGACTCTGTCTCTTTTTCCTCCTGGCGTGGATATTTGTCCTCGGGATATTTGTGGGGCGTGGTTTTGTCCCCAATGGTATGCAGGGCATCACTGAACTGAAGACCCAAATTGCGAAGCTCCAGGGACTGATCGGACACAAGGACTCATCAAGACCTGAAATTTCACAGAAATCCTTTGAGGATCCCAAACTTGCTTTTTACGAGAACCTTTCCACCAAGAAGAAAGCGGTGGCCAGAAGTCAGCTTCCTGCCGAGAGGAAAAAGCTGCCAAAGAAACCCGTCGTCCATGGTGTAAACAAGGCGAAAAAGCAGGCAGCCCGGGAGAAAGCAGCAACACCCACGGCAGGGAACTTTACCGTACAAATCGCATCTCTCGGGGTTGAGGAGAAAGCGAAGGTCCTCGTAAAAACGCTCACGGCAAAAGGCTACCCGGCCTATTTTTACGAGGCCAAGGTAAAAGGATCTCCTCGTTTTCGCGTGCGATGCGGGAGCTTCAAAACTGCAGAGGAGGCAAAAGGGTTTGCCCGGGAATTATTCAAAGCTGAAAAGATCAAAGGTTTTGTACTGAGAGCGGAAAAATGAATGATCATGACGAGAAGAGCACACGAACACCCTTCATGGTCCGAAAGGCTGTGATCTCCGACATACATGAGATCCACGGCCTGCTCACGTACTATGGAGAAAAAGGGGTCTTGCTTCCAAGGCCCCTCAGTGAACTCTACGACCATATGAGGGATTACTTTGTTGTAGAACATACCCGGAAGAAAGACGGCATTCAAGCCGTCTGTGGATTGGGAATCTGCTGGGAGGACCTGGCTGAAATAAAATCATTGGCTGTCCTTGAGGGATTGCAGGGGAAGGGTCTTGGATCAAAACTGGTAGAGGCCTGTTTGAATGAGGCTCGGTTTTTTGGGATAAAGAGAATATTCGTATTGACCTATGTCCCTATTTTTTTTATCAGGTTCGGGTTTCAAGAAGTTTCCAAATCGCTTCTTCCTCAAAAGATCTGGGCCGATTGCCTCAAGTGCACCAAGTTCCCAAACTGTGATGAAGTGGCGATGCTTCTCACCTTATGAACAGCAACATACCGACTGCCCATTCTTGGTTTTCATGAAGTCTCTACGCCAATGCTTGGCTTCCTGGGCACCTGAGAATGGTTTAAAGGAGGTTTCCATGTTTGGTATCGGCATGCCCGAACTCATTATCATCCTGGTCATTGCGCTGATTGTCATTGGCCCGAGCAAGTTGCCGGATCTGGCCAGGGCGCTTGGAAGGGGAATGGCAGAGTTCAAGAAAGCGACACAGGAACTCAAAGAAAGCCTGGACCTGGATGAAGATCTAAAACAGGCCAAGGATGATATCGTGGACTCCATCAGCGGGATTGAAAAGTCAATTGAAGCTGAAATGGCCGAACCGGCTGAGGAGCAAGAAGCCAAGTACGAGGATTTTGATGAAATGATCCAGGATTACGAAAAAAGCAAAGAATCACGGGAAGAGAATACGGAAGGCGGCGAAACGCACACCAGCGAAAAGGAGAAGCCAGAGGATGCATGAAGAGGAAAAGCAACCCTTCTTGAGTCATCTTGAAGAACTGCGGAAACGGCTGGTGGCCATCTCCATTGGTGTCGGAGTCGCTTTTGTCATTTGCTACATCTTCTCGGAAAGGCTGTTTCAGTACCTTATCCTCCCGCTGAAAACCGTCTTGCCCGAGGGAGACCGGCTTATCTTTACCAACCTCCCTGAAATGTTCATCACCTACCTCAAGGTATCTCTTATTGCAGGTATCCTCCTGGCCGCTCCATTTATCTTTTATGAATTGTGGCTCTTTATTGCACCCGGCCTTTACCAGCGGGAGAAAAGATATGTCATTCCATTTGTTCTTTTCTCCACCATTCTCTTCGTGGGTGGCTCGCTATTCGGGTATTTTGTGGTGTTTCCTTTTGGCTTCAAGTTCTTTCTTGGATTCTCCAACGAATATGTCAAGGCCCTTCCCTCTGTCAAACAGTACTTCTCTTTTTCCATTAAACTGCTCTTCGCGTTCGGGGTCGTCTTTGAATTGCCGGTGGTGGTTTTTTTCCTCACCAAGATGGGTATTGTCACCTCTGATTTCCTGAAAAAACAGCGAAAATACGCGATATTATTAACATTCGTCATTGCAGCCATCCTGACCCCGCCTGATGTGGCCACCCAGTGCATGATGGCCGGACCTCTGATAATACTCTATGAAATCAGTATCCTTATTTCAAGAATGGCCAGGAAGAAAAAACAAGACGAGGACGCGCCTGAAGAAGACAAAAAGGAAGAAGCGTAAAACTCAATGGAAGACTGTCATGTGCCGGCCGGATATGGTCAGGATGAGGGGCTCTTTTTCAACTTCTCCCTGTGGATCGAACGAAATATTTCCCGTGACACCATGATATTGCTGGATCGCGACAAGGGCTTTCCTGAGTTCATTTCGCGTGCGAATCGTGAAATCATTCATGACGGCCTTCAAGATACCTGCCGTGTCATACCCGGTAGCCCCAAGGATTCCCGGCTCTGTCCTGAAGTTCTCCTCATAGCTCCGAACAAAAGCCCGCACCTCGGGGTCCTTCTGCTTCTTGAAAAACCCTGATGGAAAAATCGCTCCCTGCACGTATTTTCCCGCCATCTCAATAAGTTTTGGCGATTGCCAGACTGATGTCCCGATAAGTTGCACGTCGGTTACATCATAGTACATGAGTTGCGGAGCAATCATGATTACCCGCTGATAGGTATCCGGTATGAAAACCGCATCAAAGTCTATAATGGGCTGTGGTTCTTCAGGCTCAATTTCAGTCTCCAGCTCATAGGGTGTTTTCATCTCCCGGAGTTTTTTGACCAGGGACGCGGGCCTGGGATAGTAAAGCCCGGTCATTTTTTTTATCTGGTCTGCGAAATCTGTCTGGTCCGGTTTGTATGACTCTACGGCGGTGATGGCTGCGCCCGCCTCTTCAACCCCATCCCAGAATTTGTTCATGAAAAAACGCCCGTAGGGGTTTTCAGGATAGAGGATCGCAAAACGTTTCAGTCCCAAATCATCCACGGCGGCGCTGATGATCTTTTTGATCTCTCTCGAGGGCACGAGGAAATTCCTGAACACCATTTTTCCCTCGCCGGTTATTCCTTCCCGCTGCGTCAGGGTGATAATCGGTACGCCGAGCTTTTCCGCCACTCGCGCAGCTGCCACTGAAGCCTTGCTTGAAAGAGGTCCGATAACCCCGATGACATGTTCCTGTTTCACAAGCGTTTCCATTGCAGCAGATGCTTTCTCGGGGTTGCCTTCCGTATCCTTGATCAGTATCTCCACCCGTGGCCCATTCCCACCGGTGGATCCGAACACCCCCAATCCCAGTTGAATCCCGTTGAGAACTTCCTCGCCGAACGGCGCAAATGGGCCGCTCAGGGGTAACAGACAGCCAAAGGTGCCCGTTTTGACGGAAAGCCCCTCTTCTATGCGTTCAAGCAATTCCCTTCCCCGGTTTACCCATGTCTGTTCAGGTGTAGACCGCACCAGTGCCATGGCTGCTTCCCGGGCATCCGCAAAATCATCTTCCTCTAAATAGAGGGTCGCAAGCCGGTAATAAATAGGGGGGACAAAGTCAGTCCCGCTTGCATACTGAAGCAATCGGCCAAGGACATCGATATCACTGGTCTCAATGATTTGCACCACTCTTCCCCGAATCTCAGATTGCAACCGGGGATCGGCAGCCGTTTCCTTCTCAGCCCGTAACCACCAAAAAAAGGCCTGTTCACTGTCCTGCAAAGCCGCATAATCAAGGCCAAGCAGGTTATACACCCTGCCCGCCAAGGGGTCGGCCGGATACTGCTTGATCCATTCCAGGGCCCGGTAGCGTGATGCCTGATAGTGTCCGAGGCTGGTGTAAATGCTGATCATCCTATAGGTGATCTCAGGCCGATCCGGGTATTCAGGAAAATCCCCTGCGAGTCTCTCATAGTACCTGAGAGCATCACTGTATTCCCCGCCATTGTAATAAATATCCCCCATTCTTCGCAGTGCCTGAGCCACGTCCTTCCCATCGGGGTACTTTTCCAGATAGGCACCGTATAATTCCAGCGCCTCCTCCTGGTATCCGGCCTCCCGTGCGGATTCGGCCATCACGAACTCATCTTTTTCAACCGGAGCCGGTAGGACCGCTTTGGCAGGGGGTTTCACCGGTCGTTCTATCGGCTTTACTGAGACACAGCTCTGCAAAAAAAAGGCTATCCCCACCACCAGTGTGGCGGAGATAGCCTGGTACCGTGTAACGCTCCTCATGGCTATTTTTTCACTTCCTCAAAATCAGCATCCACGACATCATCATCAGCTGCAGCCCCTCCTCCGGATGTACCGGTTGAGCCACCGCCGGCCTGTGCCTGCTGTTGCTGGCTTGCCTGGGCATACATGGTTTCCGCCAGTTTGTGAGAGGCCTGTGTCAACTCGTCACTCAACCGCTTTATTTCCTCGGCATTCTCCCCTTCCATGGCCTTCTTCAATTTTTCAATGGACTGGTTAATCTGATCCTTGGTTGCCGTATCTATCTTATCACCAACCTCCTTGATCGACTTTTCGGTGCTGTAGATGAGGGAGTCAGCCATATTCCTCGCATCTACCAGTTCCCGCCTCTTCTTGTCTTCCTCGGCGTGTACTTCGGCATCTTTCACGAGTTTTTCTATCTCTTCTTCACTCAAGCCGCTGGATGCCGTAATTTCTATGGACTGCTCTTTTCCTGTCCCCATATCCTTTGCGGAAACGTGCACAATGCCGTTAGCATCGATATCAAACGTAACCTCAATCTGTGGAATGCCTCGCGGCGCGGGGGGAATACCCACCAGTTGGAACCGCCCAAGCGTCTTGTTATTGGCAGCCATTTCCCGTTCACCCTGGAGCACGTGGATCTCAACCGCAGGTTGGTTATCAGCGGCGGTTGAAAATATCTGGCTCTTTCGGGTCGGGATGGTGGTATTTTTTTCAATGAGTTTGGTAAAAACACCACCCAGTGTTTCGATCCCCAGGGACAAGGGAGTCACGTCCAGGAGGAGCACATCCTTCACGTCACCCTTTAAGACACCACCCTGGATTGCAGCACCGATAGCCACTACCTCATCAGGGTTCACTCCCTTACTGGGTTCCTTCCCAAAAATCTCTTTCACCTTCTGTTGTACCTTCGGCATCCTGGTCATCCCGCCCACCAGGATCACTTCATCAATGTCACTGGGGCTGAGCCCCGCGTCCTTCAGGGCCACGGTACAGGGATTTACAACCTTCTCCACCAGATCATCGACCAAGGCTTCCAGTTTGGCACGGGTCAGCTTGATGTTAAGGTGTTTTGGTCCACTGGCATCAGCAGTGATAAACGGAAGGTTAATATCCGTCTCCATGGAACCGGAAAGCTCCATCTTGGCCTTTTCAGCCGCTTCCTTTAATCGCTGGAGGGCCATCTTGTCGTTTCGCAGATCAATGCCCTGATCCTTCCTGAATTCATCGGCCAGGTAATCCACTATCCGCAGATCGAAATCTTCGCCTCCCAGGTGCGTATCACCATTCGTGGATTTAACCTCAAACACTCCTTCACCAATCTCCAGGATGGAAATATCAAAGGTGCCGCCGCCGAGGTCAAAAACAGCTATTTTCTTATCTCCCTTTTTATCAACCCCGTATGCCAGGGAAGCCGCGGTCGGTTCATTAATAATCCGCTCCACCTTGAGACCGGCTATCCGGCCTGCATCCTTGGTAGCCTGCCTTTGGCTGTCATTGAAATAAGCCGGCACGGTGATAACAGCCTCTTCAACTTTTTCTCCCAGGTAATCCTCCGCAGTCTGCCTCATTTTCTGGAGAATCATGGCAGATATCTCTGCAGGGCTATAATCTTTTCCCCTTATTTTTACATGAGCATCACCATTGCTCGCTTGGCTGATCTCGTACGGGAGGACTTCTTTGTCCTTTTGTACCTCCGGAGAAGCATACTTCCGCCCGATCAGTCTCTTGACACCAAACACGGTATTCTGCGGATTGGTCACGGCCTGTCTCTTGGCCGTCTGGCCGACAAGCCTTTCTCCGCTGTCAGTGAATGCAACCATTGAAGGAGTGGTTCTGCTTCCTTCCACATTGGCGATAACAACCGGGTCACCTCCCTCCATCACCGCCACGCACGAGTTTGTCGTACCAAGATCAATCCCTATTATTTTTCCCATCTTATTGCCTCCTTCACAACAGCAATTCCTTTCAATTTCGTCTAAATCCAAGAAACGGGTAAACGAGAGGTTTACTCGTTGATTTCGTTTGCAGATACCTGGTTTTTCTTGTTCACCACGACCATTGCCGGCCGCAAAAGCCGCTGATTCAACAGGTATCCCTTCTGCAACTCACTCAATACCGACCCCGGTTCAGCGCTCCCGTCCTCCATCTCGCTCACTGCCTGGTGGTAGTTGGGGTCAAATGCCTCACCCTGGGCCTTGACTTCTTCCAGGCCCGCCTTCCCCAGGGCATCTTTCAGGCCCTTTAACGTCAATTCAATACCCTGCTTCAAGGCATCCAGGCAATCTTCATTCGTGATGGCGCAATGAGAAACGGCCTGCTCAAGAGCATCCAGGGCAGGAAGAAGGTCTTTGATCAAAGACTCATTTGAAAACTTGATCCACTCTTCCTTCTCCCGTTGCCAGCGCTTTCTCATGTTCTCCATCTCTGCCTGGGACCGGAGATACAGCTCGTAGTTCTTTTTCGCCGTATCTTCCAGATCCCTGGCTTTCTGGATCAGTTCTGTTTTCGTCATCTTTTCGAAGGACTTTTCTCCCTTTTTCTTTTCTCCCGCTTCACCTTTCCCGGCCCCTGACTCGTCTGTTGCCGATTTCTCCCGGTGTCCCGCGGGGACGGTGTCTTTCTCTTGCTTTTCGGCGCTGGCTTGATTCATGCTCTCTGAAACCTCACATCTCACAAAAGTCATCTCACCGGGATGGTACAATACCTCAAGGATCGGTGTTCCCTATGCAACATACCTTTTCTGCGACTGGAACTGGAAAAAGGAGTTTCGGCATCCCGGTGGAATATATGGATTGCGCAACACTGTCATGCGATACGTTAAGCATCGCACTGATTGTTGTCAAGGCGCTCCGGGCAAACTTTTTCTTATTCATTTAAGGCATCTTCAGCGTTTGGATTCATCACCGGATGTCGTGAGTCGCTCAAGCGCTTCACGGTATTTTTCGCGGGTCTTCCGGATGATTTCAGGGGGCAATTTTGGCGGGGGTGGCTTTTTCGGCCACTGCAGGCTTAACAGGTAATCTCGCAAAAATTGCTTGTCAAAGCTCTGCTGAGGCCCACCAGGAGCATAGAGGTCCATGGGCCAAAAACGGGAAGAATCCGGTGTCATAACCTCGTCGATCAAAAGCAAACGGTCACCAACAAAACCGAATTCGAATTTCGTGTCGGCAATGATAATTCCTTTCCTGGCAGCCAGACTGCGCCCAAACGAATAGATCCGGAGGCTGATGTCTCGCACCGCTTCTGCGGTCTCCTGTCCGATCAACTCCACTGCCTCATCAAAAGAGATATTGAGGTCATGCATCCCATCTTCAGCCTTTGTGGAGGGGGTGAACAGCGGCTCCGGCAAAGGATCAGACTCTTTCAGCCCCTGGGGCAGAGGAATACCACAGATTTTTCCTTGAGAGCGATACTCGTTCCATCCGGATCCGGACAGGTATCCTCTTACAATACACTCAACCGGCAAGGGATCTGCTCTTTTTACAAGCATGCTTCTCCCCTCAAGGGCTTCCATGTATTTCCTGCATGACCCCGGATACTGAGCGGGATCGGTGGTAATAAGGTGGTTTTCCACGATATGTTCCAACTGCCGGAACCAGAAAAGCGATATCTGGGTCAAGATTTTCCCTTTGTCAGGAATAGGGTCATCCATCACCACGTCAAAGGCGGAAATGCGATCGCTCGCAACGATCAGCAGATGGTCATCTACCTCGTAAATATCACGAACCTTGCCTCTTTTTACCAGGTTGAGGTCCGGGAAGGTGCTCTCTTTCATAATGGTGTCAGTCATGTTTCCCTCCTGTGGTCCAGCTCAATGTTACCTTTACCGGTGAACCCTCTTCCCTGTCAAGTACCTTTCAAACCATGAAAGCGTTCACGGGTTCAAACGTTCAGGGGTTCAAGGTTCCCTTCTCATCCCTGGACTGTGTTTGGGCTGCGATTTGATTTCTCCTCCCCCAGCAAGAAAAATGGCATTGCTATTTTCAGCAAAACAGGTATTAATAAGAGCAGGAATACGCTTGCAAAGGCCTGCAATGGGAACCCTCAGCGATCACACAAAATACAGAGAAGCAATCTTCCTTTTCGAAAAGCAGATAGACCGGATGCACGTGGAGTTCGACAAGTTCCGGCGGGGGGAAACCCACAGGATGCCTGATTGGCAGCGCCTTGAAAGAGACCTCCTTTTCTTTTCAAGAAGGAAACCATCTTCTCTGGAGCTTTCAAATCAACTCGATCGGATCCTCTATAAATTTCAGGCCCGCAAGAGAGTGTGGCTGCGGTGGGCTGAATCCCGCCGGCACAGCCGGTAGCCCGCATTCCTCACCCGTTCGGACTCCCCTTTGCCGACATCCATCCCATTCTGCCCAGATACTGCCTGTAATACCGCAATACCCTGTTCCGAAAGGTCACGGTTTCCGCGTAAGGAGGAAGCCCGTTATATTTTCTTACGGCCCGGGAACCGGCATTGTATGCCGCCAGGGCAAGACTTATATCTCCCTTCTGTTCCCGCATCAATTCGGAAAACAACCGGTATCCCGCCTCGATCGCTTTTTTTGGATCCAGTCGATCATCTTGCCTGTGGGAGAGGAGCTCCCGTTTATACCGTCGATAGAGGCCCTCTCTCTTCTTCTTCCACAAAAGAGCTTCCTGCATCATCCTGCGGGCCTTCCTGGCATCGACTTCCCGGCAATATTCTTCGGGTTCCCGGACAAATCTCAGTGCCCGTGCCTTCATGGTCCGCTCCTTCAACATCACCTCCCGTGCTTTTTTGAAATAGGGAGGTTGAAAGATGGAGGTCATGCCCAAAAGCAACCCCGTCCCCGGCATTATCTGGGTAATACCTGCAGCGCCGACCTGCGATATGGAAAGGGGATCAAACCTGGATTCCTGCCGCATCAATGCCAGGAACAATAAGGGCTCCACCGCATACTTCTCCCGCGCATGCCGATGCAATACCGATTCGAGAAAAGGGAGATACCGGCGCTCCGCCCCACCCAGTGTCTTTTTCAACAACTCCAGCTTTCGGGAATGAGGAGACGAGAAAACGCGGTCCAGGTCGAATCTTTGCACGTCCAACGGCTTTGCGTTTTCCAGGAAATAATTGAATACGTAATTCACAAAACGAATATTTTCAGGGGTGAGCGGGAATCCATCAAGGGGCTCAATTCCCCGGCTCCTGTTGTATACATACCCCAGGGCATCTCTCAGATTACCACCGTTGTGCGCGAGTCCTTCACTGAAAAGCTTCTCCAGGAGGCGCGCGCATCGTGCTTTGTCAAACCGGTCGTCTTGTTCCCCTTGCAATGCCGCGCGGTATTTCTTCAGGTCTTTATCGGCGGAATGAATGCTTCTTTGATACAAGCACGCGAAATGGGCCACATTGGCGACATGCTCATCCTTTTTTTTCTCCCGCACCGTTGTTGTCATGGCATCAATTGCCTGTTCCAGAAATTCTTCCGCCTCTGCCAGCTTTTCCCGAAACGTGCGGTAGTTTTCATCCACATACACTTGAAAACCAAAGGACTGGGCCACCTCCGGCCGCATAAGCAGCACGCCATCTTCTCCAAGGTCGGACGCTCTTGGAGCACCCGACTCGCGCATCTTTTTATAGTAGTCCAGGACACCTTCTAGAAGAATGCCATACGCATCATCCGATCTTGCCTGCTGCGGGAAAAAGGCAATGGAGAAAATGATTGACAGGGAAAAAAGAATTATCCGAACACATGGGGAACCGGCTGTACGACTCATCTGTCGCAGACTCCTCTCCAAGATATGCCTGATACATGGCACTCTGATCACAGTTGGGGAGCGAGGGAAGAAAAATAAATCCCCCGCTCAAAATGTCTTGAAATGCAGTTTCATGAAAACAGCGTCGGCTTGAGATCTTAACAGAAAGCAAGGAAAGAATAAAGATAACTATTCAGGTTCAAAGTTGCAGGGTTCATGGCAACCTGAGTAGTTACGAATAAAGAATATTGGCGGGACAAAATTTCTTTTGACACTCAAAATCTGAACTGTTATAAAAAAGATTTTGGCGGGCCGTTAGCTCAGTTAGGTAGAGCAGCGGACTTTTAATCCGTTGGTCGTGAGTTCGATTCTCGCACGGCCCACCAATCTTTCAAGGACCCTCTCTGGGGTGAATACCCCGGCGATGACCATTTTTTGCGCATGGTCGTTTCTCTAGAAATGGCCTGCGTCCCCATCGTCTAGCCCGGTCCAGGACACTGGCCTTTCACGCCAGTAACGTGGGTTCAAATCCCGCTGGGGACGCCATTCTTTCTTCAGGCCCAGGCACTGATGATCTGTCTGGGCCTTTTTACTCTCCATCCCATGCTCAGGACATCCCGCTTCTCAAGCGGGATAACGTGGGTTCAAGTACCCACTTCTTCGGAAAAGGATCTGCTTCCGGCAGCCCTTTTCCCCGCCCTTGAAGCCATTCACCAACAGCCTTTGCCTCGCTCCCAAAAACATGGTTTTCCAATAAGCAAGTGCCCTCTCCCGCGCTGGTACAGCTTTTGCAGCGAAACGGCTTTGTGACTCGGTATTTCCTTCCGAATCGCATTGAGAAGGGATATACTGAGGTGGACCTGGAAGGTTCCGGAGCTATCCGCGTGAGATACCGTGGTTCGTGCTCTTCAGAATGCGTCAAATGAATGACAGCCTGTGAAAATGGGCTTCACATCCCTGCAAGAAACGAAAGAGGAAATATGGATATTAGGGGAAAACGAATCCTTGTTATTGGCGGTGCCGGACTCATCGGTTCACATGTGGTGGAAGAACTGCTCAAGGAAGATATCGGTGAAGTTATTATCTATGATAATTTCTGCAGAGGCACTCATGAAAACATTGAAAGCAGTCTAAAGGACTCGAGGTGCCGCCTCTTTGACATCGGCGGTGATATCCTTCAAACGGATATCCTTGAGGCGGCTATGAAAAATGCGGATGCAGTTGTGCACCTTGCCGCTCTTTGGCTCTTGCAATGTTATGAATTTCCGAGAGCCGCCTTTGACGTCAATATCCGGGGGATGTTCAACGTGCTGGAGGCATGCGTGGCCAACAACATCAAGAGGCTGGTCTTTTCTTCTTCCGCCTCGGTCTACGGTGACGCCCTCGAGGAGCCCATGACCGAACAGCATGCCTACAATAACTGGACTTTTTACGGGGCCACCAAGATTTCCGGTGAACACATGTTCAAGGCCTTTCACAACCGATACGGTCTGGAGGGAGTGTGCCTTCGATACATGAACGTCTACGGCCCACGGCAGGATTACAGAGGGACCTACATAGCGGTTATGATGAAGATTCTCGACAACATTGACAAAGGCATCCCACCCGTTGTCTATGGAGACGGCAGTCAGTCCTATGACTTTATCTATGTATCAGATGTCGCCAGGGCGAATGTCTGCGCGTTGCAGGCAGAGGTCCCTTTTGGATTCTACAATGTGGGCAGGGGTATAAAGACATCCATTAAGGACCTGGCTGCATTGCTGTTGAAAATTACGGGCTCAAAAATGAAGATTCAGTATGAACCGGCAGGTCAAACATTCGTGACAAACCGGGTCGGAGATCCCGAAGCCGCTGAGAGGGATCTCGGGTTCAAATGGGAAACAGATCTGGAAAGCGGTCTCAAGAAACTCATTGACTGGCGAAAAGAACACATGCAACATCATGGGAGCAGGAGGGACTTTTCATAGTATGGCCCCGCTGAATACCAAAAAAACAAAGAGAGAGCCTGGGACTACAAACGCATCCTCCATAAAGATTCCACTTACCAGGCCTTATATGAATGAAGCCATAAAAAAAAAGGTATGCGAAGTTCTAGAGAGTGGCTATCTGACCGAAGGACCGGTGACCAAGGCATTTGAAAACGCTCTTCGTGATTTCGTGGGATGCGCTCACGCTATAGCGGTCACCTCCTGTACCGTAGGACTGGAACTGGCACTGCGGGCCTTGAATGTTGGCCCCGGTGATGAAGTAATTGTCCCGGACTACACTTACCCTGCTACGGCGGACGCGGTGGCGATCGTGGGAGCAACTGTCGTCCTGGTAGATGTTTCCAGAGACTCCATGCTCATCGATTATGACAGCCTAGAACAGGCAATCACCGAGCGCACCAGGGCCGTCATTCCCGTATCTCTCTTTGGAAATCCACTGGATTATGATCGTCTCAATGAAATGAAGAAAAAACATGGCGTGTATATCATAGAAGATGCAGCCTGTTCCATTGGTGCATCATACAAAGGAGTGAAGGTGGGGAATCTGGCGGATATTTCCGTGTTCAGTCTCCACCCAAGAAAATTCATCACCACCGGAGAGGGGGGTATCATCACCACCAACAATCCCGAATGGGCAGAATGGATGCTCTCTTACAAGCACTTCGGCCTCAGAGCCGAGAACACTTCCAGGCTTGGATCCAGCTTTCAAATGGTAGGAACCAATTATAAACTCAGTGACGTCCTTGCTGCCATAGGATTGGTTCAGATGGAGGTCATTGACGAACTTCTGGGACGCCGCAGGGAAATTGCCCAGAAATACATATCGTTACTGGCCGATATAAAAGCGATCTCCCTTCCGAAAATCACCAATGGGGGAACGCATTCCTATCAGTCCTTCTGTATCTTTGTGGAGGAACGCGACGAAATAATGCACAAAATGAGGGCCAGCGGTATCGAAGTCCAGATAGGAACTTATTCCTTACACAGGGAGCCGGCTTTTGCCTCGGGAAGAGGCTGTGAAATGAGTGGATCATTGTCCGGCAGCGGTTTCGCATACAGTCACTGCCTTGCGCTTCCCTTTTATCACCAACTGGGCCCCAAAGATCTTGAAAAAGTAGTCGAACAGCTCAAAAGGGCTTTGAGATGAGCCATGCGCCACGTCATTATCGGTGAAGCTCCCTCTGATATTTGGAATAGATACCGTTCCCTTATCCGTTCCTGCCATAAGGAGCTCAAATGTCAACGAGTATAAGAAGAAGTGTAGAGCGTTATTGGCTTATCTTCTTTTTTATCAGCCTCGGCCTTTTCATGCTAATATTCAAGATTTCTCCGCTGCGCTTAGCCAATACCATACGCGTGCTTCAGTTCTGGCAGATTATAGTCATTTTATCATTTTATACGTTGATTTCTACCCTGCAGATCCTATCAAGGGGCTATCTTTTCAGGCTCTTAGGTTCAAAGTCCTCATGGAAAAATATCATCCTGATACATTTTTCATCGATGGCCGCCCATTATTCCAGCCCAGCCAAACTCGGATTTCCCCTATCGGTATTCTTATTCAATAAATTAGATGGCATCCCCTATCCCATTGGGACTGCTATGGTTACCACCGAATTATTCGTAAGCACTGGGATCTGTGGCATCTTTGCCTTTGTTGGTTCTCTTTTCTTCTTTTCCATACGTGGCACGTTACTGCTCTTGGGTCTGGTCATAGGCGGATCAGGCCTGGCTTTTTTGGGAATACTTATGGCAAAGGCCAATACCCACGAGGGGAAAGTTTGGGCATTCTTCAAGGAAATGAAGCATGCCTTTTCGAATGTTTCTCCCCGGAGCGCAATACTCTATTGTCTTTTTAGAGCACTCATTCAAATAACAAGCGGAATAAGCTTTGCCGTTCTGGCCCATTTCTTCTTATATAACCTCAAAATTTGGGAGGCTGTGATCGTAACATCTTCGGCGTTCTTCATAGGGGCCATTTCCTTCATCCCAATGGGCCTAGGAGTGAGGGAGGGATCCGTTTTATTCTATCTCGGATATCTCGGTGTGCCCGGAAATATTTCGCTTTCAATAGTTACGGTGAATCGTTTGATT
>JAFDGR010000315.1 GCA_019309145.1 Deltaproteobacteria bacterium | reverse complement strand
AACTTCTGGAGATAGTACGTCAGGGTATGCTCATCCACTTCGCGGCTGAAACCGAAGCCCACGAATCCGTCATGTTCCTCCACAAATGAGTGACTGTGCTTGGCCATCATCAAAATCCCAGGGCCTTGTTGATCAGGATCACGCTTACGTCGGTGAGCATGGGCTTTCGGTGGAGGATGGTGGTGACGCGGCAGATGCGCTGCGGCGCGTTGCAGTCAGTGCAGAAGCCTGTCTCCGCACAGGGTGTCTGCATGCCGAGGCTTTTTGCGCGCATGGGGGCGGCCACTTCCCGGATACGCCGCAGGGCGCCGTGCAGATCCTGGGCCACCTTGTTCATACCGGCCACAATCACCACTTTTTTCGGGCCGAAAGTCATCCCGTTTGTGCGGTTGCCGATGCCGTCCACGTTGACCACTTCGCCCGTCGCGGCAACCGCGTTGGCGCTGCACAGGAAGCAGTCGCAACGGCCCTGCAAAAGCCGAATCTCCAGGTCTTCTTCCCTGCTCAACCCCTCCTGCCAGTGGTCATGGATGGTTTTTCCCTTGTCTTTCAGTGCTTCCATGACTCCAAGGGCGCGGGTCGTATCAGACCCCCCGAAGCCGAATGTTTCAAAGTCCCCGATCATCTTCAGGATCAGGTCCCTGGCCTCATCCACCGTCTCCACCAGGTGGGCGTCAAACCCGTGCTCCTTGAGGTTTTCCACACATTTTTTGCCAAGCTTTTCCCACAGCCATCCCTGGTATGAATTATCCACCTTGTAGCTCATGTTCTTTTCCTCCTCCGTGCTTTCTTGTACCCAGACGGCAGCCTTTCATCTTTCACCTTTATCCTTTGGCCTTTCTCCTTTTTTTACCCTTCCGCCCTCTCTTTTATGAGTTCCGCCACGATGCTGACCGCAATCTCCGCAGGGGTTTCCGCCCCGATGCTGAGCCCGACGGGAGAATGGACCCGGGCAAGATCATCCCGGGTGAATGCCTCCTCCAGGAGCTTTTGATAAATAATGTCCCGCTTGCGTTTGCTCCCGATCATGCCCACGTACCGGGCGTTTGTCTTCAGGGCCTGGGCCAGCACCTCCTTGTCATAACGGTGCCCCCTGGTGACAATGACCAGGAAGGAGGAACTATCCACGGGCAGGCTGTCCATGATATCCTCAAACCCGTGTTTGACCACGTGCTGTGCTTCCGGAAAGAGACGCGGGTCTGCAAAATCCTCCCGATCGTCGATGACCGTCACGGCAAATCCGACCCGGGCCGCCAGGGGCACAATCTGCTGAGATACGTGCCCTCCGCCGAAAATGAACAGAACCGGGTTTGATATGATGGGCTCCACAAAGACGCTGAGGGATTGTCCCTTTACGGAAAAGGTATGGATTTTCGGGGCGCTCTGCCGCAAAAGTTGTCCTGCGCTGTTTTTCAATTCCGTTTCAAGTTCGGGATATTCCGGAATACTTCCCGCCTGTTCACCTTCCCTGGGAAGAAAGAGCATGGGCGCCTTGTCTCCCTGCCATGTTTCAGGCTCTACGACCGTTGCGATCAACCCTGCACCACCGCGCCGATGGACTTTCAGGACCGCTTTAAAAAGGGAAAGGAGTCCTGTGTCTTCCGGGGATACGGGGAACAGGAAAACTTCCACATCACCGCCGCATAACATATCCGTGTCCTCGACATCGGTTCCCTTGAGATGAAAGCTCATCAGCTCCGGCATCCTGGATTTCAACACCTCCGGGGCTTTTTCGAGGACTTCCGCCTCAAGGCGACCGCCACCGATCGTTCCAAGAAGGGTGCCGTCTTTTGTGAGCAGGCACTTTGCGCCGATGCCGCGCGGTGACGGCCCTGCCTGCTTGATGATCGTTGCCAGGACGCAGGCATTGCTCTTGCTCCATTCTTCAACCACTCTCTCGTAGATTTCTTTCATCGTTCTTCTCCCAGAAAAACGCTATATTCCTCATTGCGGAGTGACCCCAACACCACCCTTTCCACTCCAGATCCCGGCGTTTCAAGGATAGAGCGAGCCAGTCGCTTGGCCACTTTCCCGTCCTTCAGCATATCCGTCTTGTTCAGAAATACCACACGCCGGGCTTTCCCCGGCGATCCTTTAAAAAGGCCTTTTCGGTGGACAAATACCCCTGTCAGGGTCTCAGGGGTCATCTCGCCCCCCGGTCTGCGTCCGGTAAGTTCATGAAACTCGTTGATCCGGAACACGTTTTCTTCAACAAACCGGGCCCCGAGGGCATCCAACCCCATGACGGCAATTACCACAGTGGCTGAGCCAGGGATGACCGGTTCCCGCGTTCCCGGAACCTTGACCGGCCGACCGGCAGCGCCGTCCGCCTCCACGAGCAAATGGTCCACCCACGGTGCTTGAAAAATTGCGTCAGCAATAGCTTTCGGGATGCCCGCGGCCTTTCCCGATGAGAGGGCCTCCCGGCTCACGAACACATGACCGTGTTTCTCCACTGCCTCTTTGAGTGGGATTTCCCAGGCGCCGCCGCTGGGAAGATACATGGTCCGCGGGGCCTGGTTCCCCTCCCAGAGCCGGATCTTCGTGGTGGTCGTGGTGACCACCTTGTGGCCTTGCTGGCACAACTCCCTTGCCAGGGTGAAAAGGAGTGTGCTTTTTCCCCCGCCGCCAACAATCGCGATGTGATCCCTTGCCCCCAGTCCCAGGGCCGGGCTCAGATTACCAGGGCCACTTTCATATGGAAATCTCATTTCTTTCTCAAAACCCGGCTGTCCCCAACCCGCACGGTGACCTGGGACCGGTCGAAATATTCAATAAGGGGAATGGTGTATTTCCGCGAGGCTCCGGTCATGTCTTTGAACTGGGGTGTGGTGATTTCCTTGTGTTCCTTGAGGAACCCTATCAGGTCCTTTTCCAGCTTTTCGATGGCCTGCTTATGGAAATAGAGATCTTCCTTGACCTTGACCAGCGATCCTTCTTTGTGCATCAATTCAAGGACCTCATGGGCCGTATTATCAGGGAATTTGTCCTTGATTTCCTTGAAGTAAGGAGGCTGAAGTCCGCTCTTGACATATATTTCCTCAATTTCCTTCCGGGCCTTCTGTTGATCGGCGGCCAGGGTAACCCGGTGGTCTTCAAGGCGTACCAGATCCTTTTCCAGCACAATCCTGCCCTCTTTGGTGAGCTGACTGATGAGAAAATTGAAGAGCTTTGGATTCCTCGATCCGGTTGTCCTGGACCGCAGTTCTTCTTTTGGC
>JAFDGR010000066.1 GCA_019309145.1 Deltaproteobacteria bacterium | reverse complement strand
TGTATGCCCAATACGACCCCTCCCAACGATTGCAGGTCGGTGACGGAATTTATCGTTCGTCGCGCCGAGGAGGCGGGATTGGCAAGGGTCTATCCCATCGCTTCAATTACCATGGGACAGCAAGGCAACGTGCTCACGGAGTTTGGAGACCTGAAAGAAGCCGGGGCCGTCGGAATATCAGAAGACGGCTATTCCGTGGTGGACAGTGAATTGATGAGACGTGCCCTGGAATACGCGAACTATCACGGGCTTGCCGTCATCTGCCACTGTGAAGACAGGGGCCTTTCCGAAGGGGGTGCCATGCATGAAGGGGTGGTGTCTACGAGAATCGGACTTCCCGGCATCCCTGCAGCAAGTGAAGAAATAATGGTATTCAGAGATATTGCGCTGGCCAGGTTGACTGGGACGCGTGTGCACATTGCCCATGTGAGCACAAAAGGATCGGTGGATCTCATCCGGATGGCAAAAGAGGAAGGGATTTCTGTTACCGCTGAGACCGCGCCACACTATTTTACCTTGGATCACCATGCGGTGATCGGATACGATACCCGTGCCAAGGTGAATCCGCCCTTGAGAACACCGGCAGACGTCCAGGCCATTAAGCAAGGGTTGTCAGAGGGTGTCATTGATGTCATTGCCACGGATCACGCGCCCCACAGCCCCATCGAAAAAGACCTGGAATTTGATCGTGCCGCCTTTGGCATGATCGGCCTTGAAACCGCCTTGCCCCTGACCCTGTCCCTGGTGCGCGAAGGGACACTGGGTATTGCGGAGGCCTTTGGAAAAATAACATGCAATCCCGCAAAAATCCTGCGCATACCTGGGGGAAGTTTGAAAGAAGGGGTACCTGCGGATCTCGCCATAATAGATATCCATGCCGAATATACCATGACGGAAGGTGATTTTCATTCAAAGAGCAAAAATTCGCCGTTTATCGGAATGTCCTTCCGGGGCAGAAACGTGTTGACCATGATTGGGGGCAAGATTGTCTGGGAAAAAAGCGGGACGCATCCTGGTCGTTGATGATGAAAAAAGCATGCGGGAGTTTCTGGAGATTATGCTGAGCCAGGAGGGGTATGACGTTACCCTGGCGGAAAGCGGGAATAAGGCTTGCCAGATTCTCGACAAGCATGGTTTTGACCTGGTCATCACCGACATCCGGATGAAAGACGTCGACGGCATCGATGTTTTGAAGAAGAGCAAAGCCGTTCAGCCAGGCACCAGGGTGGTCTTAATTTCAGCATTTGCAACCGCCGAGACAGCCGTTGAAGCCATGAAGGAAGGGGCATACGACTATATTCCCAAACCCTTTAAGGTGAACGAATTCAAGGCTATCGTGGAAGAGGCCCTTTTATCCAAAGAAAAACCTGTTGAAGAGGAAGAGTCATCTCGAGGCAAGCGGCAGCATCATTTTGGGCTTCTGATAGGAGAAAGCGAGCCCATGAAGAAGGTCTATGACCTTATTCGGCGGGTGGCCGGCACCAAGTCAAATATCATGATTTCCGGTGAAAGCGGGACCGGGAAGGAACTCGTGGCTCGTGCTATCCATGACCTGAGTGCAAGGAAGGAAATGCCCTTTGTCGTGATCAATTGCGCGGGCATCCCGGAAAACCTCATTGAGAGTGAATTGTTCGGCTATAAGAAAGGCGCCTTCACCGGGGCCAGCATTGACAAAAGGGGGCTTTTCGATGTGGCCGATGGAGGTACTGTTTTCCTGGACGAGGTAGGAGAACTTTCACCGGCCATACAGGTAAAACTGCTGAGGGTCATTCAGGAAAGAACCTTTACCGCGGTGGGAGGGACAGAGGAAAAAAGCATCGATGTCCGATTCATTTGCGCCACGAATAGGGACCTGGAAAAAGAGGTTATCGAGCACCGGTTCAGGGAAGACCTCTATTTCAGACTCAATGTCATCCATGTAGCCATGCCCCCCCTCAGAAAAAGGGAAGGTGACCTGCAGCTTCTGGCCCAGTTTTTCCTGGAAAAATATTCCGTTGAATTTGGAAAAGATATCAGAAAGATATCCGCCTATGCAATGGATATTCTGAAGGAATATCCTTTCCCCGGGAATGTCAGGGAATTGGAGAACATCATCGAAAGGAGTGTGGCACTCGAGACATCCAATATTGTCCTGCCCGAGAGCCTGACCCTCTCAAACCTTCAAAAGGAAAGAAAAAACCGGAGGGAAACCGATCTTACCTCTGAAGGCATTGACCTGGAAAAGGTGCTGGGCGAAATAGAGCGGGACTATGTACTCAAGGCTCTCAGAATGGCCCATGGTTCGCGACAGCGGGCAGCGCAGCTCCTGGGGATCAACTTGCGTTCCCTCCGCTACCGCATGGACAAGCTGGGACTCCAGGTGCCTGCACATGATCTTTCTTGAATGGTCATTCCTGATCCGTTTCCACTCTTGAAAAAGCCCTTTCATTGTTCAGCAGTCACTTCCTGACAAAAAATGTCAGTGTTCGGACAAAAATTGTCCGCCGCTCGCTTTCTCTCTGCTTTTTTGGATTTTTTTCTTTCAGTTCTTTTCTCTTTTCAAGAAACATAACAAGATGAAATAACAGAATAAATTGGTCTATTGGCAGACATCGGAAGGGGATTGGCACATTATTTGAATTAAAAGGGTGCAAAAAGGGCTCAAGAAAATCAGAACCTGGTCGATTTTAGAAGAGGCAATGTTCATTGGTTGAATTTGCAAGGAAGTCTCCAGGAAATGAATTCCAGCTATGCGGCATTTCGACCACTCAACTGTTTAATGAGTCTGTAACGAAAGGAGGTGAACAGCAGTATCAGGAAGGAACAAGCGCCTTGATTGGACAGGTCATTTGATCGTGATCAACTGATAAAGAATTGGGAGGAGAAAATGTTTACCAAAATGATGACAAGAGATGAGAAAGGTTTTACCTTGATTGAGTTGATGATCGTTATCGCGATCATCGGTATCTTGGCGGCAATTGCAATCCCGCAGTTTTCAGCGTACAGGCAGAGGTCCTACAACTCCTCAGCACAGGCCGACCTGCGGAACGCGGCTACCGCCCAGGAGGCTTACTTTGTGGACAACTCAACATATTGTAATGCAACAGGGACGCTGATCGGTTCTACCTATGGACTTTATTTGTCCGACAGTGTTGTGTTTACAATTAATAGTGCGAGCAACCAGACGTATGTGATGAGGGCTTATCATCCTTCAGGAAGTCACAGCTATGTCATTCGTGGTCCTGGTGGCTCCATCAGTGAGTACTAATTCTCAATGGGCCGGGAGAAGAGAGGGTTTGGACCTTTTCTCCCGGCTTCTTATTGTCTTCGGCCTATTGTTTTCTTAAGGGAGGGGCAACCCAGTGGAAGAGCATCCTCAAAAGGGTTTTACGCTGATTGAATTGATGATCGTTATCGCGATCATCGGGATCCTGGCAGCTATCGCGATTCCAAATTTTTCAGCATATAAAAACAGGGCCTTTAACGCGGCGGCCATGGACGACCTGAAGAATGCCGCTATTGCCCAGGAGGCCTACTTTGTGGATGAATCCACGTATACCAATTCTACGGCCACGCTTATCGGCACGACCTATGGCTTCTATGTTTCGGACAACATAGTGTTCACGATCGTCAGCGCAAACAACATGTCGTATTCCATGAAGGCATGGCATCCTGGTGGTGATGCCAGTTTTGTGATTCGCGGCCCCGGAGGGTCTGTGAGTAAATACTAACAACGGTGTTTGTTATTGCGCCAAGAACTTTTCAGCCCATTTCTTTAACCTCTCTGATTTCTTCAGCAATACCTCTTTCATTAACGGAATGATGATCTCTTTTCGGGGTTGCAGATTTTGTGATTTGCTCTTGCCTGTCATATCCCGCAGGATTTTTTCAAACAATCTTTCATCCCCAATGAGATCGACGGCATTTGCCATTTCCCGCTCAGCCCATTCTTTCTTCCCTGCTGTATAAAAGACTTCAGCCAAATGGATATGAGCCTTAATATTTTTCGGGTTTCTTTTGATGGTTTTTCCGAAAAACACGGCAGCCCTGCCTAATCGTCCTGTCTGTTTATAGGCAATACCGAGATAGAGCGGAAGTCTCTCGCCAAATGATTTATCGTTTTCAGGCAGTTTTCTTAAGTAGCTGATCGCCTTTGCGGGCTTTCCCTGTTGCAGATAGTGAAACCCTAGATTAAAGGTGGCGAAGAGATCGTGCGGTGAAAGTTTCAGGGCCTTGATCAAATACTCGTGCGCGAGTTGTGGATCCCCTTCTTTGTCAAAAAGTGCGGCCATGTCATTAAAAAGAGGGGGAAAATCAGCCTTGAGAGCAAGCGCCTTATCGTAAAAAGACTCTGCTATTTTATAGTCTTTTTTGTGCGCGTAGATTTTTCCAAGATTGTAGTACGTCACAAAAACCGAATCCCGGCGATTTATGAAAGGGCTTTCCAGGGCTTTTTGGTACTCCTGGATCGCCTTTTGGTAGTAACCATGATCTTGGTAATATCTTCCAAGGTTATGATGCGGACGGGACAAGTTGGGGGATTTTTCAGCTGCATCAATCCACATGCTTTTTTCATTTTTCCATGCAAAATTCCGCATAAAGGTAGAGTGCCCAAAGCCGATCAGAACAAGGATAATAAAGCTTGAGAGAATGATTTCCATTGATTTTTTGGCGGTGTATGTCTGCAGTGCGAAGTGGAGGCCCATTGCGACGGGCACAAACAAGAACATGGAGGGGAGGTAATTCCTGTGCTCAAATATGAGCTCAAGAGGAAAGATACTTGATTCAATCAGATGGTTGAGAAAAAAGAAGAGGAGCGCAAACGAGATGAAAGGCCTCTTTTTGGAGAACAGCATGGCGCCGGCAATGGATCCGGCTATGATTACTATGGAAAAGAGTGTGGAAATCGGGTGCAGGAGAGACGTGGATATGGTGATGTCGTGGGCTATATTCAACCTGTCCGGCATGGGATAAAACAGGAGAGAAATGTAGAGGAGGATAATACGCGGCTCTGTTAAGAGCCGTTGTCCCAGGGTAAAAGGTCTGTTTTCATAGCCGTTCAGGAAGGAGAATGCGTTCCCTGACTTGATAAAAAGATATGCAAGACCGATAACGAGGGTCAGGCCAAGTACAATTGCGAGTTTCAAGAGATTCTTGCGGAAAAAAAGCAGGGTGTCCTGTTGAAGAATAAGCATCTCAAAGAGGAGCAGGCTTAACGGGAGCATGGCCGCGTTTTCCTTGGAGCTCATGGCGAGCAGAAATGAGACAGCGCACATGAGGAATGAAAAGATTTTTTTTCGTCCTGGACCGGCCACTCTTCCCTTGAGATAAAAATACATTGCCATGATATAGAACATGGCAGCAAGGGATGCCATCCTCTGGACAATATACGTAATGGCCTGGGTTTGGATGGGATTGATCGCCCAGAGCACCGTGGAAAGAAGTGCAATAAAATAGGCGGACGGTCCGTATTTTTGCCTGAACGTTGGAAGGGTCAAGGTTCGGTATATGAAGAGAAATAAAAAAATAGATGATATCAGATGGATCAGGATATTGACAAGGTGATACCCGGCAACATGAAGTCCTCCAAAATAATAATTCAAGGCAAAACTGAGGCATGCAACCGGTCGGTATGGCATGGCGGGGTTGTTCCGGTCGGAAAAAATCGCCGCTTGTATGGAGTGCCATGATATTTTGGTCATATGGAGTAATGGATTTTCGGTGATATTTGGAGCATCATCGAAGTGCCAGGAACAATGAAAAGAATTGGAATAAACCAGGAAAATAAGGATACACAGGCTTACCGTTGCGAAGACCGCCATTCGGCAGTAGGTAAGCGCAGTTCCTTGGTGATCGTTGGGCGAACGGGTCATGGGCACCTCCTCTGAATAGATGTGCAAGTGTTCTGCAAGGACTGTACCGTGCATCCTCAGTGATTCTCGCGAAGCCTGTCCTCAACTCGGATCGGGGAGCGGGAAGGCGGAAAGGTGGTATTCGCACCCATTTCCCTAC
Organism: Deltaproteobacteria bacterium; assembly: GCA_019309145.1. GTDB lineage: Bacteria > Desulfobacterota > DSM-4660 > Desulfatiglandales > Desulfatiglandaceae > B46-G9. The sequence goes on along the minus strand of JAFDGR010000066.1, from coordinate 10,131 downwards.
TTTATTGACCTGTGACGAATTTTGCAATTTTCTTTGAAAGGCAGAAGCAATACGTGACAGGGAATACGCATGCGTGAGCGGGAAAAGGGTTTCACATTGCGCAAATTAGTGGTAGTAATAGCACCAAAAGCGAATCTGGCGGTGGAACAAAACCACACTCCCTGAGAAAGATTTCATTTTTATGCGGCATAAGTGTTTGAGCGCATTTTTGAGATGGTTTTTCGTGTTATTACTCTCAGTGATAATCATCTCCATCATTGTGCTTTCGCTGGTACCTCCTGTGAGTAAAGACGCGTTGACTCACCATTTGGCTGTGCCCAAACTGTATCTCCAACAGGGTGGTATGCATGAGATTCCTTCTCTCTCTTTCTCTTATTTTCCCATGAATCTGGATTTGCTCTATATGATTCCTCTCTATTTTGGGAATGATATAGCTCCAAAATTGATCCATTTTACCTTTGCCTTGCTCACCGCGTGGTTGGTCTTCGGTTTTCTCAGATCCAGAACCAATACAAGCTATGCTCTTCTTGGAGTTGCCTTTTTTCTGTCCATCCCCATTATCGTCAAACTTTCCATAACCGCCTACGTGGACCTGGGCTTGCTCTCTTTTTCCACTGCATCACTCCTTTTGTTGATCAAATGGCGGGAAAACAGGTTCCAGATCAGATATCTGGTTTTCTCCGCAATCTTCTGCGGTCTGGCAATGGGGACGAAGTATAATGGCCTTATCACCTTTTTCCTGTTGAGTCTTTTCATCCTGTTTCTGTCCGGCAGGGTAAATCGGGGAGAACCGCACGGCATAATGAAGACAATCGTGTATGGATGTGTGTTCCTGACCGTTGCCGGGATCATTTTTTCTCCGTGGATGATCAGGGATTATGTATGGACCGGCAACCCCATCTACCCGCTTTATGACCAATGGTTCAACCCGGATCATGTTGCCCGGAAATCTATAGGACTTTTTACCTACAGGGCTCTGGTTTATCACGAAAGCTGGGGAGAAATGCTCCTCCTGCCCATACGGATCTTTTTCCAGGGGCAGGACGGAAATCCGCAGTTCTTTGATGGAAAACTCAATCCGTTTCTCCTGGTGTTTTCCGTCCTTGCTTTTTATCAGCTGAGAAAAGATTCGGAAAAGATCAAGACAGAAAAAAAGATCCTGCTTGCCTTTTCGGCGCTCTATTTCGCTTTTGCCTTTTTCAGTTCAGGGCTGAGGATACGCTACATCGCTCCCATCATTCCCCCATTGGTGATTTTGACTGTTTTCGGCATGAAGCGATTGTTTGATTCTCTTGACGAAATACGCTCAATCCCATTCAAAAAGGGGATGGAATTGGTTGCCGCGTGTTTGGTTCTCTTGGCGATCAGTTTGAATGCCAGGTACGTTTATGGGCAGTTTGGGTACGTAAAACCCTTGACCTATCTCTTTGGAAACATTTCCCGTGATGGATATATCGAGAAATACCGGCCGGAATTCCCTGCCATGAAATATATCAATGGACACCTGCCGTTGGATGCAAAAATCCTTTTTGTGTTTATCGGTAACAGGGGATACTATTGTGACCGGAAATACGTGTTTGACATGCAGGGCAACAGGAGCCGGATCGCAAGGCTTCTCAAGAGTGCCCACAGCGCGCGGGCCGTTTGGGAGGGCCTGAAAAGAGATGGGATCACGCATGTGCTGATAAATATGGGGCTCTTTGCAAAGTGGGCTTCTCAGTCGTTTCGTGCTTCGGACCTGACCCAAATGAAATCATTTTTCAATGAACACATGCACCTCCTTTACCACAAGAATGGGTATGGTGTTTTTGTGCTGGCAGGGAAGAGGTTGTCTGAACCGTGAGATAATAGTCATATTTATGACGTTTCGGCGTCAGCACAACAACGATGATGCCGGTTTTGACCTGCTGGCCCAAAACTGCTGAAATTCTTTTCGATTCTCTCTCATAAAGTGGATCCTATTGCTGACAAGAACCGCAAAGTCGCCATCTTCTGAATGGCATGCATCTTGTATCAAGAGTTCCAATCAGGTACGCAAAGATTTCTCATGCTTGTATGGGAAGGAATCGTTGATATTGCGGCACATTTTATCAGGTATCATCAAGAGATCTGAAGCTGAGGGAGATGCATGGGTATTGCGAGGAGCTTGAACAAAAGTATTGCGGTAATAGGATGCGGCTATTGGGGAAAGAATCTCATTCGCAATTTTTTTGAGCTAAAAGCTTTGGGCCTGATTTGTGACAAGAATGAAGAGGCGCTTGCCCGTTTCAAGGACCAGTATCAGGGGGTGAAGACCTGTTTCGCCCTGAATGAAGTCATTGCAAGGGATGATATTCTGGGCGTTGCCATTGCTACCCCGGCAGAGACGCACTATACCGTGGCGAGGGAAGTGCTTCTTGCAGGAAAACATGTCTTTGTGGAAAAGCCGTTTGTGTTGCACGAATCACAGGCTGGTGAGCTCATAGAGCTGGCGGAGAAGGCCGGACGGGTGATCATGGTGGGGCATGTGCTGCAGTATCACCCGGTTTTCGTCAAGCTCAAAGAACTGGCTAATTCCGGCGAGCTTGGAAGGATTAATTATGTTTATTCCCACCGCTTGAATCTGGGGAAAATACGGAGGGAAGAAAACATCCTTTGGTCGTTTGCACCACACGATATTTCCATGATCCTTTCCCTTGCCGGTGAAGAACCAGAAAGCATCCAGGCGCTTGGAGGGTATTATCTGCATCAGAAAATCGCTGATGTGACAACGACGCATCTGTCCTTTCCGTCAGGACTGCAGGCGCACCTGTTTGTCTCATGGCTGCATCCCTTCAAAGAGCAGAAACTTGTGGTTGTTGGCGATAAAAAAATGGCCGTATTTGATGATACGCAGGCCTGGCAGGATAAGCTGCTCCTTTATCCGCATGAAATCAGATGGCAAAACGGCACGCCTGTCCCGGCAAAGGCTGAACCGGAGCGCCTGGATATCCCCGAAGGTGAACCGTTGCGCCTTGAGTGTGAAGATTTCATGAGATGCATAGCAGAAGGGAAGGCACCGACTACTGATGGGGCTGAAGGCATGCGAGTCCTCAAGGTGCTGAATGCGGCCCAGCGATCCCTGGACCATCAGGGGCAAGCGGTCAGTATTGATTCAGGTAGCGGCCGTTCCCAGGAGGTAACGGCAACCGCCGGCGAACAGACGGAACAGGGCTACGAAAACTGTTTTATTCATCAGACGGCCGTGATTGATGAAAACGTAAGGATTGGCGCGGGCACAAGGGTATGGCATTTTTCACATATTTTACCAGGTTCTACCATCGGCCATCACTGCAATATCGGACAGAATGTGGTTATCGGACCTGCATGCTCTATCGGAGACGGGTGTAAAATCCAGAATAATGTGAGTGTCTACAAGGGCGTGACCCTTGAAGATGGAGTGTTCTGCGGTCCTTCCATGGTCTTTACCAATGTCTATAATCCCAGAGCTGAAATTCGGAAGATGGACCAGGTTCGTCCCACGCTGGTGAAAAGAGGAGCAACTATCGGGGCCAACGCCACGATCGTGTGCGGGGTGGAAATCGGCCGGTATGCATTTATCGGCGCAGGCGCGGTCGTCACCAGCGAGGTCCCTGATTATGCACTTTTCGTTGGAAACCCCGCGCACCAGGCAGGATGGATGTGCAGGTGCGGCGAGCGCCTTTCCGATGAACTGGTGTGCAAGGCATGCAACAGGAAATACCAGTTTCGGAGCCACGGATTGGAAGAAATTCCATCGTCGTCATAAATTGCGAAGGGGAAGATGGGTGAGGAGCCGTTGTGTACAAGGGAAAAACAGTCGCAGTTGTTGTGCCGGCATACAATGAAGAGAAATTGATCGCCAGAACGCTGGGTACCATTCCTGAATCGGCAGATAAGATTATTGTGGTAAATGATGCCAGCTCCGACCGGACAGGCGAGATTGTTGAGGAGCGGGCCCTGGAAGATCCAAGGATCTGTCTGTTGACCCACGAAGTGAATCAAGGTGTTGGCGGAGCGATCGTAACAGGATATAAGAAAGCGCACGATTTTGCGATGGATATCACCGTGGTCATGGCAGGTGACGCCCAGATGGATCCGAATGATTTTGATCATATCGTGGATCCCATCGCAGCAGGGGAAGCGGACTATACCAAAGGGAACCGGCTTTTCTATGGTGATGCGTGGCGGATGATCCCCCATTATCGTTATTTGGGGAATTCATTCCTGTCTCTCATGACAAAAATTGCTTCGGGTTACTGGCACATCGCTGATTCGCAGAGTGGATATACGGCTATTTCGCTGATGGCATTGCGGAGAATAGACCTTGACAGGATCTATAAGAGCTATGGAATGCCCAATGATCTTTTGATCAAGCTGAATCAGCATGATTTCCGTGTCAGAGATGTGCATATCAGGCCTGTTTACAACGTAGGAGAGAAATCGGGCATCAGGTTAGCAAAAGTCATTCCAAGGATTTCCTGGGTGCTTTTCAAGGGATTTTGGCAACGGCTTTTTTTTAAATACGTGATCAGAGATTTTCATCCTCTGATTTTTTTCTATCTCCTTTCATTTATCCTCCTCTTCTCCAGTTTCCCCTTAGCAATACGTCTTTTCTACATTTGGGCGCTCAGAGGCAATATCCCCGACATGAATGCCATGGCCCTTGTGTTTACGCTTATTACCGGTCTTCAAACGCTCTTTTTCGGGATGTGGTTTGACATGGAATACAATAAAAATCTTCGATAATTTGATCATTTTCAATGAAGGAATAGAGTCAGAAATAGCAACTATGAATATTCTGATAGCAACGTTCAGTTTCCCTGCCCAGAGCATGGGAGTCTATGACGGAAAATTCGTATTTTCTGAGGCGGTTGCATATGCGAAGGCAGGGGCCAGGGTACGGGTGATTACCCCCTATTTCCGAGGTGCTGAAGCACGGGAAAAAATAGCGCAGGATGTCACTATTTATCGTTTCCAGTATTTTTTTCCCCGATCTTTGCAGGTACTGAAGGTTCCCGGACTTCCAATGTACGGGCAGAAATCATTTTTAGCCTGGTGCCAGATTCCGTTTTTGTGCTTTTTCTTTTGTCTCGCCATGTTGAGGCATGCCCTGTGGGCGGATATCATTCACGCACAATGGACCGTGAGCGCTTTTTTAGCACTCCCCGCCAAATGGTTCCTGAAGAAAAAGATTGTTGTGACGGCAAGAGGCACCGACATCAGGCGCTTTCCGAAATGGCTCAATAAATTTATCCATTACCAGGTGGATGCTGCCATTGATTGCTTCGGCCCGCAGCCGAGGAATAAGACTTACAAGAAAACCTTTTCAGGGACGTTTATCAAGTTGCCGCTTATTGTACACGAGGGGACTGCCAAGTTGATACCGGATGACATGCAGGAGAGAATTCTGAAAGAAGAGGATCCTTTCATCATCTTATATGTGGGGAGGTTTGATCGGTTCAAATTAACGTATAACGCATTACCGTTGCTGGATCTTGTCCACGCGAGCAGTATGTTGCAGGATAGGAACATGCTTTTTCATCTTTTCTATATCGGTGGAGGGGATGTTCGGATAGAGGAGGAGCTCCGTCGCCTTATCGACTTGTATGAGGTAGAGGATGTCGTCTCTATCCTGGGGAAAAAAGCAAGTCCGATGGACTATATGCGATTTTGTGACCTCGGGGTCGGCGGGGTAGCATTTAATGCGGTGAGTCAGGAATATACAATTTTGGGGAAACCACAAATACTGGTGGACGTACCTGATAATACAAATACCCCGTGGAAGAACGGGATAAACGCTTTGTTTGTAGAGCCGGGCAACAGAAATGATTTGCTGGAAAAACTGGTGTGGGCTATCAATCACCGAGATGAGTTGAAACGCATTGGGACTGCTGCGAAACAGCATATGGAAAGGTATATCGTAGACAGCGGGGCAGGGGGAAGAATGTATCTGGATGCGTTCAGGAAAATAATCACTGGAGAAGGGAAAAGGCCGTTCCCCGTGAGGTGAATTGGTAGGGTCGAATGCCTTTTTGTAATTTGATGATCAACCAGAACGAAACGTTTGAGAAGCGAAGAATAAATGTGCGGAATATGCGGTATATTTAATCTTGATGGGAGTCCTGTCCCGCATCGCCATCTCAAGGCAATGGTTGATGCTCAAGCACATCGCGGCCCTGATGATGACGGCTATTTTATTGATATCAATGTTGCCCTGGGGCATCGTCGATTGGCTGTCTTGGACCTTACTCCTTCCGGCCACCAACCCATGGCCACGAAGGACGGGGAGATCGTACTCGTATATAATGGAGAAATTTATAATTATTTGGAATTAAAACTGGAACTCGAGGCCGTAGGGTATCAATTCAGATCCAAAACAGATACGGAAGTCCTGCTTCACGGGTATGAAGCATGGGGAATCAGCGTTGTGGAGAGATTGAATGGTATGTTTGCCTTCGCTCTCTGGGACGGCCGCAGCAGGACGTTATATTTGGCCAGAGATCGCTATGGAATAAAGCCGCTTTATTGGACAAAAGCCGGGAATGCGCTGATTTTTGCATCTGAGATAAAAGCGATTCTTACCCATCCGAAGGTGTCAGTCGATATTAATCCCGACGCGCTCAATGAATATTTCACCTTCCAGAATGTTTTCCGTTACCATACGCTGTTCAAGGGAATTAATCTCCTTCAAGCCGCTTCAGTGCGGTGGATTAATGAACGGGAGCAAAAATTGAAAAAAAAGACCTGGTGGGATTTTGATTTTACCCATCGGGACGAAAACATGAGCATAGAGGAGGCAAGAGAGGAAACCCTTCGTCTTTTCCGACAGGCAGTAACAAGGCAATTGATCAGTGATGTCCCGCTGGGCAGCTATCTTTCCGGCGGCATGGACTCGGGTTCTATTGTCGCGGTTGCTGCCGGACAAATCCCACGGCTCGCGACCTTTACCTGCGGGTTTGATCTTTCTTCGGTGACGGGCAGAGAGGCGAATTTTGATGAGAGAAGGGAGGCCGAGCTTCTCTCATGTTACTTTAAGACCGAGCACTACCAGCAAGTAGTCAATGCCTCCGATATCGCGTGGGCCCTTCCGAAAGTGGTCTGGCACATGGAAGACCTGCGGCTGGGGATGAGTTACCCGAACTTTTACGTTGCTCGTTTGGCATCCAAGTTCGTAAAAGTATGTCTTAATGGAGCGGGTGGAGATGAACTTTATGCGGGCTATCCGTGGCGGTATTATAAGGTTTTAGGATCGGTGGGGAGAGACGATTATCTCAGGCAATATTATGAATTCTGGCAACGTCTGGTTTCGGACAATCAGAAGAGGAGTTTGTTTTCCCAGGAGATTTGGAATAAGATTCGGGAACATGACACCTTTCGCACTTTCAGCCGTGTCTTTACTTTTAATGATACCTTAAAGTATGACTCTCCGGAAGAACAAATTGCTAATTCGCTTTATTTTGAGATCAAGACGTTTTTATCAGGCCTATTGATTGTCGGGGACAAGCTCTCAATGGCCAACGGGCTTGAAGAAAGAGTACCGTTTCTCGACAACGATCTGGTCGAATTTGCCCAGCGCATACCCGTCAAGCATAAACTGGCCAATCTTGAGAAAATTAAACGAATGGACGAAAATGAGACAAAAAAAATAAGACGATATCAAACGTACGACGACGGAAAGAATGTGCTTCGGAGTTCCATGTCCAGGCTATTGCCTGACGAGGTAATAAACCGCAGAAAACAAGGCTTTTCGGCACCAGACGAAACATGGTACCGCGGCGAAGCACTGGACTTTGTTCGTAGGGTATTAACCAATAAGCGAGCGGCTTACAGAGATTTCTTGAATCAAAGATTCCTGACGAAGATATTGGAAGAGCATTGTTCGGGGCGGAAGAACTATCGGTTACTTTTATGGTCCTTCCTCTGTTTTGAATATTGGTGCCGAATATTTCTGGAAAGGGACCGAGATAACTGTTCCGCAGTGAACTTACTTTAAATTCATTTGTCGGTGGCCAAGTCTCAGTGCAGATAAAACTTTACAAAAAGATACCAGATGAATATGAGGCACTCGCAGCCAAAGGAAATAGTTTTTCTCCTTGTTATGCACCGTACTACCTGAAACTTCTCTCGGCCTATCTCAATAATGAGCCGCTGTGTTTTGTTCTAAAGCAGGGAGCAGTGCCATTGGGTACCCTTGCATTGTTTGTAACAGAAGGGCCAGCCGGGAAGATTGCTAACTCTATGCCTTACTATGGCAGTTATGGGGGCTGTCTTGTCGATCCCTCACTACGACCTGATGATCGAAGAGAGGTGAAATCCAAAATCCTCCTGAGATTGGTGGAATGGGCAGAGGAAGAAAATATCAAGCTCATCACCGTGATCAACCATCCGTTCGAAGAAGATGAAGATCTGTATCGGGCTGTATTGAAGCCCACCTTCCAGGACGAACGCGTGGGTCAGGTGCTGAGACTCCCTCACGGCTCAAGCACCCGAGATCCCATTGACCTGTTGCTGCAAATGCATAAGAAGGGGAGAAATGTTGTTAGAAAAGGGCTGCGACTTACGGAGGTTAAGGCAGAGAATGAGACTGGGGCATTTACATTCTTATACGAAACCCATGTGAAAAATATGTATGCAATAGGGGGGATTCCAAAGGAGCGTTCTTTTTTTGATATGGTATATCGAATGCTCATTCCTGGGAGAGACTACCGACTTTATGTGGGGTATGTTGAAGGAGAGCGTGCTGCTGCCTGTCTCACTTTCCGATACGGTGGTGTTATCGATTACTTCACTCCGGCGATCAACCAACGATTTAGATCAAGTCAGGCATTGAGCGCAATTATAATGAGAGCTATGCAAGAAGGGACAAGGGAAGGATTCAAATGGTGGAATTGGGGCGGTACCTGGCGGAGTCAGGAAGGTGTTTATCGATTTAAGGCGAGGTGGGGAGGAGACGACAAGTTGTATAAGTATCATATAAAGGTTCTGGGGGATGTGGGTGATTTTGCAAAAATAGGCAGGAACGACTTACTTTTTTTTTACAAATATTTCTACACATTGCCATTCGGAGAGACCGGCCTGGCAAGTTAATCTGATTCTGAGGAGATCTGTCCTTCCACGGAGAGAAACGAGGCTTGATGATGAATGGGGATTATGGAGACCCGGAAGAGGGAGAAAGGATCGGGGCATTTAGGAAGGATGAAGAAGAAGAGCTTTTTCTTAATGCTCTTAATAATCATTTAATCCTCTTTGAGAAAGAAATCGTAAAGGTTGCCGAAGCACCAGAATATCCGGTAACTTTTATTGTTGGCGTTCCGCGCTGTGGAAGCACTCTATTGATGCAACTTGCCGTAAGCACATACGAGCTTGGGTACCCATCTAACTTGATGGCTCGTTTTTTCAAGGCACCGGCAGTGGGGGCGTGGCTCCAAAGGTTGATAATCAGACAAAGAGATGGGAAGCGAGTGGGCTATGAGAGTACCTTCGGCGTAACATCCTCTCCGGAAGAGCCGCATGAGTTCGGATATTTTTGGACCTCCTTTTTTAAACCTGAGTTGACCCACTGGTTTGAGCCGGAAGTTCTGAAAAAAGTGGATAAGAAAAATCTGTTGAAAGAACTTGCTGCCATCGAGAGTATTTTGAAACACCCTCTTATTTTCAAGTCAGTCAATCTCGATTTCCTGATTGAGTACCTTTTGAACGGCCTACCCCTGGCATTTTTTATTTATTTGAACCGGGATCCTTATTTTTTGGCCGAGTCGATCTACTTGGCAAGAATAGCTAGGTACGGTGATCCTAAGACGTGGTGGAGTCTAAGGCCCAAGCATTATGTCCTGCTGAAAACGCTTGATCATTATCATCAGGTAGCCGGACAGGTTTGGGCCGTAAAAGCCGAATTGGAAAGGCAACTCAAGAAAGTCCCAGAGGATCAGAAGATTGTATATGCTTACAGGGACCTTTGCCAGGATCCCGGAAAAGTGTTGGAGGCATATGCCGGTAAAATGAAGGCATTGGGCAGCTCCCTCAAAAGGCTTTCCGACCCTCCCCTCAGGCTAGAATGTAGAGACAAGGTGAAACTTGGTGCACAGGAATCCCGAAAACTTAGGACGGCTCTGGAAGAGATGGAGGATTTTG
>JAFDGR010000065.1 GCA_019309145.1 Deltaproteobacteria bacterium | reverse complement strand
CAAGGCTGAATTTCATGAGGCGGAGCGAGAGAAGCGCCAAGTTCATGAAGGATCGTTTTGGGATTGATTATCTTTTTGACATATTTGGCACGCGCTATTTAGGAATAAAAGGGGTGAGGCGATTCTACCTGGATATAGCAGAGAAATTTGACCTCCAATCGCAAGCTGAAGCAGTGGTAAGGAACGAGGAGGCGAGGTTACAGAAGAGGTTAAAAGAGGTAAAAAAGGAGATAAAAGGCAAAAGAATAGCCTATGTATGCACTCCGCTCTATACCACGCCTGAGTCCATAAAGCTGCTTGAGATGTTTGGACTCGATATCAAGATGCTGTCCATCAGCACCATGTGGTGGAGACGTTGGGGCATGTCTAAAAGTAACACGCAAAGGCTTGTTTCTGAACTTAAAGATAATCTGAAGGAATTGCAATCTGCGCCCGAGATATATACCGACCTGAGCATGGAGGAGGAGGTTGAGAGGATAAGAGAGAATGACATTGATCTTGCCATTGGAGATGTCCTGGTTTCGGATATTTCCAGGACCATGTATTATGAAAATCATGGCATAAGGTCTCTCAGCCCCCACTCCATGGGGTACTCCTCATTTCGCATCTCCTTTTCCCAGATCGCATACCTTGGGACGATGATTGCTTCCCGGTTGAATTCGCCGGTTCCCGGGCGAGACCTTCTTTATCTCCGCTATCAGTACCATCCTGAAAGATTCCCAACCCTGCTTTCTGATTTGAGCGATGAACTCAGGTGGGAAAAGATCATGAAAAATGTGTGGAGGGATGGGAACGGCAGATGAACCCTACTGAGGAAGACATCCATGAAAAATAAAGATAAAGAGACGCCATTTATCGATCCTGTGCAGGGGGATAAGATGCTGGGGGCGTTTCGGGTGACGTGCGGAATAAAAGGGGCGGCAGTGATTATACATGCGCCTGTTGGCTGTCACTGGGGGGTAAACTTCATTGAGAGATTGTCCTCTGTCAAGACCAATGCATCTATTTCTGCGCTGCGGGAGAGAAGCGTTGTCTTTGGGGGGGAAGACAGTCTCAGAAGAACCATTGAGATCATCCTCAAGAACAGAAAAGAGAGATACCTGATCCTTCTCGCAGGCAGCGTTCCGTCCATTATTGGTGAAGACTGGCAGGGGGTCATAGATTCCCTGGGATTTAAGCTTCACTCCATTGCCATCGATTGCGGGGGATTCCTGGGCAGGATGGGAGACGGGATTGAAGAGTGCCTTGAGGCGATCTGTCAATGGGTAGATGACCCCCCGGCAAAAATAAACCGCATTGGACCATTGGTGAACCTGATTGGGCTTCAAAGAGATGTGATCAAGGGTGAGGCGAACATAAAAGAGATAAAAAGGATGTTGGGCCTGATCGGGGTAAGGGTGAACTCTGTCTTCCCTCCATCAAGTATAACAGAGATCAAACGGGCATCTGCAGCAGACCTGAACATTGTCCTGGGGTGGGGAACGAGACTGGCCCATGCGATGGAGGAAGAGTGGCGCATTCCCTGGATATCCCTGCGAGAATACCCTTACGGCTTTGCTGGAACTCAGAGATTCTTGAATGCAGTTGCTCGCAGCCTAAAAGGCGAAGAGATTTACGATGGTTATTTGGAAAAGGCAATAGAGAGAGAAAGGCGAAAGGTCCTCAGAATTCTGAGACAGGCCCACATCTATCTCCCTGCCCTTTATGGAATACCTGTAGCCGTTTGCGGCGATCTCCCGCAGGCAATAGGGATGGCCCGATTCCTATACCGGGAAATAGGGGTGAGCATTGAGGCAATGCATATTACTTCATCTCCTGATTCGAATGATAAGGCATCTCTGCCTTGGGAAATGTGTCCTGAAATACTCGTCCAGGACTCATGGCATAGATTCAAGTCCATAGTGGAGAAGAAAAAGATAGCAATGTTATTTGGGACAGACCTTGAAAACCTTATTTCAAAGTCAATGGATATTCCTTTGATATTATATTCATATCCCACGACTTCGCGTATTGCCCTGACTTCATCGCCTTACATTGGATTCAGGGGAGTTCCGACCCTGATTGAGGAAATGGTAAACCATGTGATCCGTTGACCCTGATCCATGGACGCGTTTACGCTTTACAGCCCATACACTATGCCTTTAAGTCCATGGGCCAGAATACATGAGACTATATGGCAGAGCTATTAAAAATGACCCTTGAAGATTCGGCCAGGCTTTTCTGTAAGCTTGTACCATTGCTGTTTTTAGGACTCTATGTTGCCGAGATTGCCTATCGAATCCCTGCGGCGAGAAAGCTCGGCAATATGATGAGACCCATCTCTTCCATGGCCAGGCTTCCAGAGTATGGCTCGGTATATTTGACATTGTGTCTGTTAAATCCTGCAGCAGCAACCATGAGCCTTGTGGATCTCAGGAAGAGAGGAGCGATAAGTGATGAGGCTGTTATTGTTTCTTCACTTGTTTCCGGGTTTCCGGTAATGATCTATTTCACATTTTTTGCTATTGGACCAGTTGCATTGGCGATGCTTGGTCTCCAGGTCACCATGCTATATATCCTCTGTTTACTGTGTTCCGGTCTCTTTCAGACCCTGATGGGCATTGCAACCGGGATTCTTTTATTTGAGAGGATCCAGCCCCAAAAATCCGGGGTTAATGAACAGGTCAAATATTTGCCAATCTGGAGAATTGTCAAAGGGGCCTTTTATGGCGCAATAAAGAACCTGCGGCGTATAATTTACGTACTTGCGCCGATCCTCTTCATTGTCTTTTTTCTGACTCACTCAGGCGTGATGGCCTGGGTCGAAAAAATAGCGCAGCCTGTTGCAACCTTCCTCCATTTGCCGGCCCCGTCCATTGAACTGATATCAACTTCAGCAATGAATCTCATTGCCGCATGCGGGATCGGAGGAATCCTGCTTTCAAATGGGATCCTGAGGCCTGTAGAAGTTGTGATTTCTTTGATGGCAGGGGCGTTTATTTATAATCTTGGAGAGATATGGCATACGATTCTGCCCTATAACATTTCCTTTTTTGGACTGAAACTGGGGGCAAAGATAGCCATAACCGTCTGGCTTGCAATTGGCATCGGCCAAATTCTGGTCATTGTTATTTTGATTGGTTTAAGAGGAGGAGCGTGATTGCAGGTCAATGCAAAAAGACTGTAGACGGGCATCCCAGATATCTTGTGCTCTTGGTCACAGAGGCGTGTAATCTCCGGTGCGCTTATTGTTACAGGGGAGAACAAAGATATGCCCAATCGATGCCCTGTGAGGTGGCCGAAAAGGCCCTGCATCTTGCATCTTCATCCGGCTGCCGCTTCCATGTCCAGATCACGGGTGGCGAACCTACGCTGGAACCGGCACTTGTCGAATGGATCGCGTCTTTGGTCCGGAAAAAGGGCTGGCCGGCAACAATAGGGATCCAGACGAACGGGACCAACCTGGACAGCTCCTTGCTAAAAGTGTTCAAGCGCTACGACGTACGGGTGGGAGTCAGCCTGGACGGCCCGCCGGATGTGCAGGAAAGGGTGCGTGGCCGGGCCGCTTCAACACTGAACGGATTGAAACTCCTCACTGATAAGGAGGTGCCTTTTCGCGTAACTACGGTTGTAACAGGACAAAATGTCCATGCCCTGGGGAAATTGGGCTTATTGCTCGGTGGATTCCCAAGCGCCTGTGGGATTGGCCTGGACCTTCTGATTGAAAAAGGCCGTGCCGTTAATGCCGATATGGTAAGGCCCCCATCCCCAAAGGACCTTAAAAACGGCTTGAAAAAACTTTTGCAGGCATTGAACTGGGTCAATGAAAAACGGCTGCATCCTGTCAAACTCCGGGAATTGGAGCTGCTGAAACAGGCGGCGGCAGGGAAGAGGAACACCTCGTTTTGTCATGCCGCCAGGGGTGAAGCCATGGCTGTTCTCCCCGGCGGCACGGTTTACCCGTGTGCCCAGACTGCCGGTGATTCACGGTTCGCCTGCGGCACTGTTGAAGCGGTAGACAGAAAAAATGCCGCCAAACTGGGCACCTACCGCTTGCAGGATAGGGATTGCGGAAAATGCCGGATTCGGAGTTTCTGCCCCGGAGATTGTCCCAGCAGGCTGTATTACAACGACGGACAGGCGAGAAACCTGGCCTGCATTATATATCAATCCCTGTGGGAAGAATACGAGAGGAGCTAAAAATGAGACCCTTTACCCTATGTTACTTCAGCGCCCATTCATTGGAGATCCCGTCTCTCAGCGCGGGCGTAAAGGAATATGAAAAACATGGCGGGAAGATCAGGATTATTGCCAGGATCGGGAGCCAGCTTTTTGATGAATCCCGGACAGACGCCTTTGTCCGGGATGCCCTTGCATCCGATGTCGTTATCCTTACCCTCCACGGGGGCAGGGAATCGTGTCCCGCCCTTGAACCGCTGATTTCGGCTCTTGAGGGGCGGAAGGAGGAAGGCGGAAAGATGCCGTATCTCCATATTCATCCGGTAGGCGCGGACGAAGATGGCTTTACGGCCGCGCAGGAGTATTCGGACGATTTCGGGACCGAAAACTGGGACATGATCAACCGGTACCTGCTTCACGGCGGACGTATTAATTTCCGGAATATGTTTGTTTATCTCTATAACCTCCTCTATCGCGGGGAAATCCCTTGCGATCCCCCGCGGGACCTCCCTCAGGAGGGAATATATCATCCTGATTTTCCGGGAATTCCAGAGATGGAAGAGTATCTGGAGCAGAAGTTTGATTCGCAAAAGATAACCGTGGGAATTTGGTTTTACCAAAGCTACTGGCTCAATGACAACGTGGAGTATATTGATGCCGTTATCCGCGAGGTTGAACGGTGTGGGGCCAATGTCATCTGCGTGTTTCACTTGAGATACAAGGATGCCGAACGGGGCAACCGGGGCGCGGACTATGTGGTCGAAAAATTTTTCATGAAAGACGGGAAACCCATTATTGATGTGCTGATCAATCCCATGATGTTCTCCCTGACCCTGTCATGCCCCGAATACAGGGACCTTTTGGAAAAACCGGGAGTCCCTTTTATTCAGGCCATTACCCCTTTTATGACTTCGTATGCCGAGTGGAAAGAAGGCATGCAGGGGATCTCCGCCATGGATGTTTCCTACACTGTGGCCCAGCCCGAATTTGACGGTGCGCTCGTAACCGTGCCGGTGGCCACGCGGGAAGAATCCGGAATAGATCCGGTTACCGGCGCCCTGACGGTCAGATATATCCCTATCCGGGAACGGATCCAAAAGATGGTTTCCCTTGCGCTTAACTGGGCAAGGTTGCGCAGGAAAGAAAATGCCGACAAACGGATCGCCATTGTTTTTCACCACTATCCGCCCCGGAATGACCGCATCGGCTGTGCCGTGGGGTTGGACAGCTTTGAGAGTATAAAATCCCTCCTGGACAGGATGAAGATGGAGGGATATCAAGTCGACCGCTCATATGAGAGCGGCGATGAGCTTGCCGGTGAACTGTTGGGCTGCATGACCTGCGACCAGCGATGGCTCACACCGGAGCGCATGGCGGAAAGGGCCCGGGCAACGGCCGGTGAAGCGGAATACCTGCCCTGGCACCAGGCCCTGCCGCCGGCAATCAGGGAAAAGATGACCGTCGATTGGGGCAAGATTCCGGGAGACCTTTTCGTGCATAAAGGCCGGATGCTCTTTGCCGGCCTGATCAACGGCAACATCTTTATCACCATCCAGCCGCCGCGCGGTTATTTCGAGAACATCGACAAGATCTATCACGATATGTACCTGTCGCCTCCGCACCAGTATCTCGCGCACTACCGGTGGATCAAGGATGTCTTCAAGGCGGATGCCGTGATGCACGTGGGCAAGCACGGCTCACTTGAATGGCTGCCCGGGAAGGCCCTGGGGCTTTCCGAAGAGTGCTACCCGGATCTCGCCATCATGGACCTTCCCAATATCTATCCCTATATCATAAATGACCCGAGCGAAGGGACACAGGCCAAACGCCGTTCCTATTGCTGTATCATCGATCATCTCACCCCGGTATTCACCAATGCCGATCTCTACGAAGACCTGGCAAAGCTGGAGAATCTTTTAAAAGACTATGCGGATGCGGGCCGGGAGGATCCGGGGAAACTGGCGGTCATTCGTCCCATGATCTGGGAGGCGGTCTGCCAGGCGGATCTTGATAAAGATCTGGAACTGGATGAAAAAGAGGCGTTTTCAGATTTTGACCTGTTTCTGGAAAAACTTCACTCTTACCTCTCTGACCTTGCCGACACCATGATCAACGACGGCCTGCATGTGCTGGGCCGGGCGCCGGAAGGAGAACGACTGGCGGAATTTTTGGTCCAGCTTACCCGTCTTTCAAACGGATCTGTCCCTTCTTTGCGTGAATCGATTTTAAGTGCTTTGGGCTTTGATTATGATGAACTTCTGGAAAATAAGGGCAGGTCGCTTCCCCATTTTAAGGGGAAAACAGGTGGGCAGATCATACAAAGCGCCCATGAAAAGGGGTTGGCCATAGTGAAATATCTGGAACAAAGCCGGTTTGACACTGCGGGTATAGATGCTGTCGTTAAATCAAGTCTGGGCCACAGCGATGCAAATGTGGCCGCAGCTCTGAGCTACATTTGTGAAGTATTGACGCCCAATATCAGGCTGGTTACCGAGGAAATTGATTCAAGCCTTACCGGGTTTAACGGCGGGTTTGTTTTGCCTGGACCATCAGGGGCACCTACCCGTGGTCAGGCCGATATTCTGCCGACCGGGAGAAATTTTTATTCAGTCGATCCCAACAAGATTCCTACCCCCGGAGCATGGGAGGTGGGGAAAAAACTTGGGGACGCCTTGCTTGAAAGATGCCTGAAAGAGAGCGGGAAATATCCGGAAAGCATTGGAATTATCGTCTGGGGCGGCTCCACCATGCGGAGCAAGGGGGATGATATCGCGGAGATTTACTATCTCATGGGAGTGAAACCTGTTTGGGCCAGGGGAAGCGGGAATGTGGCCGGTCTGGAGGTAATCCCTGCATCGAAACTGGGCCGGCCCAGGTTAGATGTAATACCGAGAATTTCAGGATTTTTCAGAGATTCATTCCCGAACCTGGTAGAGCGAATCGATGAGGCAGCCCGGATGGTGGCCGCGTTAAAGGAATCGCCGGAATCCAATATTTTGCGGCGCAATGTCCTGCGGGATCTGGAAACCTATATGCAAAACGGAATGACCAAAGAAGAGGCCATGCGCGAGGCCACGTTCCGGGTCTTCGGGTGTCCGCCGGGTACATACGGGGCGGGCGTATCCGAGCTTGTGGAATCGAAGAACTGGAAAACCCAGAAAGATTTAGGCAACAACTACATCCGCTATACTGCACACGCCTATGGCAAGGGCAGCTACGGCAAGCAGAAGCCGGCCGCGTTCCGCAACCTTCTTTCCCGCATGGATGTAACGGTCAAAAACGAGGATTCAAGGGAATATGATATGCTGTCATGCACCGATTATTACAACTACTACGGCGGTCTTATTGTGGCGGCAAAGACCGTGCGCGGCAAACTTCCCTTTGCCCTGGTAGGCGACAGCGCCGATCCCAGACGGGTAAAGATTCACACCACCTTCGAGGAGGCAAAGCATGTCCTGCGTGCCCGCCTGACCAACCCCAAGTGGCTGGAGGGGATGAAACGCCACGGCTACAAGGGAGCCGGCGACATTTCACATATGATGGACGTTGTCCTCGGCTGGGATGCTACTGCCGAGGTGATCGACGACTGGATGTATGAAAGGGTAGCCGAAAAATTCGCCCTTGACCCCGGGATGCAGGAGTGGATGAAGGAGGTGAACCCCTATGCCCTTCAAAACATCCTGGACAAACTCCTGGAGGCCATCAGCCGGGGGATGTGGAATGCCGATAAGAAAATGGAGAATGAACTGCGCGAAGCATATCTGAAAATGGAAGGTGAAATTGAAGAACTTACGGAATAGGAAAGCAGGCATTCTTTTCGCCAAAATGCCATACATGCTTGCGGCTGTTTTCACGGGGATGCTTTTATATAACGAATCGGTTCTTGCCCGGGGAAAAACACATGCCATTGTGATTACGGGAAAAGAGATAAAAAAAATGAACGCGCGCAAGATTTCCGATGTGCTGAATCAGGTCCCGGGGATCAATGCCGGGGAGACGTCCGTGTCGATCCGGGGTTCCTACAGAGTGAAGGTCCTGCTTGACGGGCGGCCCATCAATGATCCTACCTCCAGCCATGGCTTTGTCAAATTCGACCTCGTGTCCCTGGAAAATGTGGAGCGAATTGAAATATATCGAGGCAAAGGAGCGCTGAAATACGGCGATGACGCCAGCGGCGGCGTCATTCTCATCTTTTCAAAAAAGACCGATGCCTTTCACGGGAACATACGATCCTATTGGGGAAATTATGGGACGTCCAATTACAGCGCCAACTGCCGTGCCGCAAATGGCGCTTTCGGGGTGGGCGCATCCCTGGGGTATGAATATACGGATGGCTACCAGGTGAATGGCGACAGAAAGAAAAAAAAGGCCGGGGGCAAATTTGAATATATGCCGAAAAACGGGTTGAAGCTGACGTTCTCAGCCGCTTATCTGAAAGACCAGCGAGGCCTGAGCGGCCGCCCGGAATACCCGACCCCCCATTCCCGGAAGCAAAGTGAAATGTATTCTTACGCCCTGAGTGCCAGGGCGAAACGGATAACGAGCGAGACCTTTTTTAACGACGCTGAAACAAAGAACAGGGACCCGGACAGGAACATCGACAATTCCATCACCGTCAGAAAGTTCGGCGAGGATATCTCAACGTCCCTTGAGGGAGGAGGCTGGGGGACCATTAGCTGTGGTGCCGCCTTTCGTTGGGGCCAGGCGGAAAGCAGCCGGTTTGCCTCCAAAGATGAGCATTCCATTTCTCTGTATGCAACGAATACAATTTCCTTTGGTCCCCTGCCGATCTCCATTTCATTCGGATTGCGGGGATCTGGGTATTCCGACTTTGACAACACGTTAAACCCCGAGGCAAAGATATTCTGTAAAACCAATAAAAGTTCCATCTCCATGACCTACAGCAGGACCAATAACACTCCATCCTTTTACCAGAGATATGACAAAACAAGCACCAAGGAACCAAACCCCGGCCTTAAGATGGAGACTGCGGATAATTTCAGCCTCTCCTTTTTTACCGAAGTATCACCACGCCTTTCATGCGGGGCTTCGGTCTTTTACAACCGGATTGCCGGCAGGATCGCCTATGTACTCGGGGACGATGGTATCGGCCGTTATGAAAATTTTGGCGAGGTGACCTATAAGGGCGGGGATATTTCGTTGAACTGGAAAATCATGGAGGATTTGTCCCTGAAAACCACCTACACTTACCTTGAGGCCATCAACGAGGATACCGGTTTGTGGATGGTCGCCAAACCCAGGCACAGGGTGTATGCGGATCTTAGCTGCGTACCGATAGAAGACCTTTCCATCATCTTCAACCTGAAGTATGAATCCAGACAGTATACCCGCTCGGACAACAAGGCATCTGTGCCGGGGAGGGCCATAGGAAACATCAGGCTGGAATACCACCCTGCACGGCTGGCAGGCAGGTTTGGAGCCCCGGAGTTTTTCGGGGAAATCAAGAATATCGCTAATAAGGCCTACCGTTACGGGGACGGGTGGCTGGCGCCCCCGCGAACATGGACAGTGGGCCTCAACTATAGATTTTGAGATCCCTCCGGCGGTTTCGTTTTAATGGAGAGAATACAGGATGTTTGAAAATATATACCCGTTTTCAGCCATTGTCGGCCAGGAAGAGTTAAAGCTGGCGTTGCTGCTCAATGCGGTCAATCCGAACATCGGCGGGGTCTTGATCCGTGGAGAAAAAGGCACGGCCAAGTCAACGGCGGTCCGTGCCCTGGCTGCCTTGCTCCCGGAAATCAGGGTGGTTGCTGGATGCCCTTATTCCTGCGATCCGGAGAATGGCGGCTGGATGTGTGACTGGTGCAGGGAAAACGCGTCGAAAGGACGGACCGTCCTGCGCAGGGTCAGGGTCGTGACCCTGCCCCTCAATGCCACGGAGGATCGTGTTGTCGGAGGAATTGATTTCACCCTGGCAATCAAGCAAGGCAGGCGTACTGTTCAACCGGGGTTGCTGGCCGAGGTGAACCGCGGAATTCTCTATATAGACGAGGTCAACCTCCTGGATGACCATATCGTTGATATCATTCTCGACTCGGCTGCTTCCGGGGAAAACCGGATCGAGCGGGAGGGGATCTCATTCAGGCATCCGGCATCATTCATCCTGGTGGGCACAATGAACCCGGAAGAAGGCCCATTGAGGCCGCAGCTTCTGGACAGGTTCGGGCTCTGTGTGGACATCAAGGCGGAGACGGATCTCGGAAAGCGGGTTGAGCTGATGGAGAGAAGAGAAGCCTATGATCTTGACCCACAGGGATTTCTCAAGCGGTTTAAAAACGAAAACGCCCGTACGGCCGAGGGTATTTTATCGGCAATGGACCATTTGAATGCGGTCAGGCTGCCCAAACACCTGAGAACCTTTATCTCCGAACTATGCACGGAAAACAACGTGGCAGGTCACCGCGCCGATCTTATCATGGAGCAGGCCGCCAGGACCTATGCCTCCCTGCGCCATGGTCAGGAGGTCCTAACGGATGATATCGCAAAGGTGGCACACCTCGTCCTTGCGCACCGGAGACGGGACGCCATGCCGCAGCCCGAGCCGGATCAACAGGAGGAAAAGCCGCATGAAGGGGCCGATCAAAACGGACAGAAACAACCGCCGGACGTGGAGAAGCCGGGCAAGGAGCAAGGTGATCAGGCCAATACCGGGGCTGATGAACCTTCCCGGCGCTTTGAAGAGCAGTTCCGGGATGGCGAGGAAACCAACAGTGCGGAAGTCCCCGAAAAAAAAGATTCCGTTGAGCAGATATTTGAGATAGGCGCCACCTTTGCAGTCAAGGAGATCGCGACTCCAAGAGACAGAATCTACCGTCGCGGTTCCGGCCGCAGGTCCCGGACGCGGGTTTCTCTGAAGCAGGGGCGATACATCAAGAGCATACCCGGAAACAGGACCGGCGATATTGCCCTGGATGCCACCTTGCGGGCCGCAGCCCCCTATCAGACCAGGAGAAAAAGGGAAAACGGCCTGGCCGTTGTCCTGCGGAAAGAAGATATCCGGGAAAAGGTCAGGGAAAAACGGATCGGCAATTTTTTGCTCTTTCTGGTGGATGCAAGCGGTTCCATGGGGGCAAGGGGAAGGATGGCGGCTTCCAAGGGCGCAATTATGTCTTTGCTTCTCGATGCCTACCAAAAACGGGACAAGGTGGCGATGATCTCTTTTCGTAAAAACGAAGCTTTTGTTAATTTACCGCCCACTTCTTCTGTGGAGCTTGCCGGAAAACTTTTGGCGGAAATGCCCGTGGGCGGCAGGACGCCACTTTCCGCGGGACTGGCTATGGCCCATGAACAGGTCAGGAACTATCTTTTGCGGGATCCTGCTGCCAGGCCCATTGTAATTATAATTACAGACGGCAAAAGCAACGCATCCATGGGAGATCAAAAACCGGTTGAAGAAGCCTTTGACTTTGCCGTTAAAATGGCCGCAGACCAGCGGGTGGTCTATATTGTGGTCGATACCGAGGAACAGGGACTGGTAAATTTTGGATTGGCCGGCCGTCTTGCCGGAGCGCTGGGGGCGCGGTATTTCAAAATCGAGGAGCTTAAGGCTAATCAATTGGTTAATATTATCAAGGAGAAATAATGGAAAAAAATAAACGGGTTTACCCCTTTGTCGCGATTGTGGGACAGGAAAATATGAAACTTGCGCTGATTTTAAACATAATAAATCCAACCCTTTCAGGAGTTTTGATCCGGGGAGAAAAGGGGACTGCAAAGTCGACTGCGGTGCGGGCACTGGCAGATGTTCTGCCGGAAATCGAGGTTTTTGAAAATGATCCTTTTCAACTTTCTCCTGAGAATGAATTCGATTTTTATCAAGAATCCATGCCGGCCATATACGGCAAAAATATTTCTTCCCTGGAATCTGTCAAAAGGGTAAGCCGAAAAGTACGCGTTGTAGAGCTGCCGGTGAGCGCTACGGAAGACCGGGTGGTGGGGGCCCTCGACATGGAGCATGCCCTTAAAGAGGGGGAAAAGCGGGTCGAGCCGGGACTCCTGGCCGCGGCCCACCGGGGTATCCTTTACGTGGATGAGGTGAACCTCCTGGACGACCACGTGGTGGATGTGCTGCTGGATTCCGCCGCAATGGGAGTCAACACCATCGAGCGCGAAGGGATCTCCTTTTCCCATCCGGCCCGTTTTACCCTGGTGGGTACCATGAACCCGGAGGAGGGTGAGCTCAGGCCCCAACTGTTGGATCGTTTCGGTCTGTGTGTCACCATCGAAGGAATTCAATCGGCCGACGAGCGGGTGGCCATCATGGAACGTCGGGTCGCCTTTGATCAGGACCCGGAAGGGTTTACGTGCCAATGGGCGGTGGAATCCCAGACTATGGCCGAGCGGATTTTACAGGCCAAAGCGCTGCTTTCCCGGGTGGAGGCCGAAAAAGCGCTGCTGTACGAAATCGCTCAGTACTGTCTGGATGTGGGCGTGGACGGCCACCGGGGCGATATCATTATGCTCAAGACCGCCAAAACATTGGCCGCTTATGAGGGGCGCAGTCAGGTAACATCGGAAGATATCCAAACGGCTGCCGAACTGGCGCTGCCCCACCGGATCCGTCGCCAGCCTATGATGGAAATCGCCGATAATGTCAAGGCGGTGCGTGAAAGACGCACGGAAGCGGGGACGCAGTGAGGAGGGAAAAAGCAGATGATCCGCATTGAGCGGCTGAAAAAAAACTATGGTGCCATAACGGCCCTTGACGGCATCGATTTGCACGTGCCGGCCGGAGAACTCTTCGCATATCTCGGCCCCAACGGCGCCGGAAAGACCACCACCATCCGCATCCTGACCGGGCTTACCAGACGGTCGGCAGGCGATGCCTGGCTGAATGGTTTCCATATTGAAAAGGAGGGGCTCAAAGCCAAGAAAAGGTTCGGGCTCGTGATGCAGTCGATAAACCTGGACCAGGAACTCACGGTATCGGAGAACCTTGATATCCACGGCCGGCTTTTTGGTATGTCCACTAGTGAGAGAAGAAGAAAGATTGATCAAATGCTGGCCTATGTTGATCTCATTGACCGCAAAAAGAGCCTCGTGAAACAGCTCTCCGGCGGCATGAAACGCAGGCTGACCATCGCAAGGGCCATGGTCCATTCACCGGAGATTCTGTTTTTGGACGAGCCGACGGTGGGGCTCGACGCTGCCATCCGGAGGCGGATATGGGCACTGATCAAAGAGATCCAGAAGAAAGGCACAACTATCTTTCTGACGACTCACTATATTGAGGAGGCGGAATTCCTGGCGGACCGGGTTGCTTTTCTCGATAAAGGCAGGATAGTCGTCATCGATAAACCCCGGAGCCTGATGGCCCGGACTGGGACCTGGGCTATTGATCAGATGGACAAGGGAAACATGAAGACGGTCTATTTCAGGACCAGGCAGGAGGCCGATGCCTTTGTCACCGGACAGAAAGAGAGTTATACATTACGGCGGGTAAACCTCGAAGATTCATTTCTATCACTCACCGGGAAGAAGGTCAAATGCTGAATCGTTTCATTGCAGTCTATCTCCGTGAAATACTAATTTTGAGACACAGGATCAAACGGCAGATCCTGAGTATGTCCGTCTCTCCTTTGCTCTATATGATAGCGTTCGGATATGCCATGGGAAAAGGGGCAAGGTTCGACGGGCATACCTATCGGGAATTTCTGATTCCGGGCCTGGTGGCCATGAGCAGTATGACCCAGGCCTTTGCCATTGCCGTTGATATCAATGTGGCGCGGTTTTATTGGCATATCTTCGAAGAATTCCAGGCCGCGCCCGTCAGTAATACCGCCTATGTGGCGGGTGAGGTCCTGGCCGGCATAACCCGGGCGATGCTCTCCGTTGTCATTATCCTGATAATAGGCCTCTTTTTCCATGTGTCCCTGGATTATGGCACTGTCGCTTTCTGGCTGGCAATCGCGCTGGACAGTTTTGTTTTCGCCTCGCTGGCCGTGGCCCTGGCCATGCTGGTGAAATCCCATGCGGATCAGGCCATGTTCACAAGCTTTGTGATCACCCCCATGGCCTTTTTGGGGGGCACCTTCTTTCCTGTGGACCGCCTTCCCGTATGGGCGCAGAAGGTCCTTTTTTTCCTTCCGCTCACCCATGCCTCAAAGGCCATTCGATCGGCATCCTTTGGAAACCCTGTGAATTATTCATCTTACCTTCTGCTGGCCATTATCGGGGTGGTCTTTTTTTTCGGCGCCATCCATTGCGTAAACAGAGCGAGGGATTGACAGGATCTGCGACAAAACCATACGAGGAATCGGGATGGAAAGGATAAATATCGATGGAACATGATACAGACGAAAAGGCCATTGTTATTGCGTGCTTTGGCGCCACATATCCAAAAGCGCTTGTTGACATCACAACCATGCGGAAAGAGGTACAAAAAGCCTTCCCGCGGGCAAAGGTAAAGGTGGCATTTACGTCCAACATCATCAGAAGGATATGGCATGAACGTCAAAGAGACACGGAGTATCGTGCGAAAAACGGGGATGCCGGCGCAGAAATCCTCTGTGCAAGGGGCCCCCTTGCGACCATCGCGGACCTGCAGGATGCCGGCTACAAGGTCATCATTGTCCAGCCCACGCACATCTATGCGGGTGAGGAATACCATGATCTTGCATCCTATATAGATGGTCTGAACGCCATAAGGACCATAAAAGCAAAATACATGCCTTTCAAGAAACTGGTTCTCGGCCGTCCGCTCCTGGGAAAACCGGGGCCACAATATAACTACCGCAAAGACATGATCCACGCGGCAAAGGCCCTCGCCCCCGATGTGAGCCTTGCAAAAAAGAACCATGCGGCCCTTGTCTACATGGGACATGGAAACAGGTTCTACAGCACCGGTGTCTACATTGAATTTCAACAGGTCATGCGCAGGATGTACCCCGGAACGGATATATTTGTGGGTACTGTTGAAGGTTTTCCATCCCTTGAGGATGTTGTGAACATCCTGACTCGGGTTGGAGTCAAAAAGGTGGTCCTGAAACCTTTCATGATGGTGGCGGGTGAACATGCCCGGAATGATATGGCGGGGGATCAGGGTGATTCATGGAAATCGGTTATACGCTCAAAGGGAATTACGGTCACGTGCGTGCTCCAGGGGCTGGGAAAGTACGCTGAAATCAGGCATATTTTCATTGAGCACATCAAGGATGTGGCCCGAGACAATAAAATACCCCTGTAGCACAAAAAAGATTCGACCGGTCGGACAATCATAGACCTTGAATAGAAGAGGGGTCAAAGCCCGCAGTGACAAAGGTGATGAGAAAAATGACAGCAGGAACTCTCTATGGAATCGGGGCAGGGCCCGGAGACCCGCAGCTTATTACCCTGAAAGCGTTAGAGATCTTGAAACGGGTCAAATTTGTGTTTGCGGCATCATCTACCAGGAACACTTACTCACTGGCAGTCGGTATTGTCTCCCCATTTCTTGGGGAGGATGTGTCTGTTGAGCTTGTCGGATTTCCCATGACGCACAATAAGACGGAACTCAGGGCAGCGTGGAGAGATAATGCCCGCAAGATATTGAAACACCTCAGGAAGGGAAAGGACGCGGCCTTCGTCACCTTGGGTGACCCCATGACGTACAGCACGTTTGGTTATATCCTGCAAACCATCCGGGAGACGGATCCGGATGTGCCGATTAAGATCATCCCCGGAATTACCTCGTATCAGGCCGCCGCAGCGGCTGCCGGCCGGGTCCTGGCCGAAGCGGAGGAGTCTTTTACGGTGGTTTCAGGCGCGATGGGCGCGAAGAGGCTGGAACAGATCATCGACCATACGGACAACGTGGTCATGCTGAAGGTCTACAAACGGTTTGACGAAATCATGGACACGTTGAACCGTCTCGAACTGGGAGAAAAATCCGTGCTCATATCCAGGTGCGGATTGGAGGATGAGGAGGTATCGCAGGTGTCCCAATACGCCAAGAAATCACATCCGCCCTATCTTTCGCTCCTGATTAT
>JAFDGR010000064.1 GCA_019309145.1 Deltaproteobacteria bacterium | reverse complement strand
CGGTTGAGAAATATGTCAAGAATCAAGGCAAACCCCGGTCAGAGCTTAAACAGCTCAAGCTTTTCGATTAACCTATAATACCCTGCAGCTTGCTGCAGGGTTGTTTATTGAAAAAGTGAATGGGGAAGGGGGTGAGACGTAAGAGATACCATTTTAGAGAACCTTAGGGACCCAAGACCCAATAATTTATGACACAGAGGAGGAGCAATTAAAATGTTTACAAAATTTCCCAAAAAGGATGAAAGAGGCTTCACGCTTATTGAATTGATGATCGTCATCGCGATTATCGGTATCCTGGCGGCCATTGCCATCCCTCAGTTTTCCGCATATAGGACTCGGTCCTATAACTCCTCGGCACAGGCCGATCTCCGGAATGCGGCCACCGCCCAGGAAGCCTATTTCGTGGATAATCAAACTTATTGTAATACTGCAACCACTTTAATCGGGCAAACATATGGGCTGTATACTTCCGACAGAGTAAGCATGACAATTAAACAGGCCAACTCTACATCCTATGCAATGGTAACCTGGCATGCTGCAGGAAATCATAGCTATATCATCCGTGGTCCGGGTGGCTCACTCAGTGAAATCCATTAGGCTGCACCTTTTTCGGCTTTGAGGGGGATTCCTCCAGGGGGAATCCCCCATTTTTAACTTTTAGAATTGTAGTATGTAGTATCCTATTCTTCAGGTGATTAAGGCTCAGGGCGTGTCTTTGGATACTTTCCAGAAGCAAGGCTCCCACCACATCCGGGTAAGGCTTTGGGAGGTGAAAGCCGGAAGCCTTTTCAAGGTTTTCCAGGACCTGGTCCCTAAACTTCTCGCTGCCTGCCATCAGGTTGACTATTTTGTCTGCCTCTCTTCTGGCTAGCTCGAATGCCCCCTGTCTATGGTATAATTCGATAAGGAAAAGGCTGGGGGTCAGGTTCCTGGGGTTCCATGATAAGGCTCGTTTCAGGCAGTAAATGGCTCTTTCTATCCTGCCTTTTTCCCGGTAGGCCAATCCCAGTAAAAAGGATGCAGATGACTTCACTTTATCGACTTTTATGAGCTTGTTTAGGTGGAATATGGCCCGGTCAGGCTGCTTTGACTTGATATAATAGAGTCCCAGATTGTAGTTCGTCTCAATGTTCCCTCGGTCCAAACTGTAAGCCACCTGAAGGTACCTGTATAAGAGATCATATCTCCCCTCCTTTTCCATGATCGTTGCGAGGTTATTGTAAGGGGCGGCAAAGTCTGGCTTAAGGGCCAGGGAGCGAAAGCAACAGGATATGGCCTTTCTCCGCTGCCCCTTTTGTTCGTAAATGATCCCCAGATTGTAATAAGCAATGTAGTGCTCGTAGGTCTGGATTTTGGGTTTTAGGGCAATGGCCTGCTCGTAATAGTATTGTGCCTTTTCGGCCATTCCGTGGTCCTGGTAATACCTCCCCAGGTTGATGTAGACCCGGGGGATATCTGGGGATTTTTCAAGGGCGTCGATCCAGAGACTCTCCTCGTTTCGCCAGGAAAAGTTACGGACATAGGTGGCATTTCCGATACCTACCAGCAACAGAACGATGAAGGAGGATACAACGAAAAACATGATTTTTTGGGGCCTGTACCTTCGGAGGAGTGCATGGAACCCGGCTGCAACCGGGACGAAGAGAAACATGGAGGGGATGTAGTTCCGGTGTTCAAAGACCATTTCCAGGGGGAGGATGGTTGATTCAACGAGGTGGTTCAGAAAGAAAAAGAGAAGGCAAAAGGAGAACAGGCGATATTTTTTGGCACCCCAAAGAACAAGGCACAGGATGGCGGCCAAGGTGAGGACGGCAAGGAGGGTGGAAACGGGGTGAAGAAGGGAAGTGGAATATTCCATCGAATGGGCGATATTGAACCTTGAGGGGATAGGGTACAAGATCAGGGACAGGTAAAAGAGAAGGACCCGGGTCTGGGTCAAGAGTCTCTGGGATAAGGTGAAGGGGCGGTTTTGGTATCCATCTAGGAAATAGAAGATGTTGTGCCCCTGGAGATACAGGTAGGTGAACCCAATGGCCAGGATGAAGATCAGGATGAACAGGAGGATCCGGATGCGCTTTAGGAGCACCTCCTTTTTCGGTTCCTGGAGGATCATGTTTTCATAAGCGAAAAGGGTGAGGGGCAACAGGACGGTGTTTTCTTTCGAGCTCAGCGCCAGAAGGAAGGAAATCAGACTGAGCAGGAAACAGGCGGCCCTCCGCCAGGGGCCCCTGGAAATCCTCGCCTTGATATAGAAGTACATGCTCAGGATGAAAAACATGCCGGCCATGCTGGCCATGCGCTGGACGATATAGGTTACGGCCTGAACCTGGATGGGATGGATCGCCCAAAGGAGCGTGGAGAGTAGGGCGATGAAATATTGGGTATCGCTGTTTTCTTCCGCCTTTTGAACCAGTCTCAAGGTCTGGAGGATGACCAAGAACAGGAAAAAGGCGGTGATTATATGGATTGTAATATTGACGAGGTGGTATCCTACAACATCGTCCCCTCCAAAATAATAATTGAGGGCGAAACTGAGGCAGGCTACGGGACGGTATGGGATATTTCTGAATCTCTGGTCGGAAAAGAGAGACTTTTCAATCGTTTTCCAATTGAGATCCGCCACTTGTATGTTAGGATTCCCGGTGATGTTTGGTTCGTCGTCAAAATGCCAGGAATTGTGAAAGCTGTTGCTGTAAATCAGGAAGATCATCACGGTGAGGGAGAGAATGGAAAATAGCATTCGCCGACAGTCTGATATCGATTCTGGATGGTGAGTCGTGACAACCGATCCTCTCGAATTGTTCATGGATCACCTCTTCTGGGGGGTTTGGTAAGAGCAATCGGATTTTCCGTTCGGTCGTCTACCCTGGATATGTATGGCCTTCAAAGGATAGTACCTCCGGCTCCTGGGCGGAATCCGTGCAGGGACTTATGCTGTCCTCAATCCCACGCTTGCATCCCGGGAGAATATAAATCTGATTTGAAGGCCCAAGAATAATATAATTGGCATTTCCTTTGCAACCTCTTGTTAAATGTGGCGTTGAAGAGGTTTTTTTACGTCTTCTGGGGGGGCAGGTTTTCCGACCCATGTAGCGTTTCCCGGGCGGGTCCGTTGTAAAGTCGGGAAAGTTGGTGGTGGGAAGGGGACCCAGGGGCTTTCCCGGGAACGGTAAATACCGGAGAAGCCCGGCCCTCCTCGAAAAGCTGCATATCATCCAAATCGAACAGGAGCAGGCTGAACCATGAACTCTCGCCCTTCGACAAAATTCAGTGGGAGATGGCCCTTCCTGGCTGCTCTTGGAATCCTCATTTCGGCCTTGATCCTGTTGTGTTTCACTCCACCGGTCAGCAGGGATGCCCTGACCCACCATCTCCTGGTACCCAAGCTCTATTTGAAACATGGGGGCTTCCACGAAATACCCTCCATCGAATTTTCTTATTATCCAATGAATCTGGAGATGTTGTATCTCGTCCCGATGTACTTTGGGAGCGACATCGTCCCCAAGTACATCCACCTGGCATTCGGACTCCTTACTTCCCTCCTCATCTTCGGCTACTTGAAAAAAAGACTGGGCTCCATCTATCCCTATTTTGGGGCACTCTTTTTCCTCTCCATCCCCATTGTCGTGAAGCTGGCTATCACCGCATATGTCGACCTTGGCCTCGCATTTTTTACCACGGCCTCCTTGTTCTTATTATTCCGCTGGGTCGAGCATTCATTCCGATTGAGGGATCTCGTTTTTTCAGCGATCATGTGTGGATTGGCCCTGGGGACGAAATACAACGGGCTGATCGCTTTCTTGTTACTCACCCTGTCTACTGCAATTTTATACGAAAGGGGACATGGAAAAGCGGGAAGGCATCCCTTGGGAGCCGTTACTTCTGCCGCCCTGTTCGTCTTCACGGCCTTGGTGATCTTCTCTCCCTGGATGATCAGGGACCTCATTTGGACGAACAATCCCATCTATCCCCTGTTTGATCATCTCTTCAATTCCTCTCGGGAGAATGGCGGGACTTTCCTTAATGAATTCACCATCCGAACTTACCTGTACAAAGAGAAATGGTGGGAAATCGCCCTGATCCCCATTCGGATGTTTTTCCAGGGGCAGGACGGCAATCCACGTCTTTTCGACGGCAAACTCAACCCCTTCCTCCTCATCCTCCCCATTCTGGCCTTCGCCGCCCCTGGCACTGACAAAGAAGAAGTCAAGGTAGAAAAGGGGATCCTTGCCCTGTTTTCGGCCCTCTTTTTTGTCTTCGCTTACTTTGGGGGGGGCATGAGGATACGATATATCGTCCCCGCCCTCCCCGCCCTGGCGGTCTTGTCGACATTCGGACTCGCCCGGTTCACGAAATGGGTGGAGAGGCACCTTGGCAAGGGTCGGCTTTTTCCCCAACTTATTCCCTCCCTCCTGACCCTCCTGGTCTTCTTCCCCAACGCAAGGTATCTCCATGCCCAGTTTCTGTACGTAAGGCCCCTCGATTACATGAGCGGGAGGGTAACCCGTGATGCCTATATCGAAAGGTATCGGCACGAATACCCTGCGATGCAATATATCAATGGGAGCCTGCCTGGGGGATCCAAGGTGCTTTTTGTCTTTGTTGGAAAAAGGGTC
The DNA here is from genome assembly GCA_019309145.1 of Deltaproteobacteria bacterium. Taxonomy (GTDB): domain Bacteria; phylum Desulfobacterota; class DSM-4660; order Desulfatiglandales; family Desulfatiglandaceae; genus B46-G9. Next base: position 11,535 of record JAFDGR010000064.1, on the reverse strand, counting down.
TACTTTTGTGATAGAGACTATGTCCTGGATATGGAGGGCACCCAAAGTTTTCTCCAGGATCTGGCAGCCGAGAGCCGAGGGGGAAAGGGAGTTTTGTCGGGCCTGGAGGCGGAAGGAATCACCCACCTGCTGGTCAACCACCTTATTTTCGAAAAATGGCTGAACTATAGCTTGAATCAAGAAGAAAGAAATATAATATTGAATTTTATTAATCACTATACGAAATTGTTATTCAAGAACAAAGAATACATCGTGCTGAAATTGATCGATCCTGAAAAATGAACGGCGAACGGTTTTGTGAAACATGCAGGGAGAGGTGACGGATGCAGGGAATAAGCGTTTCGATTATTATCCCGGTATACAACGAAGCCGATAACATTGGTCGGCTCCTTGAAAGGGTAAAGGAGAAAAATCCTGACGCCGAGATCATCGTGGTCAATGACGGCTCCACGGACAATACGGCCCAGGTGGCCACGGAGGCGGGAGCCATCGTATACGGCCACCCCTACAACATCGGAAACGGGGCGGCGGTCAAGAGTGGCATTAGAATTGCATCAGGTCATTTCCTGGTGTTCATGGACGGCGACGGGCAACACGATCCGGCGGATATACCCAGACTGCTGGAATACCTTCCGGAATTTGACATGGTGGTCGGAGCCCGTCAAAAGGGGTCACAGGCGTCCTGGTTGCGCGGCCTTGGAAACAAGATGTACAACTGGCTGGCCTCATACGTGGCTAAGTTTCCCGTAGAGGATCTCACTTCTGGCTTCAGGGCCGTGAAGGCCGACGTGGCGCGAAATTTCCTCTACCTCTTGCCCAATACCTATTCCTACCCGACCACGCTCACCTTGTGTGTTCTCCGGAACGGCCGGAGCTTGAAATACGTCCCGATCCAAGTCAAACCACGCAGGAAGGGGGAGAGCAAGGTCAGGATGTTCAGTGACGGTGTGCGTTTTTTCTTGATCATCACCAAGATTTGCACCCTCTATTCGCCGATGCGGGTCTTTCTCCCCCTCAGTTTCGTGACATTCCTGACGGGTTTCTTTTACTACCTGTATGTCTATTTCTTCTGGGGGCGGTTTACGAACATGGGAGTGGTTCTCTTTCTGACTTCTGTCCTGATTTTTATGATGGGACTCATCTCGGAGCAGATTTGCCAGATGAGGTTTGAAAAGAGCGAGGGAGACCGGATGATTTGAAAGGGAGGCCCCGGGGGAAGGGCGAGGCGCTTTCGATGAATGTTCTCATTTGTACCTTCAGTTTTCCGTCCCCGAGAAACAATGTCCACGATGGAAAGTTTGTGTTTTCAGAGGCGATGGCCTATGCCGAGGCAGGGGCCGAAGTCAGGGTTTTGACACCACATTTCAAGGGGGCCCTCAGACATGAGAGGATGTGCCAGGGATTGTCCGTTCACCGGGTGACTTATTTCCTCCCGAGGACCCTTCAGGTCTTGAAAAGGCCGGGACAGCCGATTTACCGTCAGAAGAGTTTCCTCGCGGTTTTTCAGGTTCCCTTCCTGTGCCTCTCGTTTTTCTTAGCCATCTTGAGACATGCGCGGTGGGCCGATATCATCCATGCCCAGTGGACGCATACGGCCCTTCTCGCTTTACCGGCCAAGTGGTTTCTTGGGAAAAAGGTCGTTCTCACGGCCAGGGGCAGTGACATACGACTTATCCCTGGGTGGCTTAACCGGTTTATCCACAGGAATGTTGATGGGGCGATCGATTGCTTCGGCCCCCAACCGTGGAATGAGGAGCTTAAAAAAAAATTCCCTGCTCGCTACATACCCTTGCCCCTGATCGTTCACCCCGGCCGTTCGAACGGGATGCCAGAGGATATGAAATGCCGGTTGTCGCCAAAGAAAGATCCCTTTGTAGTGTTGTACGTGGGGCGATTTGATCGGATCAAGCTGGAGCAAAACCACCTTCCTCTATTTGAACTGGTCCATGCCGCCGGGCTGCTGAAATCCGCAGGGCGCGATTTCCACATTTTTTACATCGGGGGCGGTGATAGGGGAATCGAAGGTAGGCTGGAGCGGGCAATTCGGGATCATGACGTGCAAGATGTGGTGACTTGGCTCGGCCCGAAGGTCAACGTTTTGGATTATATGAGGTTCTGTCACCTGGGGGTGGGGGGTATCGCGTTCAATGGCGTGAGCCAGGAATTCACAATCAACGGGAAACCCCAGATCCTTATGAGAGGAAGAGACAATACCCATACACCTTGGAATGACGGGATCAACGCCTTGTTTGTCATGCCGGGAGATCCGCAAGGTGTGGCGGAAAGATTGTTATGGGCCATGGATCACCGCGAAGAACTGGAGAAAATGGGAAAGAGGGCCCGAAAAGACATGAAGCCTTATATGGTGGACAGCCGATGCGGGGGGAGGATATATTTGGCGGCCTTCGACCGCCTGATCAAGGGAGACTGATCGATGGGAGAAAGGGAATCCCCTGAAAATGCCTGTGGGACGGCCGGGTCGGAGTCCTTTTCCCTTCCGGAAAGGAAGGAGTTCCCGGAAAGGATCACCCTGGAATTGACCAATCACTGCAACCTGAACTGTACCTTTTGCCCCCGAAAACTTATGGCAAGGCACCAGGGTTTCATGGACTCTAACTTGGCCAAGAGCATTTTTGACGAGATGTCCGAACACCTTCCCGTGGCCCTGGTCCCCTTTTTCAGGGGAGAAACCCTGCTACACCCGGACTGGGTCGAGCTGTTGGCCTACGCCAAAGAAAGGGGTATCGGTCCTATTCAATTCACAACGAATGCAACCCTGTTGAACCAGCAGGCGGCAGAGGATATCCTTGACCTGGGTCTCGATTTTGTCTCATTTTCCCTGGATACTATTGACCCCGAGATCTATATGAAGAGCAGGAGGGGCGCTAATTATTTCAAGGTCCTGGAAAACATTCTCGGGTTCCTGGATCTCAGACGGCGCAGAGGCATGAAGCAGCCTGAGGTTCAAGTATCCTGTGTGGAGACGGCTGCCCACCGCCCGGGTTTGGATGCCTTTGTCGAGTTCTGGAGGCCCAAGGTGGACAGGGTTCGAATCTACGTGGAACATTCAGGTGACGGTCACCCTGGAAGCATACAGGAGCCGCTTCCCGGATTCGAACGCCGCCAGCCTTGTTTCAAGGTTTTCACCGATATGGTCATCTATTGGGACGGTGAGGTTGCCTTATGCAATCACGATTGGACCCGGGACAGGAATCATCGAATCGGAAACGTAAAGGATGCGGGGATCAGGGGAGTCTGGAAATCCCAACGCTATGAATCCATAAGAGAGGCGCATCGGGCGGGGGAACTGGCCGGTGAGCCGCCTTGCGATCACTGCGATCACTGGAAGATGTTTTATCTGCCGGAAGGATACCTGGGGAAGATCTATTTTGGTAAGAATGACGTGGAAGAGGCCCATTGGTGAGGAATCAGAACAGGCCGGGAGGCAAGCATGCGCATTCCCTTGATCAAACCCTTTATCGATGAACGGGTGAAGCGAAGGGTCCTGGATGTGCTCGAGAGCGGGTACCTGGCTGAGGGACCCGTGACTGCGGAGTTAGAGACGATTTGCCGGGACTATATCGGATGCGGCCATGTAGTTGCGGTCAGTTCCTGTACAGTAGGACTTGAGATGGCCCTTCGCTGCCTCCATGTCGGTCCGGGAGATGAAGTCATTGTCCCGGATTACACCTATCCCGCCACGGCTGACGCAGTAGCTTTGGTCGGAGCACGGACGATCATTGTGGACGTGGATCCCGATACCATGCTGATCGATTATGATGCATTGGAGGCAGCCATCGGGTCCCGGACGAAGGCCGTGATCCCTGTTTCCCTTTTCGGAAATCCTCTCGACTATGACCGGCTCCTCGAGATCAAGAACAGGCATGGAATCTATATCCTGGAAGACGCTGCCTGCGCACTTGGAGCTGAATACAGGGGGAGAAAGGTGGGGTCTTTTTCGGATATCACGGTTTTCAGCCTGCATCCCAGGAAATTCATCACCACGGGGGAAGGAGGGTTACTGGCAACGGACCGGGATAGTTGGGCGGATTGGTTGAGATCCTATAAGAAGTTTGGAATGGAAACCGGGAAGGACAGGGCAGGAACCGTTTTTCGTCGAATCGGAACAAATTACAAGCTCAGTGACGTCCTGGCCGCCATCGGGCTGGGACAGATGGAATCCGTCAAGAGGCTCCTTGAGGAAAGGAGATATCTGGCCGAAAAATACATCCGTTTGTTGAAAGACACCGGTGCAATTCGCCTGCCAAAAACCACTACTGGTGGACGTCATTCCTTTCAATCCTTTTGTATTTTCACCCCCAAGAGGGATGAAATCCTGCTTGAGCTACGCAGAAAAGGCATTGAGGTGCAGATAGGGACTTACAGCCTTCACTTACAACCGGCTTTTGCTTCTTCGTCTCAATGCGAGCATAGGAACGGTTTTTCGGGAAGCAATTTTGCTTATTCTCATTGCATGACCCTTCCACTCTATCATGGAATGAGCGAAGGGAAACAAAGGGAAGTTGTGGAAGCCATTGTCTCTTGCCTGGGGAATTAGAAGATGTGCGGGATATGCGGCATTTTCAACTTGGATGGGGAGCCGGTTCCCCATCGTTACGTGAGAGCCATGACGGACGCCCTGGCCCACAGGGGCCCTGATGACGAGGGATACTACATTGATGTGAACCTCGCCTTGGGACACAGGCGTCTTGCCGTCCTGGATCCAACTCCCGCCGGGCACCAGCCTATGGCGAGCCGGGACGGTAACGTGGTACTGGTTTATAACGGGGAGATTTACAATCATCTCGAACTCAGGCTGGAGCTTGAGGCGCAGGGATACCAATTTAAGTCCCGCACCGACACTGAAGTCCTCCTGAAGGGTTATGAGGCTTGGGGAATCGATCTGGTCAAGAGGCTCAACGGGATGTTCGCCTTCGGGCTTTGGGATGCCCGACATAGGACCCTCTACCTGGTGAGGGACCGCTACGGCATCAAGCCCCTGTACTGGACTCGAGCGGGAAATACCTTGATATTCGCCTCGGAGATCAAGGCTATCTTGACCCACCCGAAAGTTTCAGCCGAAATCAACCCGGATGCCCTGAACGAATATTTCACCTTTCAAAATCTCTTTCGCTATCATACCCTTTTCAAGAACATCAACCTTCTCCAGGCGGCCTCCGTTCGGTGGATCAGCGAAAAGGAGCCGGAACTCAGAAAAGAAACCTGGTGGGACTACGACTTTGTCAATCGAGACGAAGGGATGAGTTTCGAGGAGGCCACGGGGGAAACTCTCAGGCTTTTCCGACAGGCCGTCACTCGACAGCTGATGAGCGACGTGCCGGTAGGCAGTTACCTTTCCGGAGGACTGGACTCCGGGTCCATCGTCGCCGTGGCGGCGAGCCATATTCCGAGACTTGCTACCTTTACCTGCGGATTCGACCTGTCCAGGGTGACCGGGGTTGAGGCCAATTACGACGAGCGCCGTGAAGCGGAACTGATTTCCTGTCTGTTCAAGACCGAGCACTACCAGCAGGTCGTCAATGCGTCGGATATCTCCTGGGCACTTCCCCTGCTCGTATGGCACCTCGAAGACCTGAAACTGGGGATGAGCTATCCGAATTACTGTGTGGCCCGCTTGGCCTCGAAGTTCGTGAAGGTGTGTCTTTCCGGGACGGGAGGAGATGAACTCTACGCCGGTTATCCCTGGCGCTATTACCGGGTTTTCGGAGCCATCGGAAAAGAAGACTACTTGAGGCAATACTATGGCTTCTGGCAACGACTGGTTCCGGACCGTGAAAAACCCTTGCTGTTCATAGAGGATCTCTGGAAGCAAGTAAGGGACCGGGATACCTTTCAGACCTTTCGCAGGGTCTTCTCGTTCAACGAGCGACTCAAGTATGATTCACCCGAAGAACACGTCGCAAGTTCACTGTACTTTGAAATCAAAACATTTCTCCCCGGCCTCCTTGTGGTAGAGGACAAGCTGTCCATGGCTCATGGGCTTGAGGAACGGGTGCCTTTCCTGGATAATGATTTTGTGGGCTTTTCCCAATCCATACCTGTCCGCCACAAGCTGGCGAACCTGGAAAAGATCAAGAGAATGGATGAAAACGAAACGAGAAAGCTTCGCCGCTATCACGAATTCGATGAAGGAAAAAATGTCTTGAGAACCGCGATGTCCACCCTGCTCCCCGAGAGAATTACCAGGAGGGCGAAGCAGGGATTCTCAGCGCCGGACGAATCTTGGTACAGGGGCGAGGCGGTGGAATACCTGAAGGAGATCCTTCTGAACAAAAGAGCGGCTTTCAGGGATTTTCTGAACCCACACTTCGTAGTCCGTATCCTGGATGATCATATCGCCGGTAAAAAGAATTACCGTTTGTTACTTTGGTCCTTTCTTTGCTTTGAGTGGTGGTGCAGGATTTTTCTTGACGGGCAAAGGCCTGAAGGGACTTTAACCCAGTTACACCCAGGTCCGGGAGGTGGGTAAGATCGATCCCATGAAGGTGATGGGGGACTTCTCGTGGAGAGGTTTGTTCTTCGTGAGGATAAAAGAGAGGTGCGTTTTTAGGAGGTAATCTCGCTTGAGATCAAAAAGGGTATCCATATTAAGACACCCTTATCCTTATCGATGCGCTTTTACGATATGCAATGATTGTGACTACTACACGAGAGAGGCCTTTGAGTGCATCCATGAATTTTTGAATACGAATAAGAATACGAGAATTGGGAAAGGTCTTGGGCTGCCGATTGCAGACAGCATGTTCATGTACAGTGGCCGGCCCGGCGGTCTTTCCTACTTCAAGGGAACCAGTCTAAGGGCTGGTGAGAACGCCGAACTGTTGATAGATGCCGCTAAAGAGGGATGGATTGATTCCATGCATTCTTATGGGGACTTTCCGAGCCCCGGCACCTTTTCCAGGCCGATGGCGGAAAATGCCATAGAAGAACTCGATCGAAGAGGACTCAAGATTCGTGTTTGGATTGACCACGGATCCGGCGACAACCGCCAGAACCTGAACGTCCTGCCAGGTTTTTCGACGGCTGACGACCCGGATCACCCAGCCTATCATACCGACCTTTTAAAGGCCTACGGCATCCGATTCGTCGCCGGATACAACTCCGACAGGATAGGCCAGGACGGAGGTGGCTACTTTCGGGCAAAGGGGATGCGACAGGAAGGAATACCCTTATCAAAAATAAAATGGTTCTACGGAAAATGGTATGGAAAAAAATTATTGAGAGCGAGGAGACTGAAGGACAAATCCAGGTTTTTTTTCTTCTGCAGGGCCAGGAACGGCGTCATCAGGCCGGATGCCCGGTTTCTTTCATGGCAGTTGAACAAAGAGAATATCAACAATCTGGTGCGTTCTGGAGGTACCATGCTCCTTTATCAGCATCTGGGGGCATCTCGAAGAAGGCCAAACATATTTCCTTTTTTGGATAGAGAAGCCGTTCGTGCTCTGAATCGAATCGCCGAGATGTACCAGGATCAAGTCATCTGGGTGGCGCCGACATCGCGGATCCTCGGGTATGCGTTGGTAAGAAAAAGTCTGGATCCACGCATTCATGAAATGGAAGACGAGATCGTCTTAGAGCTCGTACCCGGTAATCGATCTTCCTATGTTCCCGAGATTGGGGAACTACGGGATCTTTCCTTGCGGCTTCCCTACCTGAATATAAAGAAAATGAGGATTCGATATAAAGATTACGAGTTTAATGAGGATGAATGGGAAGTTTTTCAAGATGGCGAAACCATAGTGAAAATCAACCCGGGGCCGCGGGCGGTGTCGAATCACGAGTTCAAGGGCCCGGGGGTTACCCCGGCCTTCCATCCCAGGGTCTGAAAGGGAGTAAAAAACAACATGAAATGCGTCCTGACTCAACCGAAATTGCCTTCTCTTTATCAGAAACCGAAAGAACCTCCTTTGAACCTGGCGATTCTCGCCGCCGTCCTTGAAAAGGACGGATTCACTGTCAAATGTCTGGACATGGAAGCCCGTCCCGCCGGTGATTTTATTGAGACCTTGAAAGAATTCCGGCCCCATATCCTCGGCCTTTCAGCCACCACCATGGGTGTTTTAAGCGTTTCAAGAATGGCCCGTGCGGCGAAGGACCTGATACCGGGACTCAAAACCATTGTGGGTGGGTACGGGATATCCTGCGATCCCGATTACGTGATGGGACTGGGTGCTTTCGACTATGGTGTGATTGGAGAAGGGGAAGAAACCCTGTCTGAATTGTGCAATAAAATCAGGGACGGCAAGAGTGTGGAGGATGTCAAAGGAGTGGTTTGGCAGGATGGGGACAGGATTATCCGTAACGAAGCTCGAAAGCCCATCCAGGATCTCGACGCCTTGCCCAGGCCCAATTTCGACCACTTCAAGGTCCATGAGTACGGGAAGAGTCTCCCGATTTTCACAACCCGTGGTTGTCCATACCACTGTCTTTATTGTGTCGTGAACAAGGTGGGTGTGCGGGGGTCCCGGGCGAAGAGTGCACGGGCGGTCGTTGACGAAATGGAATACTACCTTGACCGTTACAACATCCGCGTATTCAGTGTGGTGGACGACAATTTTTCCGTGAACAAGAAAAGGGCCCATGCAATCTGTGACGATATCCTGAACCGTGACCTGAAGGTTCGATTCTTACTGGGACAGGGAATCAGGGCGGACAATATCGACAAGCCCCTTTTTCAGAAGATGAGACAGGCGGGGTGCCCTATCGTTGCTATGGGAGTCGAGACCACCAATCCCCGAACAATGGAGGCCCTCCGGCGGGGAATCAGTCTGGAACGCATTGCAGAGTCCATTGAAGACGCGAAGTCCGCAGGACTGATCGTCAAGACCTTCAATCTGATCGGCGGGCCCCATGAAACCTTCCAGGACATCATGCGGACCATTGAATTCAACGATCGGATGAATGTTGACATTCCCGGGTACGGGGTTTATCAGCCTCTGCCCGGAAGCGACCTCCTTGAATGGGTGAAGAGCGATCCGGATGCGAGAATGAATCCCCGTTATGACCCCTATAAGTGGTCTAATCCGGAGGGCACCATCGGTCCCGAAGATATCCCCTTTGAAACAGTTTATTTCAGGTTCGAGGAGCGATACAAGGCCTACCGGACATGCCTGTCCTCCATCAACCGGCATCTGGTCAAGGGATTCGCTGACAGGCACCTGGGCAGAATCGCCCGGCTCTTCTATCCTCTGCTGCTGAACAAACCGTCCCTTTTCCTGGCCCGAAAACTTTACTTGAAGGCTTTAAGGGGGAAAATCGAACCGTGGGACTAGAGGGGCGGCGCTATCGTACTGTACGCAAGAATCACGGCTGGGAGGCAGTTGAACCGGCTATATACGGCGTTGTGCCGGCAAATCGACAACCGAGAAGAGACACAGGTGGACCACCCTTGTTTCCTGCTTGATCTCCAACGGAACGTTTAAAAGCATTTTATCCGGTTTTTTCGTGAATGAGCGGTACGTTTCATGGTAATACGCAGGACCATTTCTTTGGCTTTACTCGGCGTATTCTTCATCTGGCTTCTTGTTTACATCAGAAGTCACGCGGTGGAATTCAGCCATATCTTCGACCTGTCCATTGAAATCCTACTGCTTCTTTTCGTCGTTCTTCTAGTCGATTCCATCATTCTAGGGGTTTTCACGAAAATACTCCTTGGCCATCTCGGTGTCGCCTTGAGGTTTGTGGAATGGTACGGCCTTTCCATTGTCTCGAACTTATGGAATTATATTCTCCCGTTCCGAGGGGGAGCCGGGATACGGGCCGTTTACCTGAAGAAGGTGTATCAGTTTAAGATATCGGATTTTTTGGGGACCATGATGGCCCTCTATTTTGTCACCTTTTTGGTCAATTCAATCATCGGACTTTCCTGTCTCCTGTATCTCTATTATGAAAAGCATTACTTGAACGTTCCGGTTTTCTCCTTTCTGCTGATCGTTTTTGCAATTTCGAGCATAGTGATAGGACTTTCACCAAGAATTCATTATTCAGGAAATCGGTTTGTCGAAAAGTTGTGTGAAGTCCTCAATGCCTGGCATTCCATAAAAAGGAACCACAAGTTAATCATGAAGCTGATCATCGTGATTCTCTTCCATGCTCTCTTTCAGCTCCTGGGAATCTACCTTGGATTCAGGGCCTATGGCTTGAAGATCGCTCTATACCAGTGTCTCCTTATTTCGTCGCTCCTGGAATTTTCCGCCCTTGCCAACCTGACCCCGGGATCTCTCGGAATTACTGAGGGAATCATGGTGATAGGGGCACAGCTTTTCGGGGTCACTCCCGCCCAAAGTCTACTTTCGGCCGGGTTGATCAGGGTGGTGAACATGTGTCTGATATTCAGCACCGGTCCCTTATTTCAGTACTTTTTGACGGAAAACATCAAGGGGGTCCCCGCAACCCTTTTTTCTGAAACCAGATGTACCATAACCCGAGGAGAAAATTAATGCAGAGAAGCATTCAAGATGTAAAACCAGAGGAAAGCCGCCTGGAAAGAGAAGGAATTTCCATTATCATCCCCGCTTTTAATGAGAAAGAGGGGATAGGGATCATGTTGGAGGGTTTAAAAGAGGCGATCTATGGACTCGATGTGCCGAAAGAAATTATCGTTATTGATGACGGTTCCTCGGACGGGACTTCTGAGGTTCTGAAAAGTATCGAAGGGATACGGGTTTTTACCCATAAAAGAAACAAGGGGTACGGCGCTTCTATAAAGACGGGGATGAAAAATGCCGTCTTTGAATGGATTTGTATTATGGATGCCGACGGAACCTATCCCCCCGACCGCATCCCTGATCTCGTGAAGGCGGCGGAGGGAATGGATATGGTTGTGGGTGCACGGGTGTTGAGGGGAGCCAAGGTCCCCATGTTTCGAAAACCCGCCAAATGGATATTGACCCAGTTGGCCAATTATCTCGCACAGGATGATATTCCCGATCTGAACTCCGGACTGAGGATTTTCAAGAAGGAGGTTGCAAAGCGCTTCGAGGACATCCTGTCGGATCGTTTTTCTTTTACAACGACCATCACTCTTGCGATGTTGTGTAATAATTACAAGGTGGCTTATGTTCCTATCACTTACAGCAAGCGGAAAGGTAAATCTAAGATCCGGCCGATCCATGACACCCTGGGTTTCCTGCAACTCATTGTCCGCACCATCCTGTACTTTGACCCGTTGCGTATTTTTTTACCCATAGGGACCTGCCTTCTTTTAACTTCCGTGGCCCTCTTCATCCTGAGATTAATCCAGGGAGGTGGATACGCCGTTACAATCCCCATGTTCCTCCTGTCGGGAATCCAGGTTCTGGCCATCGGCATGCTTGCCGACCTGATCGACAGGAGAATAAAGTGAGGAAATCTTCGGATCTGATTCAAAACCAAAAAGGGCACGGATCGAGAAGCAGGTGTTCCTTTAACTTGAGAATTCTCCGCAGCTTGCTGCGGGGTAAAACGCTGTGGTACTCATGAGGTTATGGCGAATGAGAAAGTCCGAAAAGGTTATCATTGCGCGTGGCAAATCCA
>JAFDGR010000063.1 GCA_019309145.1 Deltaproteobacteria bacterium | reverse complement strand
GTTTTTTCGAGGGCATTGACAATCAACTGCCTTTCAAATTCATTCACGGCACTGCTCAGGGAAAAGCCTTCGTCCGGGACAAGGGTCTGGATCATTTGACTGTTCCCGCTCTTCATGGCAATCTTTTCCGGAAGATCCTCAACGCCGATATAGTCTCCCTCTGAAAGGATAACCATTCTTTCTATAATATTCTCGAGTTCCCTGACATTACCCGGCCAGTCATAAAGCTCGAGAGCCCTTACCGCCTCCTTGGAAATCCCCTTTATTGCTTTTTTCTTCACTCTGGTCATGCCGTTCAGAAAATGCTGTATGAGCAGGGGGATATCGGATCTTCTGTCTCTCAGGGGGGGCAAACTGACTGGGATGACTTTCAGACGATAATAGAGATCCTCGCGGAATTTTCCCTTTTCAACAGCCTCTTCCAGATTTTTGTTCGTCGCCGCCAGTATTCTCACGTCACATTTTATGGTCCTGGCACCGCCCAATCGCTCGAACTCATGTTCCTGAAGAACGCGAAGCAGCTTTACCTGGAGATGAGGGCTCATCTCGGCCACCTCATCGAGGAATATGGTTCCCCCGTTTGCCATTTCAAATCTGCCTATCCGGGTTCGGATGGCATTGGTAAAGGCCCCCTTTTCGTGTCCGAAAAGCTCACTCTCGAGCAATTCCTCGGGAATAGCACCGCAATTGACCGGAATCATTGGTTTTTCACGCCGGGAGCTGTGGTAATGAATAGCCTTTGCCACCAGTTCCTTCCCGGTGCCGGATTCCCCCAGGATGAGGACCGTGCTGTCACTGTCGGCCACCTTTTCTATGATTCTGAAAATGCGGTGCATCTCCTGGCTGTCACCGATAAAATTATGAAACTTGTATTTTTTCTTGAGCTGGCGTTTGAGGGCTATGTTTTCTCTGCGCAGATTCCTGAAATCCAGGGCCCGTTTAATGACCAGCAGGACTTCATCCATCTTGATGGGCTTGGCCAGATAGTCAAAGGCACCCGCCTTCATTGCTTCTACCGCATTGCGAATGGTGGCGTAACCGGTGAGGATAATGCCGATGGAATCCGGGTCATGCTGCACCAGGTGCTCCAGAACCGCCATTCCATCAACTTTAGGCATATTAAGATCAATCAGCGCAACATCAAAAAAATCCTGCTCAATTTTCTGAATTCCGACTTCGCCGTCGTCCGCTGTTTCCACCTCGAAACCCTGGCTTCGCAGGAAATCAGAAAAATGATTCCGGATTTCCTCTTCATCATCCACCACCAAGACCTTCAGATCCGCCATCGTCAATCCCCCGGGATTCAAGTGCGCTTTACCCGCGCTCGAAGCATTCCATGACGCCAAGAAAACGAGCCAAAATTTTGGCTATCTTTGTCATCGCGCCAATTTTCTAACATACTATAGTGAATTAATCAACACTTTTTTTCCCAATTTTCCCAAAGTTGCATCCGCCCCCGTAATGGCTTCACAAAGAAGGGAGAGGAGGGCTTTTCTTTTGCCACTGTCGAGAGGGCGCTGTCTCTTCCGGACTTACTTCTGGGGGAATCTGCGAATACAGCTCCCTTGCTGAATATATTTCTTGCCAGATTTGTGTCGCCAAGGTACATCTTTCGGAGTGGGAAACAAATGCAGGGGGCCTGCTGGAATTTTCGTCCTTTTCGGAGTATGATAGTTGGGTAAAGTACGCGCCGTTTGCAACGTGGTGGCCTTTTCTGGCACCTGAAACCTGACGTCTGAAAATCACAATGGATAAGGATATCTTATTGCATCAACTGGAAAACCTAGTGGAAATGCTCGGGATCGAGATACGGTATGAAACCATTGAAAACGAAATACCCTTTTCCCCCGGAGGACTTTGCCGGCTTGGTGACCGGTACGTCCTCATCATAAACAAGGCCATCCGGAAACAAGAAAAAATTCAGACACTCGGCCGGGCTGTCACCAGGTTCGACCTCAGCACCGTGTACCTCCGTCCCGGGCTCAGGGCATTTCTCTCTCAATTGAAATCTGAAATACGGAATGCTGAAAAAAAAGCAACGTAGTGTGTGGAAAATGAAATGAAGGAATACGGCAAATGAGGCTATGCACTGTCCGCGTCAATCCACCGTCGTAACAGTTTCATCAATTGCAACGATGCGCCTAAGACCAACCTGGTCCCTGCCTCTGCCACAGCTTCAGTCCTCGAGGAAAAGACGTTCCTGCTTTCTTTTCCGGAAGACTGCCGGTCTTGCGAATCGCTGGACGCTCTCTGCCAAGCCCCGGCAGCGCGCTCGGCTTTGCAACGATCTCCGCGGTGTTGCCCTGAACAAACCGCAACCAGGGTTTCATAGGCCTCATTAATTTGCTTTATTTTTTCCTCGGCCCTCTTTATCAGGCGAGGGTTGCGCTCTCCAAACCGGTCGGGATGCCAGATACTCACGCTGTCCCTGTAGGCCTGCCGCACCTCTTCAAGGGAAGCACCCGGGCCAAGCTCTAGAATTTCGTAGCATCGCTCAATGTCCATGGTTGTAACCATTCACAGGTTCAGGGTTCAACGCTTCCTCTCTTCCTAAAAATAGCGTGATGTTCCGTCCCCATCCACCATTCCACGAAGGACAAGAAGCGTCTGATTCCTGTCTTCCATCTGCAATGCCTGTTCCAGCCCCCCCGCGTCAAGGTTCATGTTGATAGCCTCCTTCGTCAACCTGAGGCCCATGGGGTTTTTGCTGTTCATGGTCCGTGCCAGCTCCATGGCCGTTTCGAGCAAACGATCTTCCTCCACCAAGCGACTCACAAGGCCCAACTGCATCGATTCTTCAGCAGACAGGTAATTCCCGGTGAGCATAAATTCATAGGCCCTGCCCGCTCCAATGAGACGCGGCAGGAAATAACTGCAGGCCATATCGGCGCCACCCAGTCCTATGTTAATATATGCGGCCGCAAACCGGACATCAGGAGTCACTACCCGTACATCTGAGGCAAGGGCAAAACTGAATCCCAAACCCACCGCAGCGCCGTGCACCGCCGCAATGATGGGCTGTGGTGCCCGCCGCATGGCCAGGTTCAGCCGGGCAAGCCTTGCCTGAAAACGATAAAACGCGTCCGCGTTCATTGCGGGAGCCAGTTTCATGGTCTCCTTCATATCAAGGCCCGCGCAGAATCCTCTCTTCCCATTCCCCCTGAGCACAAGGACATGCGTCTCCAGATCATACAGCCTCTCCGCCCAGAAGGCTTCAAGCTCCATGAGCATTTCCTGATTCACCGCGTTATATTTTCTGGGGCGGTTCAGCGAAAGCAGGCCGATTCCCTTTTCTCTGACTTCGTACTCAATGGTTTTGAATTCTTTTGCTTTCTCCATGAAACGATCCTCAAGTCCTTCGTCGCCGGATTGACCGGGAAGTGCGCTCTAAAACCCCATCAAGGCCGTATGTGCAACTCCTCGATACGGTTGAGCAGAGTCTTATAGCTTACCCCGAGGGATTCTGCAGCCTTTTTCCGGTTCCAGTTGCTGTTCCGAAGGGCTTGCGAAATGGCCTTCTGTTCCACCTCTCCTACATACGCTCTTGTAATTTTTTTCAAGGAAACGCCCGGCTTCCTGAAAAATTTATCTATTTTTCCATCGCCCCAGGGCCGAATGCTCCCCAGTGCCTTGGAAAACGGTGAAGATTTTCGGCCCACTCCGGCGTCCGTTCTTCCAATATCATGCAGCGCCGCGTCCCAGTCCCTCAAGACAATAACCCTGCGAATCACGTTTTCCAACTCCCGGACGTTTCCCGGCCAGGGATACGTTTTCAGAGCGTTCAAGATCCTCTCGGGGGGCTTGAGTGGCCCTTTCCTGAATTCAAAGCAATATTTATGCATGAAGTATTCCGTCATCAAGGGAATATCCTCCGGCCGGTCACGAAGCGGAGGGGCTTCTATGTGCATAACATTCAGCCGGAAAAAGAGATCTTTTCTGAAACTTCCCTCTCTTACTTTCCGGGACAGATCCCGATTGGTAGCGGCAATGACCCGCGTATCCACGGTTCGGTCCCGGACACCCCCAAGCCTCGAAAACGCTTTGTCCTCGAGGACCTGGAGGAACTTGACCTGCAATGAAAGAGAAAGATCCCCTATTTCATCCACAAAAAGGGTGCCCTCGTGGGCCAACTCGAGACGGCCGGGCTTGTTCTTGTGCGCCCCGGTAAACGCCCCTTTTTGGAACCCGAACACTTCGCTTTCCAGGAGCTCATCGGGAAGAGCCCCGCAATTGATCTTGATAAGGGGCCCCTTGTTTCGGCTGGAGTAGTAATGGAGTGACCTGGCAATAAGTTCTTTTCCGGTTCCACTTTCTCCTGTAATGAGTACCGTAATATCCTTGTCCGCAACGGCGTCTACTTTTTCCCTGATCCGGCGAATCTCCCTGCTCTTGCCCACAAGAACGGGAAAGTCTGGCAGGCTCTCACTCTCCTGCCCGCTTCGTATGGCCTCCCGGAGGATCGTGGAAAGGGCCTCGATACCGAGGTCCGGATCAAAACACCAGATGCCGCTGAACGGGGCATGCAAAGCCTTCTGTTCCAACGCCTCATCTTTGCAGCAGAGCAGGACCGGCATTCCCGGCTTTACTATTTTCAGCTTCTGGATGCACTCGAACCAGGCATCCTCCCCCAGGGTCGGCCCAATGATGGTCACATCGGGGACAAGGGCTTCCAGTTGCTCCATCGTCATGTCCGGCGTGCCCACACACCTGAACGGGAAACCGAGGCGGTCCAGTTGCTCATCCAGTTGCTTCAGCATCACCGGGCTTTTCTCGATGACCAGGATATTCTTTCTGGTTTCCATGATAAATGGGTCCTTTCGTCTATGTTTCCAGTATCCCGGACAGGACCAGACTCAGTTCCTCCAAGCCGCAGGGTTTTGTAAGATACCCCATGATCATTTTCTTCACGTCTTCATCGATGCCGTTCGGCCCCGATGATTCATAACCTGATACAATGACGATTTTGGCATTCCCATCCAGACGCATGATCTCCCTGATGCATGAAATACCATCCATGTCCGGCATGTTTCTGTCCATAAGGACCGCCTCGGGTTGAAATTCCGCATATTGCTCCACCGCTTCAACGGATCTGGACACGCCGGCAGCCTTGTACCCGAGGCTCTGGGTCATCCCGACCAGGGCCGCCAGAGAGCCCGGTTCATCATCCACCACGAGTATCTTCTGACCATTCCCGAAAACAATGTGTTTTTCCGAATCCTTTGCAGTAGCACCCCTGTCCTTTGCCCGGGGAAACCTGATTTTGAAGGTTGTCCCTTTTCCGGGTGATGAGGACACGGAAATCTTCCCGCCGTGTTCCTCTACAATGCCATGGACAGTGGAGAGGCCAAGGCCGGTTCCCTTCCCCACCTCTTTTCCCGTAAAAAAAGGATCGAAGATCTGTTCCAGGGTCTTCTTATCCATCCCGTATCCTGTATCTGATACCACCGCTACAATCTCATCGCCGTCTTTCCTGGCCTCCACCAGCAGACGTCCGCCCCCCGGCATGGCATCTCTGGCATTGGTAAAGAGGTTCATGAAAACCTGGCTCAGCAGCGATCGATTTCCTTTCAAGAACAGGTCTTTCTCCACCTCCACCGAGACCTGGATCTTCTTGTCAAAGAGTCTTTCAACGATCCCATATGTCTCCTGGATAACCTGGGAGAGGTCGGTAACCACCGGCTTGAAATCAGTGCCGGCCTTTGAAAACTGGAGCAGGCTGTTGACCAGGTCAACCCCCTTGGTTATGGAATTATCGATGTTCTTTACGGCATCCCTGATATCAGGCATGTCCTCATATACCATTTCCAGGAATTCCATGTTTCCGAGGATGGCCTGCAGGATATTTCGAAAATTGTGCGCGACACCACCGGCAAGCCGTCCAACGGATTCCAGCTTTTGCGCATTGAGAAAACGTTCCTGCAAAACACGCTGCTCCTCCTCCGCGCGTTTCTGATTGGTAAGATCCGCAAAAAGCGCGACAATCTCCCCGGACGGAAGCCGGTAGACATCGTATTCACGCCACCCCGATTGTCTTTTTCCTTCACAGAAGACCGGATCAACATGTTCACTTTCCCCGGTTTCCCAAACCCTCTTGAAAACCTTGAGAAGCCCCAGAGATTCATAGTCAGGGAAGATATCCCTGATCTTTTTTCCGAGAGCGTCCTCTTTCCTGATGCGCTCGATTTTCTGGGCAGACTGGTTCAAATCCACCACCGTGAATTCATCCCCGCCTTTCCCTACTTCATAGACCACTACCCCTGTTTTCATATTGTCGAAGATGGCCCTGAACCTTGCTTCACTCTTTCTGAGCTTTTGTTCGGTCTTGCGCAAGGTCTTTGTGCGGCTTTCCACCAGTTTTTCCTGATTGGCATAGAGAAGCGCGTTTTCAATGGCAACCGCAGCCGGACTGCTCAGTCCAACCAGCAGATAGAGGTCCTCTTTTCTGAATCCATGGGGTGCGTCGAGTGAGTCAACGTAAATCACCCCGTGCACATTGCCCCTGCTGATGAGCGGGACGCACATGACAGACCGGATCTTCAGGGCCTTCATGCTGTCTGAGAGATTTACCTCCTCTTCCTTGCTCGTGTCCGCCATGGAAACAGGCTTCGCCGTTCGAATAACCCGCTCTACGATGGTCTTGCTGTAATCCATGGAAGTATCCACCCGCCCTTCCCTGCTCCTGGCAATAATTTCGGATAGTTTCCCGGTATTGTCATCATAGAGAAGGATAGCTCCCCGGTCGATGCGCTTGAGACAATCAAAAAGGTATTCCATAAGCTTCTCAAGCACATCGCTGATCTCAATCGACTCCATGAGGACATTGGAGATGTTATAGAGAAGTTGAAGGTTCTTCGGGTTGGTCATGGGCCGGTCTTTATAATAAACGGTCCCTTTGGCCTTCCGTTTCCGCACCGGAAAATTGACCGCATGATGCACAAGGGTGCCGCCAACGGTAAAGGCCTGATCCAGGACCATGAGCGTGTTCCCCGCGGCAATCGGGATACCTTCCCTCACCTCCACCGGTTTGCCCGGAGCGATCATCTCGCCGTTCACAAAGGTCCCATTGGTACTCTTCAAGTCCGCAACAAAAAACCGGCCTTCTCTCTCTTCCAGTTTCATATGCCTGTTCGAAATGGAAGGATCATCGATCTGTATATTGTTTTCCGGGCCTCTTCCCAGGGACACCGTCTCTCCTCCAAGATCAAAAGATTTTCCCTTGCTGGGACCCTCTATAATATAAAGCTTCAGCATGACTCATCACCTCATTCTCTTAACACCGAACATCCCTTGAAGAAATGCGACGGCGCAATCAGACACTTATGGCACCATCCTCAAGTGGAAAATCTCACCGAACCCTTTTCATACAGGCTTTCAGAGAAAGCCGGAAAACCGGCAATCTCCAAGGCGCAGAGGATGTGCTGGATTAATGCAACAGCCTGGTGATGTGTTCTTTCAGGACTCCCATACGCACCGGCTTTGACAGCACCACATCCGCCTTTTTCTCCAGGGCAACCGCCTCCGGCTCTTTTCCGTATCCGGTAATGGCGATCACCGGAATCGCGGCGTTCTTTGTCTTCAGTGCGGTCACCACTCCTACGCCACTCACATAGGGCATGACAATATCAGTGATGACGAGGTCGTAGCCTCCTCTCTCCAGCTGCTTGAGACCCTCCATACCGTCTTTGGCACTTCTCACGTTGTAGCCCAGGTATTCCAGGTGTTTAATGATCATGGAAAGGACATCCAGATCATCCTCGATCACCAGAATCGTCTCTTTTTTCTTTTCCATGGGTTTCGTATCCTCACGCACCGTACTTTCCTATATAGGTCAAATCCTGACTCTGGCTATTCTTCGTGCCGATTGCCAGTACTCGAATCCCGCCTTTCGAGTTTTTCTGAAAATAGAGCCTGCCAGAGTAAGCGAAATTCACCTCAAGCACATGCATCTTGCCGCCTTTTCCGAACACCTTCCGCTTGATTGAAACGAGCTCATCATTTTCATTCAGTTGATGGATAACCTCTTCACCTTTCAATTGAAAATCAGGGGTGAGATCCACAAAACCATTGATCGCCCGATCTGAAAACTCCAGGTTCTTGTAAAGCAACCTGAACCGTTTTGCCACATTCTCTGACGTCTTTTTGCTTTTTCCGCGCTTTTCACCCTTTTCCTTCACTCGCTCCAGTTCCCCTCTCAGGGCCTCCACCTCGTTTTCCAGGTTTTCCCTGCTCGCTCTTTGCTGCTGCAAGCCTTCTTCCAATTCCTCCATTTCCTCCAGGAGCCCGTCAACGTCCCTGGACAGGTCACGCTTTTCCTTGTTCAGTTCCCCGATCTTCCCGAGATAGTTTTTTTCCTTTGCGATTACCCCTTCTAACCGCACCTTGGTATGCTCCAGCTGAGCCGTAAGCCTGTCTATGTGTTCTTGCTGCTCTTCTTCTCTCCTTTCCGCCTCGGCCAGGCCTCTTTTTACAAGAAAACGGAGGGCCATTCCAGCCAGAAAAACATAGAAAACGAGGATACTGTTTGAAAGCCAGCTGTTATGCTTGATCTTCAAGCCCACGTCTACCAGCAGCCCGTCATTCAAGATCCGGTAGTTCCGGGCCGCTGTTTCCACGTAATTCAGACCCTGCAAAGCACCCTCACTTCCCTCTTCCCCCCGGTTTCCGAAAACCCCCGGATAGAGGATCCGCCCGTCCCTTGTCTTTACCAGAATCGTGACGACCACGCCAAGCTTTGCCTTGATGCTGTTTTTCAGATACTGCCCGAGATTCCTGTTTACTTCCTCTCCAACAGAGTACCGCCCTTCGTATAACGCATCAGGATGCTGAATCAGGATGTTATTGAGTGTGGCAATTTCCCGCTTCTGAAGGTATCCCTCGAGGGATTGAATGGTCAGGATATAACAAACAGGCGGCAGGAAAATGCACAGGAAAAGAATCTTGTATGGTATATTTTTCATTATTCATGGCCTGGTTCCGGGAACCGGGGCACAGGTTCCGCGCGAAGAAATCACTTCCATCCGGTGGCTCAGGAAACCCTCGGATTTTTCTTGATGGTCTCAAGGGTATTCCTGGCTTCCTCCGCTCCCTTGAAACTTCCTGAGATGCTCAGTGCCTTTTCAAGGGCCTCCTTTGCCCGCTTGAATTGTTTATTCTTGTAAAATGCCATGCCCAGATGATACCGGATAACAGGATTTTCAGAATCGAGCAAAATACTATCCTGAAATTCTGATATGGCGCTCAGGTAACTGCCTTTGAGGTAATAAATCCACCCCAGGGTATCCATGATGGCCGGGTTTTTGGGCATCTGTTCTTTCGCGATCTGGGCATATCCCAATGCCTCGTCGATATTCCCCCCTCGCGTGGCAAGGTCCCATGCCAGGTTATTTGCTGCCGGCGCAAAGTCTTTTTTCATATCCAGCGCCTTCCGGTAGAATGTTTCCGCTTTCTCACCCATTCCCTTCTGGTCGTACATGGCACCAAGGGCCATATAGGCGGGGAGAAATTTCGGGTTCTTCTTTAAGATGTTTTCATATTCCTGTACTGCTTCCTGCCACCGGTCACCGCTCAGATAGATGCGGGCAAGTGACACGTAGGGTCCCAGCAGGTTCGGGTCTGTTTCAACGGCCTTTTTGAAATGGAGCTCGGCTGCTTGTTTCTCTCCCTTCGCCAGGTAGATCTTTCCAACAAGAGACTCGATCGTCGCACGGCCCCGGGGAAAATTTCCGATTTTGCCTTGCTGAATCTTACACAGGTTCAAGGCCTCGTCAAATTGTCTTTTCCGCAAATGGATACCCACAAGGAATGCAAGAGCATCAATCTGTCGTGGGTTGATTTCAAGGGCCTTTTTCAACATCTGCCGGGCCTCATTGCCCCGTTTTGCCAATTGATACAGCAACCCCAGCCTGACATACGCCGGTGCATAGTCCGGCTTCACCCTGGTCACCTGGCGAAACGTGGATTCCGCTGCCTTTCTCTTTCCCTCAAGGACCTCCAGGCTTCCTTTCAGCATAAGGGCTTTCACGTGACGGGGGGCAAGCTTCACCACCGCATCAATCTGTTCCCGCGCAAGGTTTTTGTCCCTTTGCCGGAGATATCTCTCCGCGAGAAGGAGCCGGGCGTCTAGAAGCCTTGGATTCAATTCCACGGCTTTTACCAGGGCTTTTTCCGCCAACTGTCCCTTTCCCTGCCCCAGCAGAGCCAGCGCCTTGAAGTAGTGAACCCCAGCGTTTCTCGGCCATTCCCGCGCCACAAGATTGAACCGATCAAGGGCCCCGGAAAAATCCTTCTTCGCCAAGCTCAGACGGCCTTTCAGGAAATTTGCGGTCACCTGTCCCTTATCCTTTTCCAGGATGGCGTCCACTACCTTTTGTGCCTCATCCATCTTCCTGAAGTCATAGTGGAGCTGCGCAATGGCCAATTGTATGGCAAGATTGTCCTTCTTGCTGGATGCGGCCTTTTCAAATGCCGCAAGCGCCCGTTCATAATCCTTTTGCCGGGCATAGAACGCACCGAGATTCATCAAGGGAGACACCTCTTCAGGAGGAGCCAGATCCACCGCTTCCCGGTATGTTTTTTCCGCCTTTTTCCATTTCCGGGTGTGCTCGTAAAACCGCGCCAGGAGGGGAAGATCCCGGTACCTGGTCCTGGATATACTCAAGAGCTTCTGTAATTCCCCTTCAGCTTTTTCCCATTTTCCCTCAGCGGAATACGCATTTGCCAGTTCCACATAGGCTACTCTCGACTCCGGTTTCAGGGAAATGGCCTTGAGGTATGCCTTTTTTGATCGAACAAGATCCTTCTTCAAAAGAAAAAGGCGCCCGAGAGAAAGATAGGTCTTAAAATTATTGGGAGCAGCTTTCGTTATTTTTTGGAGGGTTTTAATGGCTGTTGCAATATCTTTTTCCTGGACCTGTACCCCGGCCAGGAGGGAAAGGGCATCCGGGTCGTCTTTGTCCTTTTCAAGGAGCAATTTCGCTTTTTTCCTGGCTTCATCGGTCTTTTTTGCAAGGAGAAAAATCTGGCCCAGCTTGAGTTGCGCCTTCAAGTTCGCGGGGTTCGCGGAAACCGCGCGCGAAAAGGCCTGGAAAGCCTCACGGCCCTTTTTCAGTTTCAGATAGGTTTCCCCAAGCTGATAAAAAGCGGCATCATCTTTCGGGTCCAGCTGTACCACGTTCCTGAGCTCGATGACCGCCTCCTTGAGCTTTCCTTCCTTCAGGTACTCTTGGGCCCGTTTTTCATGACGGGCCTTTTTTTCTTCAGGGCTCGCGCATCCAAAAAGGAAAAAACCGGTCATCATAACCAATAACAGCGCTCTCAAGATTATCGTCTTCCGCGTGAAACGCATCATTGTCTTTTACTCCTTTGCGGCCTCAACAACTTCAGGTTGTTTCGGCTGCAGCCTATCTGCCTGAAAAAACGGCCCCGCATCTCGTAAACGAAGCATACAAATAATGAAAACCAATGTCAAACCGTATCCAATCCATCGGATAAAACGTTCAGAACCATGAAGACAAAACAGTGAAGTTGCAATCCTTCCGCTTTTTCTGCTATGTATCAAGAGGGAAAAGGAAGCAAAACATGTCTCTCTCCATTAAAGATATACTGGAAGAAAGTCCCATTGCAGCGTCGGCTCCGTGCCGCATTGACTCGGGCGGCACCTGGGATATCAGGGCAATGGCCCTTCCCTGTGAACATATCAGGCCCGCCACCGTCAATATGGCACTGAATCTCCGGTCCAGAGTGACTATCTCCCCTTTCCAGGATCACAAGATACGGATCTCTTCACAAGGGTTCTCCCGGTCGCAGGTCTTTCACAAGGACGACCTCCCTTTTGATTCCCCGTTCGGCATATTTCTCGCGGCCATCTCCTTTTTCAATGTGCATGGTATTGATGTCCGTATTTCTTCCGCATCACCGGTCAAATCAGCCATGGGAGGGTCAAGCACGGCACTGGTAGCTCTGCTCAAGGCCCTGGACAAAATTCATGTTCGCCAAGGAGGAACCGGGCTCGACACGCGCCGCCTCTTGCACCTGGCTTATTCTCTTGAAGATGGGATCAGCGGTGGTAATTGCGGGATCCAGGACCAGGCCGCAGCAGTTTACGGCGGCGTGAATCTCTGGACCTGGCAGTATTCCAATTCCCGGAATCCTTTCAAAAGAGAACCGCTCTTGGAGACGAAAAAGCAGCGAATCCTCTCAAGCCACCTCGCCGTTGCCTACAGCGGCAAGAGTCACGTATCCTCCCGGACAAACAAAAAATGGATCGGTGACTTCCTCTCGGGAAAAACACGGAAAGGATGGATCAAGGTCAATACCATCGTACGGATGTTCGCCGAAGAGCTCCAGGCAATGCGTTGGGCAGGAGCCGCACGCCTGCTGCGTCAAGAAATGGCTCTCCGGAGGGAAATAACCCCGGAAGCGCTCATCCCCATAACAGAGGACCTCATAGGACAGGCGGAAAAGGCCGGCTGCGGCGCCAGGTTTACCGGCGCCGGCGCAGGAGGGACGGTCTGGGCCATCGGAGGAATGGAGAATATCGAAAAAGTCAAGATTGCATGGGAGGAGATCCTTGCACCAATCAAAGGAGCAAGCGTCCTGAACTGTGGCATCGACAACACCGGCGTGCGCTGAACCCGGCATCCTGAACATTTCCGTTGCATGAACCAATAAACATCAGCTTTTTGTGTCCCGATACACCGGTCCCAGCCCGCAGCGCCTGTACAGTGTCTTGAACTCCCGCAACAGTGCGTTTGTGGCCTTCTCCACCAGGAGGATATCACCTTCTGTCACCAGCCCCATATCCACATTCTCAAGGTTTTTTCTCAGCTCCTCAAATTGATCCAGGAAGGCGGGATCTCCGTATTCTTCACCGATCGACCGATGCACATCCATGATTGTCAAGAGGCAGGATTCCACTCGCTGGCGGTAAGAGTCTTTCATGGGCATCTTCTCTGTCTCTACGCCTTTCCTGTTTCCCGGTAGATTTCCATGAATACCTTGTAAAACCGTTCATTCTGAGAGATAGCCCTCTGCATAACCATGGAGAGCCGACCGAGGTCCTTTCTATGCACCACAAGATTGGTACTCAAAGCGAACGCCATCATCTGGTCCATGGTTTTGAAGTTTTCTCCTACGACCACCACAAACATCCGGCGCCGCACGGACATGGAAAGGTGGTTCAGAAAGTGGAGGATAGGGCTCTGGTCCAGGGGGACGCCACCGAAGTCTTCCGGAAAAATCACCAGATCAAAATGATGAAGACGCATTTTCCCGATACCCTTTCTTGTGTCGTCGGCCAGCACACAGCGGAAACCCATGGCATCAAGGTGTTTTTCTATCTGGTTCCTCTGCTCTACATCATCCCCCATCACAAGCGCCAGTTTCACCCCTTCTTCATAGTATTCCAGGGCCTCATCTTCGGTTTCAACATAGTCTGTCGCTGGCCTGGCATCCTCGGCAGTGAAACCCGGAGCAGCAGACATGTGCCCATCCCTGTCAGTACCTTTTCTGGTATCGATGGTGAGTTTTTGCTTACATTTCGGGCAAGTAGCAGTGATCCGCTGCCCCTTGGGAATCTTCTCATCAGGGATATTCAGCGTTGTTTGACAATGCTCACAAGTGACTTCCATTTTCTTTTTTTCCTCAGGAAATATTTACGTGACCACCTTGTTCTCATATTCCTCATCCAGTGTCAGGCCTTCTATGGAGGTTGTCTTTTCACCCCTCGCCGCTTTTATGGAGTCGATTGCCCGGCCCACAATCGCCTTTCTGGAGGCGTAACTCATGGCGGTTTCTTCTGTAATCAAGCCCTGCCGGTAGAGATCTGATATGGATTGATCAAACGTCATCATGCCGAAAGGCTGACTGCCCTCAATAATTTCATAAAAGGTCTTCCCCTCGGATTCGCCCTGGAAGATGCTCTCCTTCACCCTGATATTGGACCCCATGATCTCGAATGCCGCGACCCTCCGCCCGCCACCCTTTCGTGGCAGGAGCCGCTGGCACGCAACCCATCTCAGTGTTTCCGCGAGCCGTGAACGGACCTGTCTTTCTTCATCCTGCTCAAACATCCCGATGATCCTGTTAATGGTCTGCCCCGCATCCACCGTGTGAATGGTACTGAGCACAAGATGGCCGGTTTCCGCCGCGGAAAGGGCGATTTCCACCGTCTCCCTGTCCCTCATCTCACCGACCAGGATCACCTTGGGCGCCTGCCTGAGGGCGGCACGAAGACCGGACGCGAAGCTGTCAAAATCCGTCCCCAGTTCCCGTTGGTTAAACGTTCCCTTTTTCTGCGAGTGCACATATTCCACAGGATCCTCGAGTGTCACCACGTGTACTGATAATTTTTCGTTGATCTCATTCAACACCGCCGCGAGGGACGTTGATTTTCCTGTCCCGGTTGCGCCGGTGACCAGGATGATCCCGTTTCTCTCCTCGGTCATCTTGAAAAAGGCCTCGGGAAGCCCGAGTTCTTCAATGGTGGGGACCCTGTTGGCCAACTGTCTCATCACCGTGGAATAACACCCCTTCTGGGAAAAAACATTGACCCTGAACCGGGCCTTTCCTGCGAGGTGATACGACAAATCGCAGGATCCCTCTTCGAGCAGGATCCTTGTGAGACGGCGGTCTCCATCGATAAGATTCAGGGCAAATATCTCCGACTGGAAAGGGGTCAACCGGTGGATGGGGGGATTCAGGGATACGGGCAAAAGCTGCCCGGAGCTTTCCACCTGAAAGGGTTTATCCACGGTTATGTTGAAATCAGAGACATTATCATAGGACTCAAGCATGGTCGTGAGTATGTGGTCCAACTCTTGCTTTTTCATGCTCCCCTATCCTCCTCGCACTAGACTTCCGTAAAATCCTCAGGCGGGTTTTTCAGAAAAGGCAGAAACCTGGATTTTTCATTGGCCTTTGAGTAACCATCATCGGGGCTGATAATCTTTTTCTGCACAAGCTCCATAATGGCGTCGTCCAGGGACTGCATCCCGTATTTCTTTCCGGTCTGAAGCATGGAGGGAATTTGAAACGTTTTGCCTTCGCGAACCAGGTTCCTTACTGCGGGTGTGGCGATCATAATCTCGAGAGCCGCCACGCGTCCTCTTTTATCAATACGCCTGAAGAGTGTCTGGGCAACCACCGCCCGCAATCCATCGGCAAGCGTATTTCTGATCTGTTCCTGCTGAGTGACCGGGAAGACTTCAATCATCCTGTCCACGGTCTTGGCGGCACTGGTGGTATGGAGGGTAGCGAGAACCAGGTGACCGGTAGAAGAAGCCTCGAGAGCAAGGGCTATGGTTTCCAGGTCCCTCATTTCACCGACCATGATGATATCAGGGTCCTCCCTCAGGGCGCCCCGAAGCGCCGCCGAGAAAGACTTGGTATGAATACCCACTTCCCGGTGATTGATCACGGCCCGCTCACTCTGATGAACGAACTCTATGGGATCCTCAATAGTGATGATGTGATCCTTCCGTGTTTTATTCGCTTCATGGACAATGGCCGCGAGGGTTGTGGACTTCCCGCTTCCGGTCGGGCCCGTCACAAGGACCAGCCCCCGGGGTAATGTTGCCAATCTTTTGACGACGGGAGGAAGACCAAGATCTTCACAGGTGAGAATTGCCGACGGAATCTCCCGGAAGGCGGCACCCATGCCGTTTTTCTGTTGAAAAAAATTCGCCCGGTACCTGGCAAGGCCCGGTATCTCGTAGGCAAAATCAACATCGCCCGTCTCTTCAAACACCTTCACCTTTTCCTCAGGCGCAATCTCGTAGAGCATCGCCTTCAGGGAGTCATTTTCCAGTTCTTTATATTTGACTCGCTCCAGCTCTCCATCTATGCGGAGGACGGGCTGCTGTCCCGCGACCAGATGAAGATCCGATGCTCCCTGTTCATGCATGAGTTTGAAAAAGGCGTCTATTTGTGCCATACATTCCTCCTGCTCCCTGATGAACGTGGGGCGGGCATATTATACACAGCATCCCGCCCTGTTCAACCATAAATGTATTCTGCCCATGAGAGGTTCTCTCCTCTCTCAACTGAGTCTTGAAAGCCAACCCCGGACAACCCGATTGGGAAGGCGGTGCACTGATATGCAACAGGAATATGCATACATTGTTCCAATTTTTCCCAATAGGCCCCACAAAAAGAAGAAAGCAGCAAAAAATTTT
>JAFDGR010000314.1 GCA_019309145.1 Deltaproteobacteria bacterium | reverse complement strand
ACAAAATTTTCGCCCACCCCCTAATCAGAATGTCAAGTAAAAAATGGCCTCAACTCGCCGATTTTGCTATTTTTTTAAGAAATCATATGCAATTACCTAACCGGAAATTGCTGATAAAAACCCGAACTCAGCAGGGAGAAACAGCCCATGAAGAAATATACCGTCACGTTCTTTCCTGATGAAAAATCCGTAGACGTAGAAGAGGGAACCAGGATCGCGGAGGCCGCCCAGGAGGCCGAGGTATTTATCAACAACCTCTGCGGTGGAGAAGGAGTCTGCGGCCAGTGCAGGGTCCAGGTAACCGCGGGAAATGCCGAAGCCGAGGAACACGCCCTTGGCCTTTTATCTGATGACGAAATAGCGGCAGGGTACGTCCTCGCCTGCCAGACCGAGATCCATGATAACCTGGAAATAACCATTCCCCCGGAAACCAGGATGGAAGAGGCGAAAATCATGACGGGCGAGGCAGCCGCGGTTTCCCGGTCAGAAGATGACAAGCCCCTGGTCAGAAAAATATTCCTCGAATTACCAGCCCCCACCCTGGAAGACAATATCGCGGATATCGAACGGGTGTCCCGGGAATTGCGGCGGAAAATCGGATGGCACTCGTTCGCAATCCATCTGGAATGCCTCAAAGGTCTTTCTGAAAAACTCCGGGACAATGACTGGAAAGTCACCGTCACCGTGGCAAAAGACAGGGACCGATATCGAATCCAGAAAATTGAACCCCTTGATACCACCAACCGGAACTACGGTGTCGCCATTGACGTGGGTACCACCACCGTGGTGGCCCAGCTCATTGACATCCACTCCGGGGAGGTCCTCGGGGTTGAGGGATCCCATAATCTCCAGGCAAGCTATGGAGAGGATGTTATTTCCAGGATGATATACGCGTGCGGCAGGGGCGGTCTTGATCCTTTGCATGAAGCCATCATAAAGAACATTAACCAGCTTATTGAAAAGCTCGTGGAAAAACACAATGTTTCGAGGGATGATATCAACGCGGTCGTGGCGGCGGGAAATACCACCATGAGCCATTTTCTGCTCGGCCTCACCCCCTGTTCCATCCGCCTGGAACCATACGTGCCCACGGCTGATGAATACCCGCAGGTCCGGGCGAAAGACCTGGGAATTCATATCAGTTCCAACGGGTTCATGGAGACCATCCCCTGTGTCGCTTCCTACGTGGGAGGTGATATTGTCGCGGGCGTCATGTCATGCGGCATTGCAGATCACCCGGAGGTAAGAGGTCTCATCGATATCGGGACCAACGGGGAGATCGCCATCGGAAATGAGGAGTGGCTTGTGTGTTGCTCGGCATCCGCGGGCCCGGCTTTTGAGGGAGGAGGCACCAGATGCGGCATGCGGGCCATAAAGGGGGCCATTGAAAAGATAGAAATAGCCGACGGAGACGTGAAATATGAAACCATCGGCGATGCTCCTGCCCGCGGTATCTGCGGCTCCGGACTCATCGACTGCATTTATGAACTGGTCAGGAACGGGATTATCGGTGCCGAAGGGAAGTTTGACCGCGACCTGAAACATGACCGGTTCAGCATTGAAGACGACATTCCCCAGTACACCATCGCCTATGGTGAACAAACAGAGACAGGAGAACCCGTAGTCATCACCGAATCCGACATCGACAACCTCATGAAATCCAAGGGGGCGGTTTTCGCGGCCATCAAATCCCTGGTGGATTATATCGGCCTTTCCTTTGACCAGATCGAGACATTTTACGTGGCAGGCGGGTTCGGGAGCTTCCTGAACATCCCCAAAGCCATTTCCATCGGCCTCCTGCCGGACATCCCCCAGGAAAAGATCCAGTTCATCGGAAACAGTTCGCTCACCGGGGCACGCATGGCCCTGCTTTCGGAAAATGCCTTTGAAAAGTGCATCAATATCTCCAGGTCCATGACCAATATTGAGCTTTCCAACTACCAGCCTTTCATGGACGAATATATCGCCGCCCTCTTTCTGCCCCACACCGACCGAAAGCTCTTTCCCTCTGTCCGGTATTAGGAAGGCGTATGGCATAGGGCGTAAGGCCAAAGATGAGAGTGTCAAGCCCTCTCGTGCTCGCAAAAAGATTGCGGTGGCCCTTCACCACATTGATTTGGAGCACCATGGCAAAACCGCCGCTTTGGGAAAAAGCCGGTGATTTTTCTTGACAAGATAAGTAATATTTACTAACCATAACATCATATTAATATTACAGCAAATTAGTTTATATATACATCAGGTTTGTAAATATAACTAACTAGGATTATTTCCCGCCTTGAATGCCTCGCCTATATTCCGGAAGGAAACGGATAAGATGCCCTACCAATATATAAAACAAAAAACCAAGGGTGCGATCACCACCCTGACCCTTCATCGTCCTGAAGTGATGAACGCCCTGAATCCCGATATTGTTCGTGAACTGCTGGGCGCCCTGGACCAAGTCCGCTCGGACGGCACCATCAAGGTCGTGGTCCTGGAAGGCGCGGGGACGCAACCATGGTGACCAAACGGGAATTTCCACCTGGCCGGATCAGGATCGCCGACGCGTTGAGATCGCTCCTCGAGAAAAAGGATTTCGGTTCCATCACCATCGCCGAAATAGCCGAGACGGCCGGTGTTACCGAGGCCCTTATCTATAAGTATTTTAAAGACAAGAGAGATCTGCTGTATCAGGTTCTCCGGGAGTACCTGGAGCACTATGAGCCTCAGATCAAGAGGGATCTCAAGGGAATAAAGGGTTCCCTGAACAAGTTAAGGAAACTCATGTGGTCGCACCTGAATGTGTATGCCACGGATCGGGTTTTTGCCAAGATCCTGCTCCTCCAGGTGAGAAGCTTTTCAGATTACTATACAAGTGAACCGTACCTGCTGGTGAAAAGATACAGTGCGCTCCTGCTGGACATTATCACGGAAGGCATGGAGAATGGGGAGATACGGAACGACATTGATCCCCGCACCATACGGCAGATCATCATGGGTTCCATAGAGCACGTATGCCTGACCAGCATCGTATTCGACCGTGCCATAGAACCTGATGAACTGGGCGAGAGTCTTTGCGAACTGGTCTTCAAGGGAATCGAAAAAGGGGAATGAGCTGTATGGGACAGTGGATGCAAGGGTACCTGGAGAGACTCTCGGCAGTGCACCGGGAAAACCTGCTCGGCGGCGGCGAGGATCGCCAGAGGCTCCAGCATGCACTGGGCAAACGCACGGCCAGGGAACGTATCAGCTCCCTGGTGGATCCAGGAACCTTTCA
>JAFDGR010000313.1 GCA_019309145.1 Deltaproteobacteria bacterium | reverse complement strand
CATCCGTTGAAAACACGGGCATGGTACTCCCGTCGCCCTCCCCCCATATCAACCGCTCCGCTCCAGTGGGCTTCAGCTTTCTATGTTTACCCATCAATTTCCCGTCAGGCCCAAAATACAGCAATGTACAGTACAGGGTGCCCCGGCTGTATTCACCGTCCCGCTCTATGACGCCGACTGCCAGGTAGACCCCAGCCTCTTTTGCTGCCTTCCCGAGGGATTCCACCTCGGTCCCTGGAACTTCAACAGCGTTCTCCCAGTAGCGTTTCCACAGGGAGCGGCCCGGCCCACTCCTGCTGCCGACCACCATGCCAAAGCTCAAACCCCTGGGATACGCAGGGATAAAGGCCTCAGGCAGAAGAACCACGTTACTGCCTTTCCTTCCCGCCTCCCTGATCAGGCCGCAGGCCTTCTCTACCGTCGAGGCCTTATCGAAGAGAACAGGCGCAGCCTGCACCACGGCTGCTTTTACTGATTTGCTGCCATCTCCCATGAGAATGCTCATTCCAGTCTCTCCTCGGTTGACATTCATGCGAACTTTCCCTGTTTGGCATTTTAACAGGGTTTTTTCAATCTTTTTATGTTTTATTTGAAATCACTCTTGTCCAAAATCGGTGTTCCCTGCTTCCAGGTCTCACATGATAATCTGATTCTCAAACAACGATTTTAAGATTTTACCCTATTGAAATAAGAGGGTTTCATTTCCTTCACAGAATTATTTCGGACCGCGGTGATCTGAAATAAAAAAAGGTGGGAAAAGGGATAAAAACTGCAGGTGCTTTTCACTATTGTTTTTTAGACACCAATGAAATTGAGCCAGGGGTTGGGCTATGAAAGGCTCCCCCGTAACTGGTTGCAACTGGGTCTGCCATTGCCTCAATGAGAATATCACTCTCCGCATCCTGCGTAATACTCCCGCCGCCAATGGAAAAAGACACCAGTTTGTCAACGGTTCCCAGGTCCTCATATTTCACATAGCCCAGGTAGGGAACCCACCATTGAACAAAGGTTGCGGTCTCATCCATGCCGTATCCCCATATCCGCATCTGATAGCGGATTTTGTAGCCTGTCACTGTGCCGGAAGAGAGAGCCACCCGCTTCTTCCCAACCACATCGACGGCCATGCTTGCATGAAAAACATGACCGGTGAGTTCCTCAATTGTCAAGCGAGTCGAAGTGCATTTTGATTCACCCACATGCATTGGATACCAGACCTGCACAAGCCCTGTCGAGAACTGCATTGTGTACGTTGCGCCATCAAAATCAGCCGTTCCCCCCCATAACTTTACTTCGCCCGGTTTTCTTTCAAGCCATTGCCTTTCGGTCCGAACACCGTTCTCACTTCTTTCCATGACATATATTGTGGTGGACATATGGGGCTCCGTGGTTGTAATCTTATCAAGCGCGGTATACGGGCCATCACTTCCTACGCTTTGATAGAGCCAGGTGTTCCCTACTTCCAGGCCAAAGATATCGGGCAGCTCCGCTGCATTGGACATTCCCGGAATTCCATAGAGAAAAAGGAGCAAAACAGCGGCACACAGAACAGTCCTTCTCATATCACTCTCCTCTTCTAATCTCTGCGCTTCAAAATGAAATTTTTCCGATCGACTTTCATATAAGAGACTTTAAGAGCAAAGACCATGCCGGATCCCCTTCATTTCATCTCTCAGGAAAGCGACATAATAACAGGAGGTTATATGATGGCGGGATACTATTGATTCAGTGCGTGTTCTCTAGCACCAATTTCAGTGGGTAACTTTTCTCCCTTGTTGGCAAAAGGTTTACACACCCAATGATAAAGGTTGCCGAAAAAGCAAACGGGAGACCGGGAACCGGGCAGCTCGGGTTCCGCACTCCTTTTATGATTTACCAATTCGATCAAGCTGCATAAATTGGAACATCAATTTTTCTGGCTGCTTCGATGAGCTTGTTGTCCAGAGTAGCTATTGGAAGGCCTTTCCTCATTGCAAGATCCAAATATGAGGCATCATAGCTTGATAGATTATTTGTCCTTGCCAAAGCCAGAAGCTCCTTCATCATCATTTCTGGTCGTTCATGCTCTACCAAGATCGGAAGTTGGGATAACAAAGTGATGAACCGTATACTATCTGATTCACCGAGCCGCTTTTGTCGTTCGGCCACCAACAAAACATTAACAACTTCAAGGGGCCAGATCGAAGGGACCACGGCAGCTGCTCCTGTAAGACTGTCAAGAACGGTATCGGCATAATTGTTTGTTTCATCTTTGAAGCACCATGACATTATGACAGAATTATCCACAACGAATTGTTCGCCCATTTATCGCCTTCCTTCTTCAATCATGTCCCGAATCGAGGATCCACCAAGACTATATTTATCACGGAACTTTTTAAGTTCAACAATGACTGATCGGGTATCCATTCTATTTTCAAGATCAGGGGGTTGTAATACGGCTACAGGAACGCCATGTTTTGTAATGGTTATTCGCTCACCCTTCAGCACGCGTTTCAGCAACCTGGGTAGATGGGTTTTGGCTTCATAGGCACCTACGGTTTCCATGGCACACCCCCTTAGACTGGTTTAAGACTAGTCTAATATGGATTGATTAATTTGTCAATCAGCAGATGAACATCAACACCATTTTTTTCTCGTTATCAATGAGAATTACTCTCAGCCGAACGTTTCGCATTTCCGGTAAATATCTTTTCGATGACCAACCTTAACGCCTCAAGCAGTCAGTTCATTACCTTGGATTGAATAGACAATCCGATATCATCCCTTTTTGGCGAGGACCGTAATCCAATTTTTTTCAGGAATGTCAGAAATTGTAGCCTCAAAATATCCAGCTTCAGTTAAGAATTTATGGTATTCCTCCGGAGCATGAAGCATCATATCGCCCCATTTGGCCCATTTTAAAAGACCGTTGACACATCCCACCCCTCTTGCCTGCACTCTTGTTTCTTGACGGCTTTTTAAAAATGTCTTTTCCGGTTCTATAGCAAGAATATCGCAAACCTTCTGCTATCAATTTTTCATCATTACGCCGAGTTATTTACTTATTTACGGACGTCCCCCTCCCTTCCAGAAATGACGGTCTCCTGAAAAAGCAGGCTAAGTGTAAGAATCACAATTCTTCGTCATCTAAACATAGAAAAAAATATACCTAAGACTACGGCTTGAATGACCCAGCCGATAATACAGACCCCCAAAGCCCGTAATGTGCTTTGATAATCAAGAGCCTGTCTCACCGCTATAATCATTGCTACCAGCATCCAAACCCCTGCG
>JAFDGR010000312.1 GCA_019309145.1 Deltaproteobacteria bacterium | reverse complement strand
AGAAATTTGATCCAGTCCACCACCAGGCCTGCGAGTTTGTGTACCTCTTTTGGGTCATAGATGATGTGCCATTTCACCGGTTGGCTGTTGTGG
This sequence comes from Deltaproteobacteria bacterium, assembly GCA_019309145.1. Taxonomy (GTDB): domain Bacteria; phylum Desulfobacterota; class DSM-4660; order Desulfatiglandales; family Desulfatiglandaceae; genus B46-G9. The sequence continues at coordinate 3,194 of JAFDGR010000312.1, read as the reverse complement.
CCTGATGGCGCATAGCGTGCAATATCAATCAGTTTCGTGATCGTTTCCCGGTCCACCGGTTCCTTTTTATAGGTGCGGATGGATCTCCTTGAGCGGAGAACATGTTCCACTTGCTCGGGAGAGAGCAGAAGTTCCTTTTGTACGGGCGGGCATTCTTCGGGGGTCATGGCCGTATGGGAAAGGGCACCATACGGACAGACCGCAACGCAGTGACCGCAGCGGATACAGTATTCCTCAGCATGACTGACCGGTACAGGTGGGGTGTTGGTGTCTTTCATCAGGATGATCCCCGTGGGGCATTCCTCTACACAGATATTGTCCTTCTTGCACTTTTCATGATCCACCACAAATAAGCTCATCATTCTCTCCCATTTTTTTTGGCTTTGGTCGAACCGAAGACAACTCTCTCTTGACAAGACCTCAGATTATGACATTCTATATAACAACAAAAGAGCAAGAGGGGGCAAGATGAAAATATCCACAATGATATGCACGGGTCTGCTGCTCGGTTCCTCGTTTCTCTTTGGGGACATTGGGCAGGTTGAGGCTCAACCATTCGGCATCTCACAACAAAAAGCACCAGTACAACCGGTTATTCAATGCCTGGCCAGTGTGGGAGGAAGATTCGCATTTGGACAAATATCTGATTCCTCAAAGGATAAATTCATGCTGGACACCATGACCGGACGTCTCTGGAGGATATCAGAGAGCGGGGAGATCGGGATCTTCCTGTCCCCTGTCCCCTACCGGACCAAAGAGGGAAAATGCACTTTCCTGCCGGATAACGCACCGACCCCAAAGAACAAATAGCTGGCGCTCCTATGATGACGGTTCACGAACTGAATAAACGACAAGAGAGCGCGGCATTCATCTGGAAGCTCTTTCTTGCATTTTTGCGGCTCGGTCTCACCGCATTCGGCGGCCCGGCAATGGTGGCGTATATCAGGGACCTGGCAGTCAAACAAAAGGGGTGGCTCTCGGATGACTCGTTCAAGGACGGGGTGGCCCTCTGCCAGACCATCCCCGGTGCAACAGCCATGCAGGCTGCTGCCTATGCCGGTCTTCGGGCCGGGGGTCCCCTGGGCGCTGTCGCGACATACATTGGGTTTGGATTGCCTTCCTTCGTGTTAATGGTCTTCCTCTCCGCTCTTTACGGCAAAGCCCATGATCTGCCCGCGGTTGTATCCCTTTTTACCGGCCTCCAGGTGATCGTGGTTGCGCTCGTGGCAAACGCCACATTCAATTTTGGCCGCCGGTCCATCAAAAAATGGCAGGATGTCCTGCTGGGTTTGGGTGCTGCAGGGTTCCTGGTCGTCGGGGGAAGCCCCATTGTCGCGATTATCTCTTCCGCACTCCTGGGTCTGATCTTCTATTTGAAACTGGACCTCACGAAGGCCGTCCACACAACCAGCCTTCAGGGAAACGTCTGGCCCATGTTGCGTCCGGCCATTGTCATGATCATGCTCCTGGCATTGGGCCTGGCTGTCCTGTTTTTCCTGCAGAGGAGGCTTTTTGATCTCGCCACGTTGATGCTCAAGGTGGATCTTTTTGCGTTCGGGGGCGGGTATGCCTCAGTCCCACTCATGCTTCACGAGGTGGTTGGCGTCCGGCACTGGATGGACAGCAGGGTATTCATGGACGGCATTGCCCTGGGGCAGATCACCCCGGGGCCCATCGTGATTACTGCGACATTCGTAGGGTATCTCCTTGCAGGTATCCCCGGCGCCATCGTGGGCACCGCCAGTGTTTTCACGCCGTCGCTCATCATCCTGACGATCGTCGTTCCTTATTTTGATCGCCTCCAGCACAATCCCTTCATCCAGCGGGGCCTTCGGGGGGCCCTGGTTTCCTTTGTGGGCCTCCTACTGGCCGTTGCCATCCGGTTTAGTGTCGCGGCCCAGTGGAGTGTCCTCTCGGTCATTATCGCCGTTGCCGCTTTTGTCGCGTTTCGACTGAAAGTGGACATCCTGTGGGTCGTGCTGGCGGGCGCGGGCATCTCGGCGCTCGTGTTGTAAGGGAGCCAGGATACCAGGAGAAACAAGATGCAGTTTCAATATTTGATCATAACATGGCTCAGATGAAAGTTTTCAAAAGAGGAAATAAATGAAATATCCCTTTGACAAAACGCAGGCGCAGGAGGTCCTCGAAAAGAAACGGAAAGCCCTCGGGAGGGGTCTCTCTTATGCCGAGAAGATCCTCTTTCTGCACCAGGCGGGGAACGGGATAGACAGGACGCCTCTCCGGGGAAAAGAACAGATGAGCATGATCCCCGACCGGGTGGCAATGCAGGATGCCACCGCACAGATGGCCATGCTCCAGTTCATACAGGTCGGACGGCATCAAACCGCCGTGCCGGCCACCATTCACTGCGATCATTTATTACGGGCTCGTGAAGGGGCGGAGGCTGACTTGAAAAATGCCCTGACAACAAACAGGGAAATCTATGCATTCCTTTCCTCGGCCGCCGGGCGCTATGGGATCGGGTTTTGGGGTCCGGGTTCCGGGATTATCCACCAGGTGCTTTTTGAAAACTACGCGATTCCCGGCGGGATGATGATCGGGACCGATTCCCATACGCCCAATGCGGGAGGAATGGGCATGATTGCTATGGGGGTGGGCGGGGCAGACGCGGCCGAGGTGATGGCAGGTTTGCCATGGGAGACCACCATGCCCAACATTGTAGGGGTCAGCCTCCGGGGCCGTCTTCATGGATGGGCTTCGGCAAAAGACATTATTTTCGAGATGCTTCGGCGATTCACGGTAAAAGGAGGGACCGGGAAAATCTTTGAATATTTTGGTGTGGGCGCAAGAAACCTTTCCGCCACCCAGAAGGCCACTATTACCAATATGGGGGCCGAAATGGGTGCCACCACATCCGTCTTCGTGTACGATGAAACAATGGATGCCTACCTGAGAAATGTCGGGAGAAAAGAAGATGCCGATTGGGCAGCGTCCGTGGCCGAAATCCTGCGCCAGGATGATGTCTGCGACCGGGAACCTGAAAAAGTCTTTGACGAGTTTGTGGAATTGGATCTGGCAGATATTGAAATCGCCCATGCAGGCCCTTTCAGTCCTGACAGGATCACAAAGGTGAGAGATTTCAGGAAAATAGCTGAATCGGAAAAGTGGCCCCGAAATGTTTCCACGATCCTCTTTGGCTCCTGCACCAATTCCTCCTATTCTGATCTCCACGC
>JAFDGR010000311.1 GCA_019309145.1 Deltaproteobacteria bacterium | reverse complement strand
TAACAATATTATACTCAACTTCCTGAAACAACGTCAGGGCCTTTTGGATGGCGTGGTGATCTCTGGCGGGGAGCCGACCTTACAACCAGGCCTTTTTGCCTTTTGCCAGAAACTCAAGGAGCTAGGTTACGCTGTGAAGCTCGATACCAATGGAACCAGGCCAGAGGTGATTGAAAAACTACTTAAAGCAAAACTGGTTGATTATGTGGCAATGGACATCAAGGCGGATCTGTCAGGTTACCAAGTGTTTACAGGAAGGGAATTTGCTTCCCGTACTATTTCCAAGAGCATCAAAATAATTATGGAACAGGCACCTGCCTATGAATTCCGAACAACCTGTGTTAAACCTTTTATAGACAAGGCTAAGATATACAATATCGCCTGGATGATTAAAGGGGCAATGATGTATGCACTGCAGCGTTTTCACCAGACAAAGGTGTTGTCCCCTGAATTCTTTAAAAACAACGATAACACGTATACGGATTGCGAGCTCCAAGATCTGAAATCCATGGTGGAACCGTTTGTTCAGAACTGTATCATCCGTTGAGGACAGCCCCGATTTTCTTCTGCTTGTTATCTTATCTATTGACAACCTGGCCCTATTTATTTTAATCAAAAATAGCAATTGCGTCATGAAGGCGCGGGATAGAGTCTTTACAATTTAAGTCCCTAAAATAGCTTAACAAAAGCCACGAAGGTGAACGGGAACGAAGCCCGCAGGCCATTCGTGGCTTTTTTATTGGGAGTTGGTTTCTTTGTTTCTCTGTAACGAAAAGAACAGATTACTTTTGGGGTTTCTCGTCGCTATTCTGGCTCTGATGATGCCTGAGTTGACCCTGGCAAAAACAAGGCTCATCAAAAGTGACACCGACAAGGACGGCAGTATTGACCAGATTGCGCATTTAAACGAGAAGGGGAATCTTGTCAAACTGGAGATAGACAGCAACAGGGATGGTCGAATGGATCGCTTTCAATTCTATGCCGGGGGCCAGGTGGTAAGAGTGGAGAGCGACTCGGATCACGACGGAAAGATCGACAAACGGGACTATTTTGAAGAGGGCAAAAGGGTCAAACATGAAAGCCTATCGGCAAAAACCGGCCGGATCAACCAGGTGATCCTTTTTGATGGACAAGGACATCCTGTCAAGATCCAGAAGGACAGCACAGGGAACGGGAGCTTTGACACCGTATATTCGTTTGAAAAAGGGAAGCCCATATTGTCCACAAAAGATACAGACGAAGATGGAATACCCAATATCTGGCAAAAGTACGATGATGGAAAGCCCATTGAAAAAGACGTAGATAGAGACGGAGATGGGTATATAGAAAGGATCACACAGTATGATGAAAAAGGTCTTCCCACGGAAACTTGCGACGATCTGGATGGGGATGGAAAAATGGACCTTTTTTGCACATATAAAAACGGCGAGATAGAAACTCAAAAAAGGGATCAAGACCATGATGGATGGCCTGACCTGGTTACCAGGTTTGAGAAAGGGGAGCCTGTTGAACAGAAAAAGGACACAAATGGTGACAGGCGCTTTGATGTAATAACCCGGTTCAAGAGAGGAAAACCGATCTACCAGGAAAAGGACAGTAATTTTGACGGAAGAATGGATGTCTTCTCCCATTTTGATTCTGAGGGCATGGCTGAAAAGATCGAGGAAGATACCAGGCACACTGGCAGGATTGACAGAATTACCACTTACTGCAAAGGCATTCCGGTCAAGGTGCAGTACGACTCCACGGCCGACGGGTACATGGAAACCATATCATTTTTCAGCAAGGGAAAAATGTACCTGCAGACACGAGATGAGAACCATGATGGTAATCCAGATACAAAGATCTTTTTTGACAAAAAGGAAGAAAGACAAAGGGTGGAAGGTGATACAAATCTGGACGGCAAAATGGATACCTGGCAGTTCTACCGGGACGGTCACATTGTCAAGCTGGAAAGGGATGAATCCGGAAACGGAAGGGTTGATCTCAAGGTATTTTACAAAAAAGGGGAGAAAATAAAACTCCTCAGGGACGAGGATAATGACGGTCGGTTTGAGATCACCCAGTGGTTTAATCGGCCTGGGTGGTCTGTTGTTATGGAGCTTGATCAGGACATGGACGGTGTGGTGGAAGCACGGTATTTTTATAGAGATAATGTGTTGAGGCTAAAGGAGATTGATGAAGACCACGACGGGAAGGTGGACTTAAGAGAGCATTATGATAAGGGTGGCAGGCTCGTAAGGAGTGAAGAGGATGAGGGACACACAGGCCGCCTGAATATTACCTGGTTTTATGATGAAAAGGAAGAAGCTATACGAGCTGAAAAGGACAACAACGACGATGGAAGGATCGATATATGGTTCTATTATGACCATGGCCGGCTCATAAGGGTCGAAGAGGACACAAACAAAGACGGAAAGCCAGATTTATGGGAAGAGTATGACCAATCCGAAGTCTTGGTCAAACGGGCGAAGGATCTTGATTTTGATGGAAAACCGGATGTTCTGGAGGAATTGGGAGACCAAGCCAGTACCTATGGGGGGTAGTTATGATTGAATTCCTTTCAAAAGGCGGGGTTCTTGTGGGCCCTATCCTTTTTTGTTCTGTATTGGCATTAGGCATTTTTCTTGAGCGCCTGATCCGTTTTTCCCGGCTCCGAATCAGAGGTGATGGGCTGGTGGAGAAGGTAACGAGACATATAAAGAACGGTGAAGATCACCAGGCCTATGAACTTGCAAGTTCGACCGACACACCAATGGGACGTGTGCTCGCTCAGGGCATTGAGGTCAAAGGCCAGGACCGTGAGACCCTGGAAACCGTCATTGTTCATGCCACGGATGAGGAGGTAAGAGAGTTGTCTCGGTACCTTCAGGCCCTTGCTACTATAGGAAATATTGCCCCCCTGCTGGGGCTTTTAGGGACAGTTCTAGGCATGATAAAGGCCTTCATGGTGATCCAGCAAATGGGGGGGAAGGTCAATGCGGCTGTGCTTGCAGGGGGAATCTGGGAGGCCATGCTAACCACCGCCCTGGGCCTGGCTGTGGCCCTTCCCACCATGGTGGCCCACAGCTATCTTTCTTCCCGGGTGGATAAATACGAGGCCCAGCTCCAGGATGGTGCTGTGATGTTTTTGAAGTCCGTGGCAAAAGGGCGTTAAAAGGAGGGAGCTCTTTATGCTCGTTCACTATAAGAAAAGGCCTCGCTACAAGGTACAGCTTCCCCTGACTTCCTTGATCGATATAGTGTTCCTGCTCCTCATCTATTTCCTGCTTACCACTAACTTTATGGTAAAT
>JAFDGR010000310.1 GCA_019309145.1 Deltaproteobacteria bacterium | reverse complement strand
GACAATCCAGCAGGTCAAGATATCGAAACTGGATCTGGGATATTTTGTGGGGGGGGCACTTTGGCTACGATAAAAAACAATATTATATCATCCAGCGAGAAGTTTGGCGTCTATCACCGTTCCGGGGGTACTACTGACTGTATGTATAATGATCTTTGCTTGAACGGTATAGCTAACTTTTTTAATGTTACCATCGGCTCAGGCAACATTTATGATCATCCCGATTTTATTAATAATTTCTTATTTGCTGATTTGACCTCTCAATTAGGAACAGTCTCGACTATTTTTGTCAGAAACACGTCTATATATGAAGCAGGAAATAATATTGAATATGATAACGACGGAATCATGAGGGAAATTATCTTTATTGACACAGAAAAAATCCTGTTTACCCCCGCGCTCCCCTCTATTTCTGAGGCCAATAAATTTATTTATTATTGGGGCGCCAAAACCGATCCTGCTGAGGATTTTCATTTGAAACAAGATTCCCCCTGCATTGATGCTGGGGATCCGACGGATTCATATTCTGATGAGCCTTTGCCGAATGGGGGCGTGATCAATATTGGTGCATATGGAGGAACCACAGAAGCGACTACGAGTCCGGTGGTTGATTCAGACGGCGACGGCCTGCCGGACAGTCTGGAAAACACCACCTGCACCGATCCCTTTGACGCCGATACAGATGATGATGGAATTCCCGACGGGGTGGAAGACGGTAATCAAAACGGGGACTTTGATCCTGGTGAAACCCATCCTTGTAAGATAGACACGGACGGAGACGGCCTTCAAGATGGTACTGAGTTGGGTTACACTTTAGGCGATATTGGCCCTGATACGGACCTCAACAAATTCCAGTCTGATCTAGATCCTACATCTACAACCGATGCTCTTGATCCTGACAGTGACGGTGATAGAATCAGGGACGGTGTGGAAGATGCAAATCACAACGGCAGATTTGATGAGGGAGAGACAAACCCAGGTATTTATACTCCTAATGCAGATATATCGGTTGAAAAATCAGCGGACATACCCAAGCCATATATAGGAGACAATGTGGTTTTCACAATTACCGTAACCAACAATGGTCCCAATGATGCTACGAGCGTTCAAGTGACTGATCAACTCCCCGCCGGACTCACATATGTGGCCGACGACTCAGATGGAGCATATGCCTCGGGGACAGGCAAATGGGATGTGGGGAATCTTGCAGACGGCGATACCTCTACTCTCGAGATTACAACTACAGTAGATCAGGCGGGACGTTTTACAAATATGGCCATCCGAACCGAATCAAGCCCATTGGATGCAAATGAAGGGAATGATTCGGATGATACCGTTGTAAACACGGGTGGAAAGGCCATGCCCTGGTTGCTGTTGTTGCTCGGGGACTGACACGTTCTCAAAAGATTTTCTCAATCCACTGTGATCAAAGGCAGGGTCATTTATTGCGAGCCTATCGATAAAGGTGTTGAAATCGATACCAGCTGCTGCTTTAAATGGCTGATTTACCAAGGATTACTTAACTGTCAACTTCTGCAAAATCTCGCATGCAATAATGTAAGCCGTAACACCGTGAAATCATGGGTATTTACTACCCATTATTGGAAGTTTCAACACGTTAAGCGATCGGATCGTCATTTATTGCCCTGGCTTATTGGTTAGGGTATGCATATTTTTGCCCATCTATCAGGCATTTTTGCATTCAAGACCATATCCTCTATACATAACCCAGACTACCCACGAAAAAGGTAACAATAGCCGATATGAACCTTGAATCCACTTCATTTCATCCAGTGACCTTAAATTCTCCACTTATAAACCTACCGCAACCTTTATATAGTACCTACCCCTACCTACAGTAAGGTAAGGCGCATCAGAACCAACCGAGGTGAATAAATGCCAGACATACGAATATATGCAGACATTGAACACTATCTTAAACACAGCCAACTCGACAAACCCGGATGGCCACCCAAAATACTCCACCTATGGCCACTTCAAAATACTCCACCTTGTATAATCAAGTCCTGCTTTGCGGTGCAGGTGCCCTGAGGAAAATTTCATGTCTCCAAATAACAAGTGAAATTTTCCTCAGGGCCACCGGGGCGCGGCCCAAAGCTCAAGACCGCCCTCAATTGAGCGTGTTGTGAGGGCAAAATTCGGGATTTTCCACCTGGGAAAGCTCACGCTATTCCGCGATTTAGTTTGAATTTGCCCTCTTAAATTTTTTTCATCATATGTGGTACAATGACCCAACCATAAGGAGGTGACCAAAAGCCCAAAGACCATAACGAGACCTCAGTGTCATCTTAGGGTTAGCTTGCTATTGGGACCGTTTCGGGCGTTTAACGACGGAGTAAGAAAATTTGTCACCCTCTTGAGGTAGACACAATGAAACGCAAGGTTCAAGTAAGCCGCTACGCGGCAGGGACCTACAACGCACCGTAATTATTTAAAAAGTCTCGCCTTACCTTATGACGGCCCTTTCACATATTCGGTAATTTGTGCGATACCTCTCCGTATCAACCCGTATCAACGTAAATTCTTTCAAAAAAGGAGAGGTATCATGCACAAACCTTTGCAAACACCGTGGTACGACAAGTCCCTCAAGGCCCTTCAACTCGCCGGAATGAGTGAATCTTCTCAGAAGTCTTACGCTCGGTCCGTTCGAATGCTCATTGAACACTTCGATGGTAAAGACCCCCGCGACATAACTGAAGACGAACTCCAGGAATACTTTCTGTTTCGCCGCAATGATTGTGACTGGGCATCCAGTACACTCAAAATCTGCTACTCCGGACTCAAATTCTTTTTCGTCAATGTCCTGCAGCGGGACTGGCACATCTTTGAGATTCTAAAGGCTCAAAGAGAACAGAAGCTTCCGTGTGTTCTTAGCCGTGAGGAAGTCTACCGTATCCTGCCAGAGGTTAAAACATTTCACAATTATGTCTTTCTGTCCACGGTTTACTCCTGCGGGCTTCGATTGCAGGAGGCCCTTCACCTTCAGGTTTCCGATATCGACAGCGACAGAATGCGCATTCATGTTCATCGGGGAAAAGGCGCCAAAGATCGATTTGTGCCCCTTCCACATGAGACCCTGATTTTATTACGCCAATACTGGGCAACTCACCGGAACCCGAACCTCATTTTTCCCGCTCTGGGAAGAGGACAGAAGGAGGGTCCCACCTCTAAAAAGCCCATGGCTATCGCAAGTGTTCAGGGAGCTTTGAAAAAGGCCGTCATCTCTGCCGGCATCAAAAAACGCCGTGTCACCATCCATACGCTTCGTCATTCATACGCAACCCAC
>JAFDGR010000309.1 GCA_019309145.1 Deltaproteobacteria bacterium | reverse complement strand
CTGCCGAGGGATAACCTGACGGGGATCATCGAGCCGATGGAGAAGGGCGTGGGAATACATCCTGCGTCCACTCAATACCCATCGGACGATGGACCCCCGATGCCTTAAAAAAACCTCTTCATTATATGGCAAGAACGCGGAAAATCAGGCAACCGTACTAACTAAAAAAAATGGCGGGCACTTCTTTTCCCGCTGAACCAGGACAAGATGAGAAAGGAGACCTGAAATGGCGAAAAGAAATTTGGTATGGATGATCTTAACCATTTTCTCTTCCATTGTCATTTTCGGAGGATGTGGTGATGGCGGCGGAGGAGGAGGAGCGGTTCCCCCTTCCACCAAGCTCTCTGGCACCGCGGCCGTGGGCGAGGCCTTGGCGAACGCGGAGGTGATGGTTAAGAGCATTGACGGAGAAACCGCAACTGCGGTCACAGATCAAGACGGGAAATACACTCTTGATGTGGCGGCAATGCAATCCCCGTTTCTGCTCAAGGTTTCATATGGCAACACGGTTCTATTCGGGGTTGCCAATGATCCCGGGATCGCAAATCTCCACCCCTTTACCGACCTGTTGATTCAAAACTGGTATGCGGTCCAGGGCACTGATGTGAAGACGGTTTTTGACGCGCAAGGAGCAATTGACCCTGCGCCCCCGACAAAAACCGAACTCGATACCATGCAGAGCGTCATCAAAAGCCTTCTTTCCGCCTTGAAACCCGTGTTCGACTTTACTGATTTCGACTTCGTGACCTCGGCTTTCGACGCGGATGGGACTGGATTTGACCATATGCTGGAGTGGATTGATGTGGATACAGCGGCGAACACTATCTCCGTTTCTCTCGTAGAGCCAGAGACGGGAACCACGCTTGACGAGGTATTGGACCTCTCAGCAGATAACACCCTTGGTTCCATTACCGACATTCAAAATAAAATAGCCGCGAATGTTGCTCAGATGCAGGACACTGTCAACAATAAAGGTTGCGCCCTTACGGACGCGAACCTTGCTCCCTATGTGACCGCGAACAACTTCATGTTCATGGGCTGGGATGTGAGCCAGATGGCCGAGATGTTCAAATACTTCGTCTGTCCCAATGGCAACACCAAAACGGATAATTTAACCCTCTCCGCGGAGTATCTTTCTTATGACCAGCAGAGTGACATCATGGGTGCCAAGCTTAGATTGGAAAACTCTTCCGGCCACAGAGAGGGAACCGTTATCCGTTTCGGGCAAGAAAACGGAAACTGGGTTTGGCTTGGAGACGGTCTTCCTGTGGAAATAGGAGTTCGCAGTAAGGTCAAATACCATCAGCGCCCGGCAGGACCAGAGTTCGAGGATGTAAGGGAAGTGGAAGTCTGCGACTACCAGGACCTATCCACCGCTGCCTCGGTAACCGCTCCGGATAGGGACTTTCCACTTTCCCTTATCTGCGACAGTTTCGACGGAGACCCCTCCAATGACTGTGATGAAATGTTCCCCGCCAAATGTTTTCAATACAAAGACAATTCACCACTTAAGGGGGATTATCAAGTTCACCTGAACGAGGGGCTAGCCACCACTGATTACGGGCCATTCCCCATCAAAAAGGTCACGGGAATCGACCACGACACCCAAAGCAATGATTTCCCCCTCTTCCAAGATATTACCACTCACACCCTCTCAGATGTGTGCGGCGCTCCTCTGACCGCGAAAGTTTACACCCCCGAATGGGTGTCCGAGGTGGCCAAACCTTACGTCAGTCTGTGGGACGGCGCAACGCTCCTGGACGACGAGTTGAACGCAAGCTGGGTGGGAACTCCCCGGCCGGGGCAATACAATCAATTCTCTGTTACCATCCCTTGCACCTACAATGGGTCCACGGTTACTCAGGCTGTTTTGGGTCAAGACGCGATGACCGAGCTTTTGGAAGGATGGGGCATGACCGCGGTTTACTGGTATTTTGAGTAGCCGTCAAATCATCAACCTCAAACCTGGGAGGGGTCGAGCAAGACCCCTCCCGGGTTTTTCAATTTCAAGAAAACGAACGGGAACTCTCGCCGCCTTCCCGTGTTTCACCCAAGAAGGGAAGAACCAACATTTAAGCGGAAACAAAGTTCTTCAATAAACCCGAATAATTCGGTTGTTAATTGAGGGGGCTCCGCCCCCTACGCGCCTCACGGCTGCTAGTGCGATTCCGCTTTTGTTGGCAACGGGGACTGCTGCTCGGACGCCTGCGCAGTGTGCGGCTATTGCAGTGTTGTTTGCGGTGATGGCAGTTGCGATGTAGGTGAGGACTTCAACAACTGTTGCCAGGACTGCGGCTGGTGCGGTGATGGTGTGTGCCGCGGCGCGGCAGGAGAGGATGCTGGGAGTTGCGCTTCTGACTGTGGTGGCGGGTGTACTGATGCTTATGAAAGTAACGACACTCCTGGCACGGCCTTTGACATCAGCACGGATGAGCAGGTGTGGTTAAGCAACATAGGCGACCTTGGCAATGCCGATGGCAATGCTGGGGACGATGATTACTACTATATTAAAGCGTGAAAATCCGGACTTGACCTTACAGGCGCCGTCGAGTGAATTCGTCCCCGATGTTTTCAAGAGCGCGCAAAAACGTGTACCAATGCGTTTTTACCCGACCTGACACTGTCTGCAACATGAAGTCCAGATTTTTGCAATTTACTCGTCAAGTATTATAATGCTATTAATCGCAATTCCCCCGAATTCCGCAACAGGCTCCCAAAATTTCATATTGACCAATCGACACAATATTAGTATTATTCTTAAAATTCTGATTAATCAAAGAGCGCTTATTGCAGGGGGGGCAAATCATGGAAACGGGCACAAATCTATCACAGGAGCAGGTTCAACGCTCGACATTCGTAAGCGTTCTGGCGTGGATATTCATAGTTATTGCAGGTTTTGCCCTGTTAATATCAATCCTGCAGAACATCATGATTACCGCGATGTTTCCCATGGAAGAGATGCAGAAATCGCTAAACGCTCCGGAAGCACAAGAAATGCCTGCTGTGGCCAGATTCATGTTTTCGCATTTCACATTATTCTTCCGCGCGTTCCTGGTCGTTACCCTGGTCACATTCATTTCAGCAATTGGACTTCTCAAACGGAAAAACTGGGCCCGGATTATATTCATTGCGCTCATGGCATTGGGTATCGCATGGAATATCGGGGCGTGATTTTCCAGAACCTTTTCTTTCAAGGCATGCAACCCGAAATGACGAACATGCCGGCGGATACCCTACAATTTGAAGCACAATTCGAGTCGATGATGATTGTGATGAGGGTATTTTCCATCCTGATTGCCCTCGCCTTCAGC
>JAFDGR010000308.1 GCA_019309145.1 Deltaproteobacteria bacterium | reverse complement strand
TCCATCGTGTTCAGGGACCCGGCAAGAATCGAGGACGCCCTGGCCAACCTCAAGCCGACCGACAAGGAATTGCGGCATCTCGGCGTTGAGGACCGAATCGTCCCCTGTCCGGAAGAGGTGACCAATTGCCAGGAAACAGCGGAAAACATCCGCCAGTTCCTGACCAAGGCGGTCAAGGATCTCTCCAAGTCCAAGATAAACAAGCTCGTGAAGAAGCGGGAAGTCAGGGCGAAACAGTATGGGCTTTCCAAAAAAAGCGGCCCGCTCTATGACATCAGGCGTTACTTTGAAAAGCCCATCAAGAAGGCCTTCCGGAAACCGCCTCCGGATATTAAGATAGTCAATTATTCCAGCCCCATAGAGGTGAGTGAAGACTACGGCAATATCCGGCCCAAGGGAGAAGCCACCGAATACGTCCAATGCGGGGCCGGCCGAAGCGGGAACGGACGGGGGGGGTGCGGGAAACTCATCCCGCTCCAGGAATTCCTTGACAATTTCAATGTGTGCCCGGAGTGCGGTCATTCCTATACGCTGGGTGCCACAGGCTGGATTGACTGCCTGGCGGACACCGGATCATTCAATGAGCTTTATCGGAACCTCACGGTTGATCAATTGATTGACACAGACGGGATCACCACGCCTTACCATGAATTCCTGGCAAAACAGAAAGGGCGGTCCCATTTCAACGAATCCCTGGTCGTGGGAAGCGCCCGTATCCACCAGTTCAAGGTGGCCATGGCCATCAGCGATTTCTACTTCAGCGGCGGTTCCATGGGGGTGGTCTTTGGAGAGAAATTCAGGCGGGCGGTGGACTATGCCATCCAGGAAAACCTCCCCTTCATCAGTTTGTGCTGTTCGGGAGGTGCCAGGCTCTATGAAGGCATCTCGGCCCTCATGCAGATGGTCAAGACCATTGAATCGGTCAACCGCCTGAAGCGGCACGGTCTTCCCTATATCTCGATCCTGGCGGATCCATCCACCGGCGGTGCCATAGCCAGTTACGCGGCCCTGGGAGATATCGTGATCGCTGAGCCCGGGGCCCTGGTGATCTTCGCGGGTCCGAGGGTCATGAAGTCCAGGGGCTTTGAGGTGGATGAAAAGCATGTGCGGTCCGATTCGCTTTACAGGATCTCCGGCTGTATCTATGACAAGCTCAATTACTACCATGACATCCGCGGCATCCAGGAAATCTGTGAGCGAAAGGAGATGAAGCGATGTGTGGCCAAGTACCTGGATCTCTCCTGCAGGATAGCCCCCAAGCCCAAGAGAAGGCCGAAAAAGAAAAAGGCCCGCAAGGCCCTCATGTTTTAATCGGCCGGATCTACCCCCGGTTCCGTGAGAGGTGAGAAGACCACGATCAGCAACCCTCCAACGGCAATACTGCCGGTGACCATGAAAAGCCCATCCAGGTTCCCCACCTGGGCAATCCACCCCGAGAAGACAGCCCCCGTGATAAACCCTGTATCATACACACTGGTAAAAAAGGACATGGCCGCGGGTTTTTGTTCCCTGGTGCCATACCCCGCTGCCAGGGCGTTGTGTGCCGGGAAGAGGAGCCCCATGCCTGCCCCGCAGAGGAGGGCGGGCAGGAGATAGGGCCATGAGCCGACAAGGCCCGGAATAAGGAACAGGCCCAGGGCGAAAAGGGGATAGGCGAGTTTCAGGAAAAGGCGTTTCCCAAAGCGGTCCATCACTTTTCCCATGGTCAGAAGCGCCAGGATGGCCACGCAGAACGTCACAAAGAAGAAACGGCCCGCGCCGACACCTTCCCGGGCGGAAATGAGTGCCAGAAAATTTACCAGGGTGGATTGGCAGTTGGCGAAAAGCAGGGTGGAAAGCATGAGGAACAGGAAGGAGAGGTCCTTCAGGAGCGGCATGTATCTTACTTTCTGGCCCATTTGCCTGCGGGCTCCGGGGGCGGGCTTGAGACCGCCCAGGAGAACCGTGAGACATGCGGCCAGCGCGCAGGCCCCAGCCGTCCAGTAAAGCAGGGCAAATCCCCCATGCCTGATGAGGATCTCACCCACCGGCGGCGCAAGAGCGCCCGCGCCCATGATGGAGGCACCCACCATGCCGTATGCTTCTCCCTGCTTTTCCGGGGGAACAGCGCGTGCCACCAGGGAGAAACTCCCGGAAATAAAGGCCGAATAACCGACCCCATGGACCAGACGCACGAGGAATAACGGGAGGCTGACGCTTTGCAGGAACACGTACCCGATTGTGGCCAGCAGTACCACGATAATGCCCATCCACATGACCGGGGATTCGCCCTTTGAGCCCACCAGCTTTCCCATCAGCGGCCGGGTGAGGACCGTGGCCACGGAGAAAAAGCCCATGACCCAGCCGATCATCTCGGGAGTGGCGCCCATGCCCTCCAGGGCGAGCGGGTAGAGATAAAAAAGGGATATATTGCTGAACACCAGGAAATAGGAGAGGTTCAGGAAAAGAAACGGACGTTGCCACAGGCCTCCGAATACTCCATTATCGCGGGCGCCCCGGGTATCCAAGGATCCGCTCACAGGGACCTGCCGCAAGAGGGGCAGTAGCGAAAGGTTGGTTCCACGGGATAGCCGCAATAAGGGCACCTGGGCGGCAATTCCCGGGACGGACCCGAACCGGTCCCGTACAGCCCACCAGAAACCCCGCATTGCGGGCATTCGAGGAACGGCTCTCCCTTTTTCACCCTGAAAAGGGGGATGAAAAACAGGGAAAGATAATGGTCCACCCGCTTCAGGCGCGCCTGACCCAGGCCGCAGGAGGGGCACACCCTGGGCTGCTCATCCACCAGGACGGTCTTGGGTTGTATGCCACCGATGAAGAAAAACATGATAAAACCCGGGTTGTGCGGTTCATGGTTCAGGGTTCACGGTTGGGTATCTTCACAGAGGTATACCGGGAGATGGTCCGCCACCAGGAACCCTTCCCTGGTGGGGACCACCCGGTTTCCGGTACGGCGAAGAAAGCCCCGTGATTCCAGTTCCTCGATCCTTTTTGTTTCCACTGGGCTGAGGATTTCAGAGGAGTCGAAGCCCCTTTGGGTTCGCAGGCCCAGGGCAACCGATTCCAAGTGCACCTGGGCCGGGGACAGGGTTTCTCTTCCCTGGACCGGTGCCCTGCCGCTTTTCAGGGCCGTGCAGTAGCCCCTGACAGACCGGACATTCCACCACCTCCGTCCCTGGTGAAAAGAATGGGCCGAAGGACCCAGGCCCAGATAGGGAACATGGTGCCAGTATTTTTCATTGTGCCGGCAGATATTCTTTGAATGCCGCGCGAAATTGGAGATCTCATAATGAAGGTATTCCCTTTTTGTCAGAAATTCCG
>JAFDGR010000307.1 GCA_019309145.1 Deltaproteobacteria bacterium | reverse complement strand
AACCTCTCTTCCAGCGCACCCAGGTCGGCCATGAACAGGAAATGGAGGGCCGCATGGGCAAGCCATGCCTGGTCCAGGCAGATACGGGCCATGTTTTCCACGAATGGCCCTTCTTTTACCAACCCGAGGTCTCCCGGCTCAAGATCCAGGAGATAAAATCCCGGCTTTCGGCCCTTCGCGCTATTCACCAGGACCCCGGTCCCGACGAATTGTCCTGCGTTTTCAGACGCGCCTTTCACAAGACCGTCAATCAGTCCAGTGACCGCCGCTTCAGCCATGGGCTTTTGAACAAAATTCCGCCTGGAACGACGAGACAACACCGTGTCTTTATAACCCACTGTCTCGGGCCAGGGAGCTACGGGTTTGAGAGATTCCCACCGGCCGGGACAAGGACCGAGTTCATGGACCATGGCGGGAAAGGACTCTTTGGTTTTATAGGCAAGCGTCATACCCGCCCGGTGGGCCTCGATCGCCGCGGGATACACTTTCTCCCGGGGAGCCACCCTGCTGGCATCCTGGAACTCCCGGGGAAGTATGTGGGCTGAAAATAGTGTGACGGGCGGTGCTTCTTTCCCACCTAAAGCCCAGGCTACCGCAAGGCAGACCTCCCGTTGTGGATCGAGGCCGAGAAACTGGTTCACCTGTTCATCGGGAAAATCAGCAGAGCAGGACAAGGGGATGCCCATGCACCCGGCTGCCAGGACAAGGCTCTGCAAAAGATGTCCGGTGTCCAGAAGACAATAGCGGTAACCCCGGTCCCGGTACTTCCAGCAACTCCGAAAAAAAATGGAGGTCAAAAAGAAGGTAAGGCCCGGACCGGGTTCGACGTCTTTTCCCTGCTGCCCCTCTCGAAGGAGATGCAGGCCGTGGTGGGCGATGGAAAAATGATAGAGAGCGTCATCAAGCCCGGCAAGGCCGTTCGACAAGAGGTACAATTCCGCGGGATACAGAGCCCCCGCTGACGGGACACTCCGGAAGTAAAAATATCCCTCCCCCTGCCGTGCTTTGCCGGTGAGGCTGTAGCAGAGGAACAATAGGGTTGAAAGGGCCGTGATATCGAATTCAATATCCTCGGAACTCATTTCGTCCTGCCGGAGCAATTCTGAGAGCCTTTTTTCAGGAAAAGGCCCGGGTTCCGGCAGGGGGACCGACTTCAGCCCCGGATATTCCTTGAAAACACTCGGCTGGTTTTCCCAATCGAGACCATGCCCCTCCATACGGTATCGATCATAGCTGGTGGAGACATGGTATTGGAAGCAAGATGTGATCATCTTATTGTTCATTGGGAAACCCGGGTGTTTTCCTGCCTACCCGTCGGCCTGGGCCGAATGCATGACCACTTGGGGAAAGGGGATCTCGATCCCGTTTTCGTCAAAGGCTTCCTTGATCTTCCGGGTCAGGTCAAACTTGGTGTCCCAATAGTCGCCGGATTTCACCCAGGGCCGGACCACCAGGTTGACGCTGGAATCAGCCAGCTCGGAGACGGCGATCTGGGGAGCCGGATCGGACAGCACCCTTTCGTCATCATCCAGTATCTTCTTCACCACCTCGTAGGCCTTCTGGATGGATGACCCGTAACCGATGCCGATGACCAGGTCCACCCGTCTCGTGTCATATCCGGAAACATTCTTGATGACATCGCCGAACAGCTTGCCATTGGGAACGATAATCTTGACGTTGTCCACGGTGGAAATGATGGTGGTAAACAGTTCAATATCCTTGACGGTCCCGGCAACGCCCGCGCCTTCAATATAATCGCCAACCCTGAAGGGACGGAGCACCAGGATCAGCACCCCGGCCGCGAAGTTGGCCAGGGATCCCTGAAGGGCAAAACCGATGGCAAAACCGGCAGCCCCGAGGACCGCCACGAACGAGGTGGTCTGAATCCCGAACTTGGCCAGTGCCGCAAGGACTGCAAACACCAGGATGATGACGTACGCCAGGCTTCCCACAAAGGAGATAATGGCCGTGTCTGTCTTTGTCTTTTCCAGCACTCTCCGGCAGATGGACCGCCCGATGCCGGCAGCAATACGTCCGAGGATCAGGATAATAATGGCACCGATTATTTGCAGGCCATACGTGGTAATAAAGATGGTCAGTTGATCAAGAGCAGGTTGCATTGGTGGACCTCCTTTCATGTCCATGGTTTTGAATGTCATAGGGGAAAGGCGGGAAGGGGCCGATCAAGCCGGTTCTTCCCGCACTCTTGTGATAAGCAAAACAGGTCGGTTAATAAATAGGCTTGAGTTCCACCCGCCGGTTCATGGCCCTCCCTTGGGCCGTGGTGTTGGTGGCAGCCGGTCTTGAAAAGCCGTATCCCACAGCGCTCAGCCGGTCACTGCTGATTCCCTTTTTCACGAGGTACTCCATGACGGCCCGTGCCCGTTTCCCGGAGAGCTTCCGGTTGTACTTGGCTGAACCCCGGTTATCCGTGTGGCCCTGGATCTCGAGCTTCATGGAAGGATTCTTCCTGAGAATCCGGACAACGTCATCCAGGATGGGATACTCATATGGCTTGATATCCCACTTCGCCGTGTCAAAAGAGAGACCCTTCAGGATCCAGCATCCCCGGTCGTTCACCGTGGCTCCCTTGGGTGTCTTCGGGCAGGTATCCTTGTAGTCATAGACACCGTCACCATCCGAATCAAACGGGCAACCGTTGGCATCCACCTGTACCCCCTTGGGCGTATTCGGGCACTTGTCCGCGTCATCATAGACCCCGTCACCGTCTGCATCAAACGGACACCCGTTCGTGTTTACCTGTAAACCCTTGGGGGTATTGGGACACTTGTCCAGGTAATCATAGACGCCGTCACCATCCGAATCAAACGGGCAGCCGTTGGCATCCACCTGCACCCCCTTGGGCGTATTCGGACAGTTATCCGCGTCATCATAGACCCCATCGCCGTCGCTGTCTGTTCGAGCGGCCACCTTCTGAAAAAAGACCTGCTCCACAAATCCGGCCATTCCCTCGCTTGAAAGGAGTTGATCCCCATTCACGCTTGTGCCGCATCCGCTGGCCTTGGCCATCCCCTGGAGCAGATTTTTCCCGTCTTCATTATCACCCACCTGGATGGTGTAGATGCAGAGCCGCTCTCCCAACCCTGCGGCCAGATGCTTGGCGGCAAGAAGGGGGGCACTGCCCATGTCTTTCCCATCACTGATCACGATCAGCGCAATGTTCCCCTTGGTCGGCTGGAGGTCCTGCAGAGCTGCAGTAACCGCGAGTTCCATGGGGCTGTATCCCCTGCCGTACTGGATCATGTTCAGTCCACCAGTAAATCCTTCTTTGTGGTAAGCGGTCATGCCGTAGAGCAGACTCGTGGTCTC